>DATMOO010000250.1:0-22386 GCA_035568275.1 Candidatus Sulfotelmatobacter sp.
CATGGGAGAAATCCGTTTGTCGCGCTTTTGCTCCTCACATTCGCTCCAGACTATGGATTGCTGCCAGAAAGCTCCAGTCGCGTCAGGTGGTAAGTCAACAACTGGTCAGGACGGAAGAAGGCTTCACGAAATTCTTTTTCCGCGCGTTGAGTGTTGCCCACCGCGCGGTCGAGCATCGCGGCATTGTAGAGCAGCCAACCAGTTCTTGGACGCATGTTACCGTCGCGGTTTATGCGATCGAGTATGCGCTGCAATCTTTGCTTTGCCGCACGCTCATCGAAATCGGGCAGCTCTTGCGATGCTCTCCAGGACCAGACTGCATCTTCGGGTCGCGATTGCTCAACCGCCTGTTTGAAGCTGCTTCGCGCTCGTTCGGGCAGGTTGCAGCTCTTATACACACTTCCTCGAAGATAAGTGAATCTGGCAGATCGCAAAAATGGCTCTAGTCCGTCGCGCGTAAACGCCAGGTCGGACACTGGCTCTGCCATGTGATCGGCCACATGGATTGCCTCAGAGCACTGTCCGTGTTGTGCGAACGATAAGGCCCGCTGCATTTGCATTTCCAGCCATACCTGCCGGACATTCGTTCCGCCCTCCGCGCGCTGGAAGAAGCGATTGTGGAACAGGGCAGCCGCTTTCTCGAACTCTCCAGCCTCGGTTAGGTTCAAAATGAGTTCATACACGAGAGGAGAGGGCATATTGGCGAGATCGGGATAGTGCTCTAATGCGGCTATACGCTCCTGCGGTGGACGTTGCAAGATGCTCAAGGCCTGATCCATTCCCGTATAAAGTTCGACATTCTGAGGATCGGTGCGAAGACCCTCTTGAAAGGCCAGCAATGCCTGTTCAGCATTTTCTTTCTGGTGCAACAGCGCGCGGCCCAGGCTGGCGTGCAGAACGGGAATCTGGGGATTCAACCGTCGCGCCTGTTCCCACTCGGCAAGGGCTTCGTCAGTCATCCCTTTGGAGAAGTAAAGCGTTCCCAGCAGGTAATGCGCGCTCGCGTCATGCGAATCCGCGCTCAGCGCTGCAGTTAAGACCTCGAGGTCTTCTGCGCGATTGGGAAATACGTAGTTCGCGGAGAGCTTCGAAGCGGCGCTGAAATCTGCAGAACCGGATTGTCCCAGCTTTACCCGGCAATATCCGCGATAGTAGGCGACCATCGGATGTTTGTCCGGAGGAGGTATACCGGGTTCGCGTTCATCAACAACCGCCGCAGGGTACGCGCGAGAGAGGACATCAAGCGCTTGGGAGTACAATCCCAGCCGCATATATTCGGCCGCGACACTCAACACCCGGTCGGCGTCATCCGCGAGGTGATGCAGGTCAGCTCTGCCAACCTGCTCAAGCAGGAAATAGCTCTGAGGAAATCGCGCCAGCCATTGTTCAGCAAGGCTTTGGGATTTTTCTTTCTGCCCTTCCGCTCGCAGGACCGCTGCCAACTCTTCAGCAGTGCGAAGATCGTCTGGAGCTGAATGATTGGCTTCCAGCAAGTAAGACTCTGCCTCTTTCAAATTTCTTTCGCGTGCCAAAAGCTCCGCCAGTCGCAGTCCGGCCGCCGCGCGGAAGGCAGGCAGCCGCGCAGCTGCTTCATAAGATTCTCGCGCCTCGTTACTCTCGCCCAGCCCGTCGTAGGAAATCCCGAGGTAATAGGCAACTCCAGCGTCAGACGTGTTGCGGGCGTAAACGGGCTCGAGAAGGGTCTTGGCTTCTTTGAAACGCAGCAAAGCGGCGGATAAGCGTCCGGCCGCCTTACGGCCCTCAATGCTCTCGGGAAACTTGGCGAGAGCACTGTGATACGTTTGCAACGCCATCAACAGGTTCCCGTCAAGTTCCTGTTCGTTCCCCAGTTGAAGCCAGTCATCCTCCGTGCGATGCTCTGGATCTGGCATCTGATACGAAGCCTGCGGACCGACGTGAACGTGCTCAGCTGGGGTCCAGTCGTATTGACCCTCCGTGTGGCGAAGCAGAACAGTATTGTTCGTGTCACGCAGTTCGAATGTATATTTCTGATTTGCGTCGGCATTCGGTACTTCGTGCGACCAGGTACGCTGTGGCTTGAGGCTAGCCGTTTCGCGAAAGACTTCTTGATCTGCGGCCAAGATGCGCAGGATCGCTCCAGAAACATCCTGATTCACATTCAGACCTGCTACCAGCGCATTCTCTTTTCGGCTCAGGTGAACCACGCCGACGAGGTTCGCCCTTGAAATACCACCGATGTCGCGCACCGGCATCCAGAACTCAGAGAAGCGAATGGTTTGGCGGGGCTCGAGAAAGGCATAGGTCTCCTGATTGCGGAAGAGCCCTGCCTGCACTTCCACGTAGGCGCTGTCGTTATCAGAAAGGGTCTTTCTCCAATCGAGTCCGTCGGGATCGGTGCCCCATGACCAGATCTTCTTCGCGGGAAGCTGCGCATAATCCGCATAGTGCACGGTCCCGGTGTTGGTGTGGGGGTGCCAAACGCCCATAAAAGGTTCGCGGCTTCCGTACACAAACGACGAGACTGGCCCCTTGGTCTGATTCTTCACAATGCTGAGATCGTTACCGTCTGCATCGATTGGCCAAGGCTGTATATCTCGAAAGCCGTGACTCGCGATGAACCGCATTGGGTACTGAATGCGCGAATCATCCCACACTTGAACTCCGGCGTTATTCCACCAGTAAAAGCGGTGCCGAACGTCGCTGCGATTGTTCAGCGTTACCCTCTCTTCGAGAACTGTGGAATGAGGACGCAGTACGAGTTCTACCGACCATTGCATTCCATATACCCGGTCGATGTTGCTCACGAAAACGGATGCGCTGCCGTCATCTTTTTGCCCGAACGCAAAATCGACCGGAGAAAGACTGACCCAATTGTGGGAAACCGGGAAGTTAAACTCGATTCCAAAAGCGGCCCATGCGCCCCGATACGAGATATCGGCCTTCTTGATGGATGGATTCTCATAAAACATCGGCTGACCGCTGATCTTGTCTGTGCAGGTATAGACGTGGCCTCCAAGATCAGGCAGGACCGAGCACTTCAGGTACTCATTCTCCAAAAAGATAGCGCGCCACGCATGGTCCCTCCGCTGGTCGGTCAAGCGGTCGCGGAGCGTGTAAGGATAGTTGAAGCGGCTGTTGGCATACTGATCGAACGGCGGATTTGGATCGGGCGCGCCTTCCTCATACGTAGGCAAGGTTAACGTGCCTTGCCAAACCTTCACCTGAGCTGTGGCAGAAGAGAACGATAAGAGCAAGAAAACTGCGGAAATTTTGAGCGGCGTCATCAGTTGTCGGGTCTGCATGCAATGAACTGGCTCCGACATTATGCAGGCCCAACCACACTTCTGCCAAAAGTATCTGAGCCTTACAGCAGCGACAGTCGTCGGGCGCAATCCGCCATGATTTCCGCCTCCCATGCGGGCCGCTGTGGATTGCCAGGGTGCGTTCGATCGCTGGGAATCCGTCCGATCAGCTTCAGAAACACCGCGGCAGAATGCTTGTACGCGGGAACGGGCGCACGAAAAGCGACGTTTCCCAAATACTGCAGAGCGTCGGATAGGGCGTAGTACCCGGGATCCCCGGCCTCCCAGAGTTGATCGCGCTCGGCGAATTTCTCAGGCGCAAAGGCGGCCAGCCCCAGCAAGTAGTCCGACCCGTATTCAATCATGTTGATTCCCAGGTCGTTCCCGGTGTAGATACGGAAGTCCGGCCGCTGTGCATCGCGAAGGGCGAGTCGTTCAAGTTCCAGAATACGGTCGAGGGACGAGTGTTTCATCCCCTTAATCTCAGGGATGTCCATCAAGCGCCGCACTGTTTCGTTGTCATAGATCTCGCCGTTTGCAGCAAACATCGAACCTAGTTCGAACGCCAGAACCTGTGGATAGTCGCGACATATGGCTCGATACGCATCCGCTATTTTTTCCGGTGACTTACCGTGCAGGCGAGCTGTCTGGAACAGAATCGGAATGCCGTCAAAGCGAACAATCGTTTCGATCTGGCGTCGATACAGCGTGACTACGTCATTGCCGGCCTGATGTTCGATATACGCGCCGGCTACAAATGGGATCCCTCGTCCGAGAGCCTGCCGCGTCCAGTTCAGTACTTCCTGTTTTTCGGAATCGCTTAGGTAGTTCACGTAGCCGGTGTCCATGTTGACCGCATTCATCAGCCCGGCTCGATGCGTGTGCGTCAACTGCTGGGCAAATGCATCGACGGCGATCCGGCCATCTGCCTCGTACGGCCGCAAGGCGGCGGCAATACCCTGAACTTTGCGTCGCGGTTTTTGGCGCGCGATCAGATCATCAATCGTCATCGTTTTCCATTTCGTGGGCGCAAGTATGTGCAGCCAATCAATGTCAGCGCTTCTTGGCTTCCTTCAGTTTTTCCGCCAGGTCAGAATCCTTGTAGTACTCGTCCAACGGATAGCAACCGGAAGGTAATCCCTTGCGTGGCGCGGTGGTGCAATCGCTGAAGGTTCTGCAAATACGCTTACGTTGGATCTCGCCGCACTCGGAGGCTTCCCAAAGGAACTCGGGATAAGTGAGCACCATCCTGCCCAGCCCCACGAAGTCAACCCAGCCTTCGCGCACGGCAGCTTGCGCCACATGAGGGAGGAAGTCCTGCAGGTAGGTATACCCCGACCCAACCATGAGCAAATCTGGGAACCGCTGCTTGAGCTGACGAGTCACTGCCATCTGCCGAGCAACTCCTACCAATGGATCTTCCGGTGGCAGATATCCGTCAGAAGGCGGGTACAGCGCGGGACGCTGGATATGCGGATTGTAGTAAGGGCTGCCAGCGGTGATGTTCACCAACTGAATTCCTAGCTCTTCGAGTAAAGACAAGAAGCGCTCCGGCTCACTCAAGTCCGTATCCGTCGGGTCGAGCGGATTCACGCCAAAACCCCAACGGTAGGGGAGCAACTCGGGGCGCGTCTCCGCGACTCCGGTAGAGGGCTTCCCGTTGACACTCCGACTCGAGTCACTACTGAAGGGCACGGTATCGATCGCCGAAAGCCGCACACCAATGTGCAATCCGGGACAGCGCGAACGGATCCCTTGCACCACCTCGCGAAGAAAACGGGTTCGGCCTTCGAAAGTTCCGCCGTAACGTCCTTCGCGCGTGTGCGCGCTGAGAAATTCATGCCCCAGGTAGCCGTGGCAATGCTTGATGTCCACGAAATCAAAGCCTGACTGCCAAGCCAGGAACGCGGCCCGATGAAAGTCTTCGATGATCGACTCGATTTCCCCGTCGCTCAGCAGCGGATAGTCGAGAGGCAACTTCAGGCGCCGGTCGAGGAATGGATGGTGATAGAGAATGCGAGGTTCCGGACGAGAGTGTTCGTTGGGTCGGCAGTACCGCCCGGAGTGCGTCATCTGCAACCCAATGACTAGCCCGTGGTCGCTACCGGTTGTCAGGATATGCTCGCGCCTTAGAACAGTTCGCAGGTTGGCAAGGGCTTCTTGCGTTCTTGGCGCAGCGAGAAGCTGATTCGGGTTCGCCCGTCCTTCGTGGGAAACCGCAACCGCTTCTCCGCCCCAAACCAGCTTGCCACCGCTGCGGCCGAACCGCTGCCATCGCCGAACAGTATTTTCCGAAGGCGCGCCATCCGGCGTCGCGTCCCAACCTTCCATGGGTTGAACGGCAATGCGGTTGGCGATTTTGAATGGACCGCGCGTCAACGGCCAGCGCAGCGGGGATTGGTCTCCCGTCGCGATTTGGAGGTCGCAAGGGATCTGCAGACCGAGGGCCTGCACATGATCTTGGAAGCGGCTGACATGCTTGACGCTGCCCAGGCGAAGGATTGCTGAGGTACTCATCCTGCGCTCCGCCGGCCTGGTAATCCCAAAACAGCGACTCCGCCCAGCAACGCAACCACCACCAGCACAACGCAACTCTCGCGATAGCTTCCGGTAGCGTCTCGTAAATGGCCCATCAACCAGGGCGCAGCAGCTTCCGCGATACCTCCCGCGGTGAGGATTACACCCATCAACCTTCCCAGGATTTCAATCCCAAAGATTTCGGCCGTTATTAAAGGAATGATCATGTAATCGCCGCCCAGACCGATTCCAAAAATCGCAGCGGAAACGTAGAGGATCAGGCGTGAAGTCCCGAAGAACAACAGCGGAATGCCCGCGGCAACGAGCAGGAACGTCAGGAGCATAACGTGTTTTTTTGAAAACCGATCAGCGAGCCAACCCATGAGTAACCGCCCCGCGATACTGAAGGCCAGCACCATCGACAGGATGCTTGCGGCATCCCGCTGCGTGAAGTGGCGGTCGAGACTCAACAGGAGCTTCAGATTCTGCTGCGTGCCACTGATGGCAGCAACTGAGCACATACTGCCCAGAGTGAGCAGATAGAACGATAGTTGCTTGAATGCTGGCTTCGGACTGGGTACGCTCACCGATCCGTTGGTTGTTGTCGCTCGTGGCGTCTCTTTCACCAACCAGGCCAAGGGCAATGAGACGACTACGATGGTGAGGCCCAGAATTTGCAGAGCGGTCTGCCATCCGAAATGCTGAACCAGCACATGCGATATCCACGGGACGGTTGCCCCTCCGATGCCGATTCCGAGGTAGGCGAAGCCCATCGCCTTTCCGCGTGACCGGTCGAACCGCTGCGTCAACAAAACCTGGTTTGGCAGTGGACCCCCGCAGACATAGCCCAGCGCGTTAAAGAAGTAAAAGAAGTAAAACATGCCGAGGCTTGAGATCGAGCCCAGTCCCACCAGGGCAACCCCCGCCATCAATATGCCGATCATCATCAATCGACGCGGCCCAAAGCGGTCGACAACCCATCCTGCGAGGAAACCGAAGATAGGACCGACGATCAGTTTGCTGAGCGCGTTGCCTGATGTCACTTGAGCACGTGTCCAACCGAATTGTTGAACCATGAAGTCGTAGTAGAAAGGCAGCCCCCAGAGGGCAACACCAACGATGCAGAAGAGCACCACAAAAGCCGTTGCCAATGCCTGATAGGACTCGCGCTGGTTCGCCGGAGACTGAATGACACTTTGTCCGGGTTCTTTCGACACATCGCAGATGGATGCCGCCGAGGCTACGGACTCTTCCCTTCCCGGTTCCATCATGGGGTGTCAGTGTAGCGTACGAGAGTTGATCCGGCGGACATTTTAGTGCCGGCGTGCGTAACCTCTTGTTGACCCTGAAATCGTGAAGGGCGTTATCGTCCGGCCGGGCCGAGGGTTCCTCGAAGTACTGTGACCGAGGCGGCCGGCAGATCGTAGTTCGTGTCTTGCCCAGCTTGGAGCGCTGACGTCTTGGGCGGCCCGTCGGGATCTGCGTGTCCCTTCTTTCGATCCGGATGCCACTGATATTGCTCTCTGCCGAACGTAATCATGGTGACTTGGCCGCCGAACGACACATCGCGGTTATCTTCGGAATCATGAAACACAACGCGTACAGGATGGGAATGATCGTGGTCCTTGTTAATCAGCATCAGGGCCCACTGACCGTCTGGACGATGTAGAGCGTAAGCGGTCACCAGCACGTTTCCGTCAGCGTCACGCACATCACTCACGGCCCGGTAAAGCTGATGCTCGGCGTCCTTCGGCTGCGACCACTCCTGGGTCAGAAGTTGAGCGGCGAAGAACTGTGACGTGGGCTGCACAATCTGGTATTGATCATCGACCATGAACGGGTGATATGTTCCCCAACTGTTGGGGCAAATTGGATGAGGCGGTGAATAGGACAGAGCATGGTAATAATGAGTGGACTGTCCGCCGGCGGTAAGAAATCCGGCGAAGGAATCAGCCAGCCAGAGAGCGCCGAAGATATCCACCGCGGCCTCGCCTCCGTGCGCATTGGTTTCGGTATCAAGCAGAGGCATCCCTGGCGGCAAACCGTCATTTCGCCATACCTTCATAATGTGGGTGATCAGCTCCGGTTCCTGATACAGGTTCTTCCACGGCGTTTCGCATCCGTCGTACGGATAGTGCTCAAACGACATGAACGACAGATCCTGTAATCGATTGTGGGCTCGCAGGTAGTCGAGAAATCGGCCCAGCCACGAGGTTCGGCCTTGTGCATCGGGCCACGCCTTGATGTCTTCGGTGACGCCTTGAAAAGCAGGTCCTCCGAGTTTGAATCCCGGGTCAACGCTATGAAGGGCGCTGGCAAATTGTAAGTACAGGGAACCGTAGTCCTCCGGGAGCATGTATTGCCCGTCCGCTTCCTCGCCCATCTCGATGTAGGAAACCGGATAGCCCCGCATCTTGATGTAGGTCATTTGCGCGGCCGCATCGTCCGGCGTGCTGTAGAGCAATGCGACGGGCACGATTGCGGGAAGGCCGCGGGTAATTCCGCTGGTGAAAAAGAGATCGAAGCCCGGTTGATCACCCGATTCCATGCGGTCGGGGGCGACGTACAAGTCAGATGGCTCGTGCCACGGATCGACCGAAGAACACAACGTGAGCGTCTGTTTCTGGTCGGGAGAGTGGTGAAGGAGATCTCTGAATTCGTGTTTCTCGTTGATCGTTCCCAGATAAAGCTCGCGAATCGCATATCCCAAGCAGTTGCGGCGGTCGGAAGAGCCATGAGTGTCGCAGGTATTCGAGGAACGAGTCATCAAGACTCGCACAAACTTTGTCGATATCAGCGATGATGACAAGGGCAAAGTCGAGTCTCCTCCCTTCCCGTCTGTCACCGTTCCTGAAGGAAAATTCTTCCACTCACCTTTGTCCTGCTCGTCCATGGCATCGCCATCTCCGACCCAGTACTGGATCTGGAAATCGCGGGCATAGGGATCCGCCCATTGGATGCGGATTCCATTGACGCTCTCTTTTTTGTCAAGCGCGATGACCACCCACTGCGGGTGAAGAGAATCTTCCTCTCCTGTGAAGCCACTCGTCAGATACGGATTGCTCTTCCAGTATGTGTTAACGTTCCCATCGTCGATGCGGGAATAGCCGTCGAACTCGCTGCCTCCGTTGCGCGTGAATCCACGGTGGGGTAGTGAGTAGCCGTAGGAGTGCCGGATCATCTCGCGGGTTGGAGTTTTGTCCCCCGTGAAATAACCTTTGCCCGCGGGATCGCTCCAGGTGCCTTTCGGATTCCAGTGCCAGGCCTGCACGAAAAGATCGGTGTTCTGGCGATAGCTGATCGTTCCCCACCCTGCCGAGAGCACGTTCTGGATCTGATCAGGACGAAAGAAGACATCAGTGGCGTTGCTGGGAACACGATCGACGGTGGATCCCAACGCGCGAAGAGGGCTGAACCGGTTTACGACATGGCTGGGGGTTGCGTCGACCGTCACAACTTGGGCGGCGCCGGGCATGTTGCTAAGAAGAACATTGCTAAGAATGAAGACAGGAAGCATCCGGACAGACACTCTCATCGCGAATCTCCAAGGTGGCTTCTGGCTAGAGTGATACAACAGTGCCGATCTCTCTCGTGCTCCGACACAGGCTATTCGTTTTCACGCCGTAAGATTATGGTTCGTATCAGCATTAGCGCCAGCGACTGGATTGTATAATTTGCCGTTTCCATATCTCGATCATCGGATCTTGCCATGCTCGTTAAGTTATTCAATGACAGAATCACGTTGGGCCGCGCAGCTGCCGAGCAGGCGGCCACTGCGATTCGGCGCGCCATCTCAGAGCGCGGAGCGGCACGCATCATCGCCGCTACGGCTGCCTCTCAACTCGAGTTCCTCGATGCGCTGACGAAGGCTCCGGGAATCGATTGGACAAAAGTGGAGGCCTTCCATCTCGACGAATACATCGGCTTGCCGATCACGCACCCTGGCAGCTTTCGCAAAATGCTGATGGAACAACTGATCAGCAAAACTGGAATCCGCCGCTATCATCTGCTTGCCGGAGATGCTGCTGACCCGGCCGCTGTGGCGCGCGAGGCCAGCAAGCAGATTGCCTCGGCGCCCGTTGATATCGCCTTCCTCGGTATCGGGGAGAATGGGCATATCGCATTCAACGATCCCCCGGCAGATTTCAACACCGAAGAACCGTACATCATCGTCAATCTCGACGAGGCGTGCCGTCGGCAGCAGGTCGGCGAAGCCTGGTTCGCAGATATCTCCCAAGTTCCGACGCAAGCGCTTTCGATGTCGGCGAAACAGATTCTAAAAGCCAAGGAAATTCTCGCCGTGGTTCCGGACAAGCGCAAAGCTCAGGCCATAAAAGCGTGCTTCGAAGGAGAGATCAGTCCCATGGCCCCGGCTTCGATCATAAGAAGACATCCCAACGCGACTATCTATCTGGACCGGGATTCGGCCTCGCTGCTAAGGCCGGCTCTACAGTCGGTGCTGGCGAAGAACTCTCAAGCGACGCTGAGCTGAGTGTTTTGGTTGGGTCCACGACCAACCAACTCGCTGCGCCGACCACGCACAAACCGGCTGCGACCAGGAAAGAAGACGTCCATCCGAAACGCGATGCGATCCAGGGGGTCAGCATAGCCGTAAGAAAAGCGCCGAACTGGTTGCCCGTGTTCATGATCCCCGAAACTGTGCCCGACGATCCGCCGGCGATGTCTGCGGTTACGGACCAAAAAGAACTCTGGGACAAATAAAGCGCACCTGCGCCACCCGCGAGGACAACGCTCGCCAGGCGCGCACTCTGCACTTGCGTCCCGCAGGCGATGAAGATGCCGGCAACGCAAATCGAAATGACGGCAATTCCGCACCGCCCGACCCGTGGTCCACGCGATTTCGTCAGGTCGTCGTTGACCAGCCCACCAACCAAGCAGCCCGCGAGCATCGCAAGAAAGGGCAGCATCGAATAGAACGCGCTTGCCTTTAGATCCAGTCCTCTTACTTTCGACAGATATCGGTAGAACCAACTGAAGAACATCCAAGCAACATAGCCGTAACAGAAATAACTGATCGTGAGAGCCCACACTTCTTGGCTTCCCACAACGCGCGACCATGGCATGAGCTCTACCTCTCGGCTCGAAGCTTTCTGGTGTGGTGCTGCCACCGTAAGCTGAGACTCAATGAAGGTGCGCTCAGAGTCGGAGACCGCTGGATGTTCGGCCGGAGTATCGCGAGCCGATGAATACCAGATCGCGCCGGCGATCAATCCGATCACGGCGCATGCCCAAAACGAGGAACGCCATCCGTAGTGGACCATCAAATACGTGATGAACGGTGGCGTGAGACCAGCGCCGGCACCGACTCCGGCGAAGATCCAGCCGTTGGCGATTCCGCGCTCGTCGACAGGAATCCAGCGGGAAAGAAATTGATTCGCGGAAGGATAGATGACCGCTTCGCCCGCTCCGAGAAGGAAGCGTACTGCCATGAATAGAAACAGAGCACCCGTGATATTCGCAGGTACGAGCGCCGTGAGGGCGGTGAAGATTCCCCACCAGATCACTCCACCCGTGAGCACGATTCGTGGGCCAAAACGGTCGGCGAGACGCCCGCCAATCGTTTGCAATAGCATGTAACCCAACAGCATCGCGCTGAAGACTTTGCCCAACTGCACGTCCGTGAGATGGTAGGCATCGACGATCGCCCCGCCTGCGATGGAAATGTTGACGCGATCCAAATACGACACGGCGCTGAGGACGAACAACCAGAAAACCAGAAGCCAGCGCACGCGCGTTATTTTCGCCGGGGGCATGAGCACGGTATCGCGATCTTAGGCGGAGTGTTCCTTCAGGATATGCGCCAACCGTTCGGCGACGATCTTGTCCTCGCCCGGTTGCAGCATGAACGAGCACATGCTGAGCCCAGGCCCGCCTTCACCGCCGCCAATGACAATCACGGGCTTGGACTCCCGCAGTAATTTCGAAACCTGCTTCGGTTCAACAGAAACTCTCGAATCCCATGAGATCCGCATGTGGGGCACGTGATTCGCGATGTCGGGGACGAAGAACGAAGTGCTCACGCCCGGAACCTTGGTGAGTTCGCGCGAGATTCGCTCCAGCCGATCCTGCCATTCCCGTGCCAGCGCGTCGTGGTCTTCCTTCAGATAAAGTTCCAGAGCCTTGACCATCCCGATAATTTCTTCCTTGCCGACTTTCTGACTGCGGCCCAGCGTGTCTTCGTGTGGGCTGTTATTGAGTAGCGCATAAGCCACTAGATCCTTGCGCCCGATCAGCAATCCCGCGCACTGCGGCCCTCGCATGGCCTTGCCACCGCTGAAAGTGACGAGATCGTATCCCATGTTGGTGTAGTCCCAAAGGTGAGACACGGGCGGTGTATCCGCAGCAGCGTCGTTCATGCATGGAACGTTGTACTGCTTGCCGAGCCTCACCCACTCGTCGACTTTGATCTGCCCGGCCGCATTGGCAAAATTCGAGAAGTGCATCATGGCCGTCCGGTCGTTCACAGCCTGGCGGAGTTCATCGTGAGTCTCAACCTCGATCAACTTGATCCCGGTCGATCGCAACTGGTGATCGAATGGGTTGCGATGCGATTTCTGGATGATGACTTCCGACTTCATGCCGGTAAGGTCGGGCAGTTGTTGGATCAGCTTTTCGTTATCGCCGGTGAGAATACCCGCCAGCCCCGATTGAATCGCGGCGGCCGCGCCTGAAGTGACGAGTGCGCCGTAGCCTTCGGGAAGTTTCAGCATTTCCGCGATGCGCTTCCCCGCCGCCACTTCGAGTTCGGGAATGTTCACAAAGTGGCGCCCTGCCATGGCCATCACGGCTTCGAGTTCCGGCCGAAGAACGGAGCCGCCAAGCATGGTCATCGTTCCCTGGCAGTTGATGACGGTGGTCACACCCAGTTCATCATAGGGATTTCCGCTCTGGCCAAAGCCGCTCACAGCGTTGCTTCCCGCCGTTGCGGCAACTTTCGAAAAGAGTTTGCGAGGCGCTAAGATCGACCCCACCATCGCCGCCGCGGTCCCCAGGAATCCCCGGCGGTTCCAAGTCGAGTTCAGTCGCATAAATTCTCCTCGTTTCTACCAGCGCGTCTTACTTGTGAGCCACAGCGGCAATGCAATTGATTTCAACCAGCGAATCTCCCGGCAGTGCAGCGACTGCCACCGTGGTGCGGGCCGGTCCGCCATGAGGGAAATAGGTCGCAAACACTTTGTGCATGCCGTCCCAGTGCTCGATCTTGACGAGAAACACAT
Source organism: Candidatus Sulfotelmatobacter sp. (assembly GCA_035568275.1). GTDB lineage: Bacteria > Acidobacteriota > Terriglobia > Terriglobales > Acidobacteriaceae > Sulfotelmatobacter. Next base: position 13,040 of record DATMOO010000250.1, read on the forward strand.
TGGCCTGAAGGACGGTATCCATCGTTCCTCCGCCGATTTCAACCATCTTCTTCAGCTTGTCCATCACTATGCTGGTGTGAGATTCGATCGTCCATTCTTTCTGATCCCGCGAATCGTGCGCGCCTATTCCGGACACATAGAGCAATCCGTTGTGAACAATCACGGGCATGATGACGTCTTTTTCGCTGCCCGGCTTGCCTTCTCCATTCAGCTTCCGAATGGCGTTCGCATCCTGAGAGCTCTGCGCCATTCCGCGCGTAGCCGCAGCCGCCGTAAGGCCGAGAGCCGAGAGAACTGAACCCATCTTCAGGGCAAATGTCCGTCGGGTCGAAGTGAAATCCATGTTCATCTTCCTTTCGATTTGCGATTTTTAAAATCCGTCATTGGGGGTGCGCCAAGCTGTGTCTTACACAGCCATTCTGGCAAGCTGTAGTGCGGTTTTACCGTCGCGGCTTTCCGCGGACGAACGGGAACGAAGGGCAGCCGGCTGATAGCCCAGTTCTGCCGAAATCTGCAATCCTGCCGTCTGGATAAGCGGTGCCAGCTGGCGAAGGCGCGCTACGGGCATCCGAAGACTCGGCGCCGTGATGCTGACGCTTGATTGCACGCTCCCCGTGTGATCCCAGATGGGAGCGGCGACACAGCGGATGTGCAATTCGTGTTCCTCAAGGTCCGAGGCAAATCCGTTCTTGCGGACGCGGAACAACTCAGCTTTGAGTTCCTGAAGACTGCCGGCGGTGTTCGGCGTCAGGCGTTTCAGTTCGAGTTGCGACAGAATGCGATCCTGTTCGTCAGCCGGCATGTAGGCCAGCATCACTTTTCCCACGGCGGTGCAGTAAAGCGGAACCGACGCGCCAATTCGCGAATGGATACGCAGAGGTTCCGGCGAGTCCAACTTCTCCACGTACACGGCTGACACGCCGTGCCGGACCGTGAGATGTATGGTCTCGCGAGTCTGCTGGTTCAGTTCGCGCAGATGGGGCAGACTTAAGCGGCGAATATCCAATTGCCCTGCGGCGGCCTGCCCAATCGCAAAGCACGCGATCCCGAGGTGGTGTGTGCCTTCCAGATCGCGGTTCAAGAATCCCGCGGTGACTAAGTTGGCCAGAAAACGGTGGACGGTGCTCACTGGCAGTCGCGACGAAGCTGCGACCTGTTTCGCGGTGAGTCCGCGTGGAGATTCACTGAAGAGATTCAGAAGCTTCAGACCACGCTGCAGAGCGGTAATGTTGTAATTGCGTTTCGGTCGCGCTGTCATAGCAAGTAAAAATGAAAACGCTGGATTATCTGATGAAAATCGATTTTATGCAACCTACAGACGCCCTACTTTCTTCACCGCCTGCACTATCGATTTAAATTGCTCGATGAGCGCATACATGGAATGCTCCTTGTAGTCCATCTGTTGAGCCAGGGTGAGCACCGCCTGCGCCTGAGCTTTGGGAACGACGGCGACGCCATCGCTATCCGCGACGACGATATCTCCAGCATTGACGGAAACTCCGTTGCACACTACGGGAATCTGCGATCCCGCAAACCGGTAGTGATGTACCGAAGTGGAGGGAACGACGCCGGTGGCAAAGACTGGGAATGCGATCTTGCGCAGATAGGCCACATCTCGCACACCTCCATCGATCACCGCTCCGGCGTAGCCACGCGCCGCCATGGCCGTGCCCATCAGGCCACCCATTCCGGCAATGTCTTCGCCATCCTCAAGCACCATCACGTACACCGAATCGGTCGATCCCTGATCGATGGCCTCAAGCATTCCCGTGAGCGCCTCGGGATCGCTGTTGCCCTCGTCTTTCTTGAGTTGGACGGTTCTGGCAAACCCCGCAAATTTGGACGTGAAGATCGGCTGCATGCGATGGCTCATGTACATCTTTTTGTGGGTAATCTGCTCCAGCGCGTCGGAAACGGAAGCGACTTCCACATGTCGAAATTGCGCAACCAGTTCGCTGTCAGACGACACGGCCAATGCCGCGGAGCTGGATTGTGCGCGCGCAAGATGGACGTGGGCGGTCGTTGCGAAGATGAACATGAATGCCGCAAAAGCAAATATCAGGACACGTATTCTCGAGAACGGATGATTTAGATGCATGCTTTCCTCCTCAGTTCCTCTTGCCCATCAAATATCGTTGAGAGCATTTTCCATCCAGTGAAAGCGAAAGAGAGTTGCTTTTCGCCTTCGCGTTTTCGATGCGATAGAATGTGGCCGTTTGCTATGGTCCCCATTCGCCAGTCTTTATATCAGGTCGGGCTCTTTTTCGTTCTGTCGGTTCTTTCAATTTCCATTTTGCAGGCAAGGCAAAATCCCTCTTCAGACCATGACTCCAAGGCAGATCCAACGGCGGGTCGAAGTACTTTTAACTCTTCCTGCGCGGGATGTCACGGTCTGGATGGCACCGGCAGCGACAAAGCCGTCAACATTGCAGGAAGTGCCAGAGTGCGGCACCTCTCCGATGCTCAACTGTCGAGCATCATTTCAAACGGTGTGCCCGGAACCGGAATGCCCGCCTTTCGTAGTCTCAGTGCAAGACAGGTTGGCGCAGTCGTCGACTACCTGCGAACTCTTCAGGGTAAGGCGGAGGGGCGCACTCTGCCGGGCGACCCGAACCGTGGCAAGGAAATTTTCTTCGGCAAGGGCGATTGTTCAACTTGCCACACCATTTCCGGCCAAGGTGGATTCCTCGGTCCCGACCTCACGGAACACGGCGCCACTTCATCCGCAGAGGCAATTCGCGACGAAATCGTCAGGGCTGTGAGAGTGCCCCCGATAGGCTATCGGGCGGCCGTTCTCACGACAGGCAGTGGTGAGCGCCTGGAGGGACTCGTTCGAAACGAAGACAACTTCTCTGTGCAGTTGCAAACCAGGGATGGGAGTTTCCACTTTTTCAAAAAGACCGACCTGCGGAGCTTCGAGCGTCAGGACAGCTCCCTGATGCCAGCGGATTATCGCAGCCGCCTCAGTGACGCCGAACTCAATGACCTGGCCAGCTACCTAATGACCACCCCATCGCCCAACAAAGCTGCCCCTCCTCGTAAGAAAGTGGACGACGACGAATGAAAACTCGGTTTACTCTATCGCTCGCTTTCCTTCCCATTTTTCTTTTGGCGCCCATGGCTTGGGCGCAGGAAAAACGGAGCTTCAAGCTCGAGCCCCTCTCTCCGAAGTTTGCGGAGCTTATCGGCAGTGACGCGAAACTGGAAACCGTTGCCACCGGCTTCGGCTTCACGGAAGGGCCGATGTGGGATCCGTCGGGGTTCCTCTACGTCAGCGACGAAACACTGAACAAAATTTTCCGTGTTTATCCGGACGGCAGGAAGGAAGAAGTTATCGCGCTCGGCGACCCCGATGGAAATACGTTCGACCGCCGGCACCGCTTGATCGACTGTGCGAGCGTGTTGCGAGCCATCATTGAAGTGACACCGGACGGGAAATACAAAGTGCTCGCCGATCGCTACGAAGGAAAGCGTCTCAATAGCCCGAACGATGTCATCGTCGGGCCGGATGGCGCGCTCTACTTCACCGATCCCACCTTAGATCTGGTTGCAGGAGAAAAACAGGAAATCCCGTTTCAGGGCGTCTATCGATTGGATGACACCGGAAACCTGCGCTTGCTAACACGGGACCTGGGGCAACCCAACGGATTAGTTTTCTCTCCCGATGGCAAGAAGTTCTACGTAGACGATGACGAGAAGCGAAATATTCGTGTCTACGACGTCGCAGCCGAAGGAACGCTTAGCCATGGCCGAGTCTTCGGCGAAGAGCCTGGAGGAAAGGGCGAGGGTGTCCCCGACGGAATCAAGGTGGATGATAAAGGCAATCTCTTCGTGACCGGCCCCAAGGGCATCTGGGTGTGGGACGCGAACGGAAATCACCTGGGCACAATCGTGATGCCCGAACAGCCCGCCAACTTGACTTGGGGCGATCCGCAATACGACACGCTTTACATCACAGCGACGACATCGGTGTACCGGCTCAGAACAAAAACCAAGGGCTTCGTTCCTTACCTTCAGCATTAATCGCGCGCGCTACTCAGTGCGCCAGCGCAAAGCTGAATACATCACTTCCAGCGGCGATCGCCACGTACTGAATTCCTTTGACCGCATAGGTCATGGGAGACGCGCTGAATGACTGGCCAGTGTTGAAGTGCCAGAGAGGATGCCCAGTTTCCGCGTCAACCGCTTCGAAGGACTCGGCATCGTCAGCGAAGAAGACGAGTCCACCCGCTGTGGTGAGCGTTCCTCCCCACGAGTTGCCACGACCGGCTTGCGGATACTGCCAGACCTTTTTTCCATCGGAAGGAGAGAGCGCCAAGAGAACTTTCTTTGAGTCTTCGCCCACAGGATGCTTCGTGCCGGTTCCGTAGAATGTCTCGCCCTGGGTAAACGGCTTCGGATTCGAAAAGTAAAGATTGCAGTTCTCCAGAGCCATCACATAGAAGAGGCCGGTGTTCGGATTGTAGGAAGGCGAAAACCAATTCGTAGCGCCAACAATGCCCGGGCAGATGTGCGTGCCCTCTTTGGTCGGGATGAGACCGGAAAGCACCGGACGACCGGAGGCATCAATCCCAGTAGCCCAGGTCAACTTCTCCAGGAACGGAGTGGCTCGCAGAAACTTACCGTCGGTTCTGTCGAGAACATAAAAGAAACCATTGCGGTCGGCCTGGAGAAGCAGATGACGTAAGGCGCCGTTCTCTTCCCTGTCTACCAGTACAGGCGTTTCGTTTGCATCATAGTCATACACATCATGCGGAGTGAACTGGAAATACCACTTCAACTTGCCGGTATTGGGATCGATGGCAAGGACGCATGCGGTATACAGATCGTCACCCGGCCGCGAGCTTCCATCGAAATCGGGCGCAGCATTGCTGGTGGTCCAGTACAGCGTGTCGAGTTCCGGGTCGTAAGTTCCAGGCATCCAGGTCGTGGCACCGCCATGCAGGTACAAATCGCCGGGCCAGCTCGCCGAGCCAAATTCTCCCGGGCCGGGAATCGTCCACAAACGCCACTTCAGAGTTCCCTTCTTCGCATCGTAGGCCGCGACAAACCCGCGCACGCCTGAGTCTCCACCCGACGTACCCACAATGACTTCGTCTTTGACGACGAGAGGTGCGCTCGTTCCTCCATACTGCTTCACCTTGTCCGCGTACTCCACATCCCACAGCAGGTTTCCCGAGCGAGCGTCGAGGCAGAGCAGGTGCGCATCGTCGGTTTCCGAATAGACAAACTGTTCCCATACCGCAACGCCGCGACTCTTGTGGGCTGCGGCGTCGTCGAGCAGTCCGGAACTGACGGGCCGGGAATAGTGCCACAGAGTTCGACCGGTGCTCGCGTCCAGTGCAAAGACATCGTTGGCCGAAGTCACGTACATGACGCCGCGAATCACTACGGGCGTCACCTCGAGCCTCTGAGTATTGCCAGGGTGGAAGACCCACGCTGCACGTAATTGGGCGATGTTGGCGCGGTGAATTTCACGCAAGCGGCTGTAGCGGCGCCCGGTGTAGTCTCCGTTATACGAAGGCCAGTTCTCACCCACCGGCGTGGTCAGCAGATCTTCTGCAGTCACACGCAGTGCTGAACTGGACGTAGCCCCGTGATCCTGTCCGAACAGCTCTGGCCCCTTACAAACCGCCCACAGAAAAAGAATTAGTGCTACAGCGTGCCGTTTCATCTCAATGATTGTCCTGGCCACTCAATTGAATTTCCTGCAGCGTGCCGCGGTCTATGCCGCCATCGTCCACGAGGTGGAGTGATATCCGCGAAGTTTTTCCGGGCGAAGCAATCTCCGTCGCCAGGGAGACTCGTTCGTTCGGGCTTACCTCGGCAAGAGGAATCACTGCCGCCGCGTGTCCGTGCACATCGTAGAGTCGAGCAACGATGTGCCCGCTATAGAAAACTCCGAACGATCCCGAAAGGTTGATTTTGCCATTCTGTGTAGCCGTCGCTCTCAGTGGCTGAATCAGGATTCCTGCGTCGGTAACGCCGTGGAACTCGTTGCCGGAACGCGTGGGGAACCACTCCGTCTCAAAGCTACAGCTCTCGCCAGGACGCAAACGGCACATGGGGCTATTGAGCTCCGCTTCCAGGTAGTAAGGGCTCGCATCCGGATCTGCACTCATCGACGGATTTCCGTCGCTGTTCAGCCTGATCTCCGGACCGTTGGTCCAGAAGATGACGGAAGCTTTTCCCGGATATGGCTTGCCCGGTTCGTATTGAAAGCGCTCGACCATGGCGAACTGGCTGTTGCCGTCGACGACCGCCAGCCATCCCTCTGTCGAATCGAGCCACAATTCGGCAGCCATGTGAGCATAGTGCACGGTGAAAAGATCGTCGTCTCTCACCCGTACCGCCTGGTTTTCAGCCGGACCGAAGCGGACGTGATAGCGGTTCAGATAACTGCTCGATCGGTTCGCGGGAGTGAACGTCCAGAAATCGTGGTTGATATGTGCAGTCTGATCGGAACCCGCTGCGGCCGGAAGAGAAGTGTCGTATTGCGACACCGACTGCATCGACCACTCGAGAGTGTGTCCCGTAACGTTCTTCATCGATGCGTGAAATGCAATGCGCGGTGAATCCGCATCTATTCGGATCGTGCGGGTAAATTGAATGCCGGTCTGCGGATCGGACGGGCTCGTCAATTCGATTTCGCAGCGTTGTCCTTCCGAAACTTTTCGAAGCGTGAATGGCCCGTCATCGAGCACGTCAGAGTTTCCCACCCAATGTTGTTCATCGTTGTTCCCTTCAGGCAGGAGCCATAGTTTGTCGCCGCCATAGTTGAACCACTGGCTGGAGCTTGGTGGAAAGTATTTGCCGGCCAACTTGGGATTGACGAACAGGTAGGCATGCCCCGCGAACGTGGCCTGCATCAGGCGCCCGCCATTCTGCGGCACAACCATCAACTGCACCCATTTGTTCGAGAGCTGCTGTGCCTGCCATCCCTTGTAGTCCACGGCCTCAACCCGGCAATCGGGATTCTTCGGCGGATTCGATTGCCCGAACGCCAGAGGGATTTTCACTGACGCCACCAAGGTGAGGACGGCGAGTACTGCACAGACGAGTCGTATTCGATTCAACGGCGCAGGATGAAATGTCATGATCGTTCGTCCGACGGGACAACGGCTGCAGCGATTGAGAGTAGCACGCAAAACTAAATCCCAGAATTTCAGCGTCACACTAAACGAAACGAATCCTAATAAAACGAAAGATTTCGATTTGCGTCAAGAAGATTCTGTGGTATACCAGCGTTCACACGCGGTCGCATCGCAACAATGCACAAAACTGTCCTGTTCCTATCGGTTGTGATGTCGGCCAACCTCCTGGCCCAGGACAGGACTGTTGATCCCACGTGGCTGCATCGATACGTGCCAGCTTTGAGTGAGGCGAAAGCAGAAATTTCCTCTTCGACCTGCCACTACAAACCAATTTTTGGCGGCGGCGACGCCGACAATCGAATTCTGAGAAGCGTTTCTCATTTTGGCGAAATTACTCTTGAATCCCAAGGAAACTGCCAAAGTGTTCTTTACGATCGCGAAGAGGAAATCTACTTTGTTCTCGAAGGCACGGGCGTTGTGCAGTCTGGTGACGAGACGCATCCTCTGCGTGCGAACGATTTCACGTATCTGGCCCCAGGGGTAAAGCACGGACTTGCCAACAACTCAGCCCAGCCGCTGCGTGTTCTGGTCATGGGCTTCAAAATTCCGCCTCGGGTTGCACTCAACACACCCCCTCCACCGGCTAGGATTGTGAACTTGGATGACGTGAAGGAAGAACCCGTGCAAGGTCATCCCACCTCAGTTCTGTACAAACTGCTGGCCGGTCCGCGAAACGGAAAGCGCGATGCCATCGATAGCGCGTACGTGATTACGAGCTTTTTCTGGATGGACTTCGCCCCGGGAGGAACGAACTTCCCGCATCATCACGAAACCGCAGAAGAAATCTATCTGGTCGTGGATGGACAAGGAGAAATGGTCGCAGGAAGCGGAATGAATGGACTCGAAGGCCGCTTTCCCGCCAAGGCCGGTGATGCGTATTACTTCCGCCCGAACTGTACCGTCGGTTTCTACAACCAGGACAAGCCGGGTGCGAAAGCCCACATACTCGCTGTGCGATCACAGATTCCTCTCAGCAATGAAGAAGATTAACGCGCCACGCGCGGGCTCGGACACAAGATTGGTGAACGTTTTGCAGAATAGAAACTTTTCCACCAGGAGGCGATGATGGCGATCCGGAATGCTAGCCGCAGATCCTTCGTGAAACTGCTCGCGGCTACGCCGCTGCTAACCCAGATTGCCGCGCGAGATCTGTACGCGCAAGCAGCGTCCGCCGTTGGGCGGGATCCGCGCCAGAATGTCTACACCCGGCTGGGCGTGAAGACGGTGATCAATTGTCGCGGCACATGGACTTATCTGAGCGGCTCGCTCGAATTCCCAGAAGTTCGCCAGGCCCAACTCGAAGCGGCCGAACATTTTGTGAACATGCTGGAGTTGCAGCGCGCAGTGGGCAACCGCCTGTCCGAATTAACTGGCGCTGAATCCGGCATCGTCACATCCGGCTCCGCAGGGGCCATGGCAGCTGCAACCGCCGGATGCATGGCTGGCACCGACGACAAGTACATCTGGCAACTTCCCGACACGACTGGCTTGAAACACGAAGTTGTCATGGTCGGAGGCCGCAGCGCCTTTGATAGCGCCATACGGCTGACTGGGGCCAAACTGGTGCTCGTGTACTCGCCGGAAGAACTCGCCAACGCGATCAACGAAAACACGGCGATGATCTACACCACCGACCTCGGGGAGAAACTCCAGAAGAGCCTTTCGATCGCCAAAGAAAACAAGATCCCGATGCTGCTTGACGACGCCGCCGGCATCCCGCCTGTCGATAATGCCAAGCTCTACGCCCGCATGGGAATCGATCTTTACTGCTTCTCGGGTGGAAAGGGACTCCGCGGTCCGCAGTGCAGCGGCCTTCTCCTGGGGCGCAAAGATCTGATCGAAGCGGCGCTGTTGAATTCCGCTCCTCGGGAAGGAGCCGTTTGCCGTCCCATGAAAGTCGGGAAAGAGGAAATCATTGGATGCCTGGTTGCGCTCGAGACGTGGTTGAAACTCGACGACAAAAAGCTCTACGCCGAATGGAACGATCGCATCGACCGTATTCGAAAGCTGGTGGAGACGGTGCCCGGAGTCAAAGCCGATACATTCATCCCAGACGACGGCAACCGCTATCCGACGCTGAGGGTCTACTGGGACCAGCAAAGCTGGCAATACAAGATCTCCGACTGCGTGCAGGAACTACGTTCCGGAGATCCCGTCATTGAAGTGCTCGGAGCAGACAATCCCAGCCTGGTC
>DATMOO010000251.1:0-9732 GCA_035568275.1 Candidatus Sulfotelmatobacter sp.
CCAGAAATTGCCCAAATTTTTTCCGGTAAAGCAGCACCAGCCCAATTCCTACCAGCGCGAAGAACATTTGCGGTCGAACTGTGACGGCCAACGATGCCAGCAGCGCGGAAACCACAATCCGATCCCGCCGAAATGCCAGCAGTGAGCCAAGCCCAACGCGAGAGCTAGGGGCTCGGATCCGCCCAGATACGAAAGCTGAAGCCAGGCAAAATTCGTGAACGCTGAAGTATCCCGCAGCCGTTGTTCCGAACAGCCGGGCCGTGAGCCACACCGACGCCACGCAACCGGCAACCGCAATCACCCAGAGCGCCACACCTGTCGGAACGCGGAAAAGCAGCGACACCACCGCGATCAAGTATGGATATCCCATGAAATGCTGTACCTGAAGATCATGAAAGTCCCAGTGTGGATCGCGTTCGCGACGTCGAGGTAAGCGGCGTTATCGCCGTAGTGACCGACAAAGTCTGTGGACTTGTGCAGAAGAAACGTAGACGTCCAGAAGACCACAAAGCTGACGGCGAGCAGCAGGAACAGTTCTCGCCGCTTGGGTGTGGCGTCAACGGCCGCGAGACAGTCCGCGGCTCCTCGGTTTGCACTCTCGTCATCCGGCACCACACTACGATTTCTGCGGCCAACTCACCTGTCCGCCCTTGTTGTAGGCCAGATTTCCAATGTGCCCCGCCCGTGCCGCCGCAACCCCGGTTTCCACCGGTGCATTCGGTTCCTTCCGCGTCTTGATGCACTCAAAGAAATTCTCCATGTGCGTGATCGTTCCGTCGCGGAAGCTGCGCGCGGTGAGCACCGGATTCTGATCCCGCTGTACGCCCTCGCGATACACCGTGAATCCTCCGCGATCAATCTTCAGCGTCGCATCCGTCCCGCGAAACTCCAGCCCTCCATCGTCGATCGACGATGCCATCATCCCTTCATACACCACATCAAACCCGGGATAGCGGAACGCCGCTTGAATCGTATCCGGACAATCCCACTGATCAAACACATACTTGTCGGCGACCATGCAAGCCTGCTTTGGAGTATCGGCCTTCATCGCCCAATGCACTACATCGATCCAGTGCGTGAACAGATCGGTCATCGCCCCGCCGCCAAAGTTCCAGAACCAGCGCCAGTGCGCAAACTTCTCATCGGTGAACGCCTGTTCCGGCGCCGCCCCCAACCACATCTTCCAATCGAGCGCCTGCTGATCGACAGGCTTTGATACCCAGTTCCGCTGATAGTTCTGCCACCAATATGTCCGCACCTGCACCACGCGCCCCAGGCTTCCCGCCTGAATCAAATCGACCGCATCACGAAAGTGCGTCCAGCTGCGCTGCTGCATGCCGCATTGCAGAATCTGCTTGCCAGACCGAACCGCTTTCGTCAGCGTGCCGCCTTCCTCAATGGTGTGGGTCACCGGCTTTTCGAGGAATACGTCTTTCCCAGCCTTCAGCGCGTCGACGGCCATCGGCACATGCCAGTGATCGGGCGACGCGATGATCACCGCATCAATGTTCTTGTCGAGAACTTCCCGGTAGTCGAGATGCGTCGTCGCCAGCCCGTTGGACCGCTCCTTGACCGCATCGCGGTTGGGTCCGTACACGTCACAAACCGCCACAATTTCGTACGCGCCGGCCTTATCGGCCGAATCGAGCAGTCCTTTCATACGATGTCCCGCCCCAATCACACCGACACGAAGTTTGTCATTAGCTCCAAACACACGGGTGGAAGCGAGTGCGGTCATTCCGCTCGCAATGATGAAATTGCGCCGAGTAATCACAGGGGACCTCCTGAGTGCGGCATGATGGTATCAAAGATTGTGTAGGGGTGGACGCCTTCGTCCGCCCCGCGACCCTGAGCGAAGCGAAGGGGAGCGTGCCACTGCCACAGGTGCGGAGGCGAGAGACGCACATCCGCAGAAAGCTTAGGACACGATCCCCATCAATTTCGGTGTATGCTCTTGAGCATTATGCGCATCTCACTGACCAACCTGTTCGCGTTCACAATTTTTACTGCTATGACTGTCCCTCTCCACTCCCAGCAACCCCAGGCCAAGCCGGAAGACAGCGAAGTCTGGCAACCCGAACCGAAAATCGTCACACCGGCCGCGGAGTGCGGCAAGCCGCCGTCAGACGCCATCATCCTCTTCGACGGAAAGAATCTCGACGAATGGGTCTCTGCTAACGATCGTTCCCAGCCGGCGAAGTGGGCCGTCGCCGCCGGAATTCTCGTCGTGAGTAAAACCGCCGGCAACATCGAGACCAAGCGCACCTTCCACAACTATCAGTACCATATGGAATGGAAGGTTCCTGAAAACATCACTGGCTCCGGACAGGCAAGAGGGAACAGCGGACTATTCCTAGCATCCACCGGCACCGGCGACGCCGGGTACGAACTGCAGGTCCTCGACTCCTACAACAACAAAACCTACGTCAACGGCATGGCGGCGAGCATTTACAAACAGAGCATCCCGCTCGCCAATCCAGCCCGCAAGCCCGGTGAATGGCAAACCTACGACGTCGTGTGGACCGCTCCCACCTTCAGCGGCGACGGTTCGCTGAAGACACCGGCGTACGTGACCGCATTCTTCAACGGCGTGCTGGTGCAGAATCACTTCGAACTGAAAGGCGAGACCCGATACATTGGCCAACCTTTCTACAAAAAATTCGACGGCGCGCCCATCAAGCTGCAAGCCCACGGCGACAAGAGCGAGCCGCTAAGTTTCCGAAACATCTGGATAAGGGAACTCCCGTAGTTCGGTTATCCATTGTGCTGAGACCAGAAACCGCCTTGCTTTCCTCTGTGGACCTCCGCGTCCTCTGTGGTAAAGGGTTTTGACCGCCTGATTTGAACGGTCTTCGCAGCCTTCGATAGAATAAGAAGTTCTGTGGATCTCTTATGTCACTCACTAAACAGCAAGCCCTCGAAATGTTCGACTCCGATGATTTGATCGGCATCGGGATGGAAGCCGACACCGTTCGTCGCCGCCTGCATCCCGAGGGCGTGGTCACCTACATCATCGATCGCAACATCAATTACACGAACTTCTGCACCGAGTACTGCACCTTCTGCGCCTTCTATCGCCCGCTGAAGGGCCCCGCCGCGAAAGAGGGCTACATCCTCGACTTCGACACCATCTACGAAAAGATCCGCGAGACCGTAGAACTCGGGGGCACAGGCGTGTTAATGCAGGGCGGTCTGCATCCCGATCTCAAGATCGATTGGCACGAGAAGATGCTCCGCGGCATCAAAGAGCGCTTTCCGAAGGTGCATCTTCATTGTTATTCGGCGTCGGAGATCATCGCCATCGCCGAATACAGCAACCTCAGCATCCGCGACACGATCCTCCGCCTGCGCGACGCAGGCCTCGACTCCATCCCCGGCGGCGGCGCAGAAATTCTCGACGACGAAGTCCGCTACAAGATCGCCCGCCTCAAGTGCCTGACCGAAGACTGGATCAATGTCCACCGCACCGCGCACCAAATCGGCATGCGCACCACGGCCACCATGATGTTCGGCGTCGGCGAAAAATACGAGCACCGCATCAATCATTTCCAACGACTCTATGAACTGCAGGAAGAAACCGGCGGTTTCACCGCCTTCATCCCGTGGAGTTTCCAGCCGCAGAACACCGCGCTCGGCGGGCGTCACTGGGACGAAGCCACAGCAGTGGAATACTTGAAGGTTCTCGCCATTTCGCGCCTCTATCTCTCGAATTTCCTGAACGTGCAATCCAGTTGGGTGACGCAGGGATTGAAAGTCTGCCAGATGGGCTTGCGCTTCGGCGGCAACGACGTCGGCTCCGTGATGCTGGAAGAAAATGTGGTCCGCGCCGCAGGCGTGACGAATTGTACGACAGAAGAAGAGTTGCGCCGCATCATCCGCGACGCCGGATTCCGTCCCGCACAGCGGGACACGTTGTACCGTCAGTACTTCCTGAATTGAAAAAGAATTTGCTCTGTGCTCCTCTGTGCCCTCTGTGGTGAGATCACAGACGATCACGAAGCCGTTGGATGAACATGGCATATCCGATCAAAGTTTGCGTAGTTTGCGGCGAAGAATTCGAACTGAAACCTGGCAAGCCGGGTTTCGCCAACCGCTGTCCCGAATGCAGTGAAGAAGACTCCGCCGCTACCGGATCGAAATCCCCCGAAGGATGGAAGTCCGACAAAGGCGCCAACGCCGCCCGCCGCGAAGCCATGCGCAATCTGCTCTACCGCAAAGACAGCTGACATCCGTCCTCTGTGTTCCCCTGTGTCCTCTGTGGTGCGTAAGAAAGTTTTCAACCGCACCAGCCTTGCAAACAAAGTTTTGACATTCTAGTTACATCTCGCCTCAGTCGAAATTCACTTCCCCGAATCCAACTCACTACGCGCTAAAACAATTTTTATCCGGATTGAGTCCGTACATTCGGAGGAGCCACGTGTGTCTAGTCATCAAGCCGGTATGAATCGAGCGCGTCACGAGTCATCGTGAAATCCGTTTCTGAAAGAGGATAGTCATGCAGAATCTCAGGAAGTATGTGTTGTTCGCGTTCATGGCTGTATTTGTGGCGTCGCTCGCAATCGCGCCGGCGCACTCCCAAAGCCGCCTTGAGGCGAATGTTCCGTTCGACTTTGTGTTGGGGCAAACCGCGATGAAGGCCGACAGCTATCGCATCGCAAGCGACGGTTCGTTCGTTGCGTTCGTTGACGCGGATGGAAGGGCCCGCTATAGCATGTATGTCCCGGGCTCCGACGCCGACGACAGCCATAACGGGGCGCCCTACCTGGTCTTTACCCGCTACGGAACGGAAACGTTTCTCAGCAGGATCGTGTTCTCGACCAACCATACCTATGATCTGCCGCGCAGCAGCAGGGAGAAAGAGCTTGCGGCACGGTTGAATTCGAATGAGCAGATAGCAGTGTCGATCGGTGCGGCGCGGTAGGCCCGGTTGTTGTACCCGAGCGGAGACCAGCATCGCGAGAGCAAGTGCGCAGAAGGCTCGCGATGCTGCTCGCCCGCGCAATCCTCCAGCCAAGTTCGACAATCTGATGGAAGTGCAGGGAAGGCGCGTTCAGAGCGTACGCAGCGTCACGCTTACGGCCTCAAAATCCACCGGACACTTTCTTCAGCGCAGTGGCCGGATCATGCTTCAGGACGCCCCGTCGATGTCGGAAAGCTTGACCGGCTTGTGCCCAACCTCGGCCTGATCCTTCACGGGTTTGAGGACGAGCGGCAGCGTGCCTCCGCCCTGCGTCCAAGTCCCATCGATGGAAGAAAGATCGGCCGCGATTTTTCCATCGAACACGCCGCCGTTGCCTTTCGCTTCGATCTTCAGCGAGGTGCCATTGCGCGTCACCGACGAAGTCGGGATCCCTTTGCCACCCTGATCCGGACTGTCCATCGTCGCGATCAATCCGTCTTCGGTGTTCATGATGTGAAACACGACCCGCAGTTTGCCCATTCCCGTGTCGAGCGTGCCCAGCCACGTTCCATCGATGTCAGACGGTTTTGCCGGCTTGTGCTCGGTCTTGATCGGCGCCGTGGCCCGCTTAAACTCGAGAGGTAAAGGTTTCCCTTGCAACCAGGTCCCCGAAATCGACTTGCCATCGGCCGCAACGGTTCCCTCGTAGGTCCCCTTCACTGCCGTTACGTCGAGATTCAGTTTGGATCCTTTGAGCGTCGCTGATTTTACGGGAATGCCATTCGCCCCCTGATCGACACTGTCGAGTGTGGCCGTCAAGCTCCCATCCGCAGCTTTCGTGATATGCAATACGAGCCGCAGTTCTCCCATGACCGTATTGAGCGTCCCTTGCCAGTCGGCCGCAATGTCTTGTGCGCGGGCAAGCGTTGCGCCCATGACCAGAACAAAGAGAATGAGTACACGTTTCATGCAAGCGCTCCTATTATAAGGCAACAAATTTGGTAAAGCCGGGTGGGGGTTTTGCCTTCGAATGCGCCATACATCAGATCTCGATACAACGCAACTCGCCCGTTACTCCGCCGCATTCAAATCGTCGATCATGCGTTGCAAGCATCGCGCCGCCCGCATATTCATCTTCCACACCACCACGAACAACCCAGCGACGATCGCATCCATCAATGCCAGTCCGGCCCAAGCTGCCGGACGCTGAAACTTAATCGCATATCCGATGGTGTACACCACGAATCCCGGAACCAACGGAGCCAGATACCACGACCACACGTTGCGCACTACCGCGCGCTGCCGCTCCAGTTCCCCGCGATAGAGCCGCAGGCTCGTGAGTGAGTCCACTCCCCTGGGCAAACTTGTCGCTGAGCCTTTGCGATGCAGTTGCACCACGATCCACAGCATGGCCCCGATAAACAACCCAAATGTTACTCGGGACAGCACATCGTGAGCCGTGACGAAAAAATATCCAAAGAGAGCCGCAGCAATCAGCGATGCCACGTACTCCCGAACATTCCTCCACATGATTCTGCGCTCAAACTTGGCCGCGCGCTTCTGAATGATTTCAGCAGACATTTTGATCCCCTCCACAGGCTGGTCCTGCCAGATCTTCTGCACGGGATTTTCAACTTCCATCATGACTCGCTCCCTCCCTGCTGAAACTGGCGCGCCAGCATGTTCTTGATGCGATGAATTTTGGTCGCCACGTTCCCCGCTGACAGTCCCGTAATCTCTCCAATGGAAGCCGCGTCAAGCCCTTCCAGATAAGAAAGAATCACGTGTCGGTCGAGCGGCTTAAGACGTTGAATCAGACCGAGCAGCCGATCGAGCGCATGCCCGCGATCGGCCGCACTCTGGCCGCTGTTCGTGTCCGCAAGGTTTTCCAGTTCTTCCAGTCCGACCAGTTCCTGCCCTCGCGTCCGTCGCTGCCGCAGCACATGCGACGCGCCCACATTGTGAGCGACCCGATAAATCCATGTCCGCAGTGAGCAGCGCCCGTCAAATCCGTCAAAGCTTTGCCACAGCGCGGCATGAATTTCCTGCACCAGATCGCGCCGCAGATCCGCGTCCGCCTCGTAGGCCCGAGCCAGCCGCTCCAGCGCCGCGCCATACGTCTGCGCGGCCTCGCTATACAATTCGTCCTGCGCGGATGTCATTCTCGATACCGCCGCCGGAATGGCGTCAATTGCACTCACAACTAGGTAGTCGATGGAAGTGGACGTTTCTTACACGGAAAATCTTGATGCATCCAAAATAGCGTTACTCTTAGCGTGCGGTCGCCTGGAGTATATTCCGACAGTGGCGCCGACGTCCCGCCTCCGAGACCAGATCTCCCCCTGCTGATCCATTTCCTTTTGCTCCGCGGATAGTGAAAGGAGCAGCGAACTTGCGTTCGCTGCTCCCGTGGCTAGTACCCTCCCCGAGTATACTTCGCCAAAACGTGGCTTACTGGTTGAGCGGGTTGAACTTCAGGACGCCCGCTTCGGTGGTGGAGCAAACGCCGGCCGGGTCAACGCGAACCGCAGCGTCTTCCTCGGCGCAGAAGGCACGAAGACCAGTCTGGTTGATCGTGATCGGGACCGCCGCGACTGTGTAGCCGACGTTGACGCCACCAGACACCGTGCCAGCACCCGTTGCGAACAGGTAGCCGCTTTTGCCGCTTGCCCCCGGGTTGCCATTGTTGGCAAGCACGGCGTCAATCCAGCAAGCCGTGGCTTGTGCAGGGACGCAACCCGCTCCAATCACGCCACAGTCAGCGTGGTGTGATTGAAATCACACTGATAGTGCCGTGCGACTTATAGCTCAACTGTGCACTGGTTGTGGTCAATCTCATTGCATCACTGGTGTGAGGGTGTGACTGGCGTCACTGAAACAGGCATCCAGCGGGCCTATCCTGTCGCCTGCACGCAGTTCTGTTACCCCGTCATTCCCTTTTTATCTGCCCTTATAACGACCGAGGAGACTGGGTTCAGGGGGTGACCACCCTCGGTTGCCCCCGCGTGCTCAATTAGGCCAATTGCGCTCAAAATCCCCGGTTCTGATCGATGGGCCGCTATCGAGATTCTCAGCAGTCATCCGTCCTTATGGAACAATGAACAGTTGCGGGGTGAAGTCATTGCTGGGCGGGAGCCACATATGCGCAAAATTCGTTATGCGGTTGCGATGAGCCTGGATGGCCATATAGCAGGGCCGAACGAAGAATACGACTGGATTGGCACGGACGCGGAAGTCGATTTCGGCGCGTTTTGGTCGCAATTTGATGTGCTCATGATGGGCAGGCGAACCTTCGAACTTGCTGTCCGTACGCGAGGTGAAGCGGCTTTCACGGCTTTCACCGGAGTTACCTCCATCGTTTTCTCGCGAACTCTCAAACAGCAAGAGCATCCCCACGTAACTGTCCTGCCCGAGTTGAATGCAGGTTGGGTAAGAGGCTTGAAAGCTCAAAGCGGAAAAGACATTTGGCTGTTTGGTGGGAGCAACCTGTTCCGCTCCTTCCTTGATGCTGGCCTCGTCGATGGCGTCGAAGTTGCTGTCATACCTGTATTGTTGGGCGCCGGGATTCCATTGCTTCCGCCTCCTTACAGCCCCACCAAACTGCGATTGATTGGCCATCATCTCTACCGGTCAGGGAGAATGTCGTTGTCATATGAAGTGCAGCGTTGAGCGAGGCGCTCCCAATCGACCCACGCTTCGGCGTTTACTTCTCCTGATCTATCGCCGACCGAAGCTGGTCTCGGATTTCGCCGCGCAAGTCGTATTCGCCGACCGATCCGCTTCCCGGGTAGTGAAAATTGAAGAAAACCCACGCTCCATTCCGGCGGACCAACTCTGGAGTAACCGAAGGATCCGGGTCCCTCTTGCCTGAATTCACGCTGTAAAGATCAGCCCGGCAGTTATCGCCTTTTTGCCTGACATTTCCGACGATATAGGCCTCAGAATCACCGTTCATACCAGTGAACGGATCGACATCAATAATGTCGCCACCACGATTTTCATACGCCTCGGATTTCCTCAGCAAACGAACCAATCCGTCATCAAATCTGTAAACCTTCGATTTCACCGGGAGGTCATACCGGGATGAATGCGATCGAAAGGTTTCGGGAATGTACCACTTGTAGAATCCTTCCACGACTTTTCTACACGACGTGGCTTGAACTTTCCCGTCTTGCGCCTCGACTGTTCCGGTCGCCCACAAGACCGTAGCAAAGACGGCGACTGATCCAAGTGTCCTCGCGCTCATTTTCATGAGAGTCTTCCTCTCCGACTCGGTCTTTTCGGCCTCCCGCCGAAACGCTTTCTCCTGCAGGCTCACCATCTAATTCAGGAGGAATACATGTCTAACACGGTTGCACGCTACGGAATCCACGACTGAAATGACCCGCTTCTAGAGAACACACGTGCGGAACCAGGAGCCAGCCCCAGAAACGCCAGCCTCTTGGGAAACGGCGAGTAAAGTCTAGCGCTTGACTTGGGTATGTCCGGGGGGGTTGCAAACGGGCGGAACATCGATACAATATCAGCCGTTCTTGACGGCACGTGAGGAGGTTCCCATGGCGGAACTCTTGCTTGAGGGCAGTCGTGGCGAAGAAGTTCGCCGGCTGCAAAGGAATCTGAATGCAGCGCTCGCCGACCAGGTAGTTATTCTGGACGGCAAGAATATCTTGCCGCTGGAGACGAGGACCGGCATATTCGGCAAGCGCACCAAGGCTGCGGTTATACAATTCCAGCGCGATTTCAAATTGAAGTTAAAAGACGGCAAAGTTGGGGATGAAAACCCGTAAGGCCCTGGCGATGCGCGTCTTGGTGATTGAAGGAACGATTTCTCG
>DATMOO010000252.1:0-39057 GCA_035568275.1 Candidatus Sulfotelmatobacter sp.
CGATACCCTTGAGTTCGACCAGTCCGGTACCGTACGGGATTGTGGCTCTCTCCCTGACACTCGCAGCCCTCACTGCCATGATTGGCCACGCACGTCGCGCTGCCAGGATCGAGCCGCTAACCGCCCTGCGGGAGGAGTGACCCAATGTGAGCTGGGCGTAGCTATTGAATCGCAAAAGGGAAACGCCCCAGCTTTCGCCAGGGCGTTCTCGTGGCAGAACTGCAGCAGGTTAGAACAAATTCCACAAGAACTGGTTGTAGACCTCGTGATGGAATTGCACTTCCTGTGCCTTCACGAAGGTCCCCAGAGCACGCGGGCAACGGTCAGCCGATGCCTGTTTCAGGTCGGCGTACCGGCCTTTCACGTCTTCCCCGAGCATGGCGGTGATCCATTCAGCTTTGCGGAAATTCGCCAGCGCGTCGTAGATGTTGTCGGGCAGGTAGCGCTCGGCCTGGCGGAGGTTCTTGATCTTCGCGGTTTCGCCGTCGAGTCCGGTCTTGAAGATCGAGTACATCACGAGGTACGGATTCGCATCCGGCGCCACTGACCGGACTTCCACGCGCATTGATTTCTCGTTGCCGATTGGTATGCGGATCATCGAGCCGCGATCCACGGGCGAAGCCTTGATCTGGTTCGGAGCTTCGAAGTGCGGATCCAGGCGGCGATATGCATTTACGCTGGCATTGAGCAGCAGGCAAATGTCATTGCCATGCGTCAGGATGCGGTCGAGAAAAGCCCATCCCATCTTGCTGAGTTTCTCTTCGCCTTTCGCGTCCCAGAAAAGATTCTTGCCGTTTTCGCTGATGGAAACGTTGGTATGCATGCCGCTGCCATTCACGCCGACGACCGGCTTGGGCAGGAACGAAGCGCTGAAGCCCATGTTGGTGGCGATCTGGCGGCAGATCAGCTTGTACAACTGGATCTGATCGGCGGCTGCGACAACTTCGCCGTATCCGTAGTTGATTTCAAACTGCGAAGGTGCTACTTCCGGGTGATCTTTCTCATTCTGGAAGCCCATGGCGCGCTGCACTTCGGCCGTCGTGTCGATGAACGTGCGCAGCGGGTCGCCGGGCAGGGAATGATAGTAGCCGCCCGTGTTGACATACTCGAACTTGCCGGTTTCATGATAATGACGCTCGGCGTCGGGCCCTTTGAAGAGGAATCCTTCAATTTCGTTGGCCGCGTTCAGCGTGTATTTCTTCTTTTTGTACAGATCGTCGGCGTAGGTTTTCAGCACGCCGCGGATGTCCGCGGAATAGGGTGTGCCGCCCTTATCGATGACGTCGCCGAAAACCAGGACTTTGCCGGGACCAAAGACGTCCGCCGGACCCCAGTAAAAAGCGCCCCAATCGATGCCGAGGCGCAGGTCGCTCTCCCGCTGCGCGGTAAAGCCGCGGATGGAAGATCCGTCAAAGGTCAGGTTGTCCCAGCTCTTGAGCAGGAACTTCTTGTCATAGTCGAGCATGTGCAGCCGGCCCTCGAGATCGGTGAACAAGACCGTCAGGGCCTTGATGCGCTTCTCGTCGGTCAAATACTTAAGCCGGTCTTCGCGGACCTTGTCGAGCGGGACGCGGTTCCTGCGCTGCTCCTTCGCCTTCAGGTTCAGGTCTTCGAGTTCGTCGTAGGACAGGGACAGGAAATTGCGCAGTTCAGTGGACATGGATGTCGTTGGTTCTCCTTCGCTCTAGCTGCGAGATTTGGGCAAAACTACTGCACGGGTTGCTGTGAAGTTGAAATGGCTGGTTTCAACGCCGACTTGGAACTCGGAAGAATAGCGCGAGAGTCTGGGCCCATCCAATCGAAAAAGCTGATGTGGGGCATAAAAGGGATTTATTCGAGGCAGGCTCAGGACTATCTGGGACCAAACCCTTGAGCTGGAACAGCGCGCATGATTACCCCGAGAGCGGCCAGCACCGCGATGAAGTAGACGATAGTAGCGCTGCTCGGGCGCGCGGGAAGATCGCCGGCGAAGAACGCTTGATATCCCGCCCCGATTGCCACCAGTAGAAACAGGTTTTCACCCAGTGCCCACCACAGAACAAGACAGGCCATGAGCAAAATGAGTCGCTGCGTCTTGCTCAGTGCCCGCGCGGCATGGCCTCCGTCGAGCATCCAAACCGGGATGAGGTTCAGAAGATTCAACCATGCTCCAGAGTACGCGAGAGCAGCCCAAAGCGAATCGCGCGTTTGATACCAGAGGAAAGTGCAAGCAACGGATCCCAGGAACCCAGCGAGAGGACCGGCGAGACTAATCGCGGCTTGCGTTTCGATTGGAACTCCCAGACCCTGCCAGCGCACGTACGCACCGAAACCGGGAAGAAACACTGGCATATCGGCGGGCAATCCGCGACGTTTGATATCGACAAAGTGACCCATCTCGTGAATCAAAATGAGGGCGGCGAAGCCGAGGCCGAACTTCATGCCGAAAGCCGCCCAATAGAATCCGAAAAACGCCACAAAGCTCAGAAGAAATTTGAGCTTGAATACTGTGCCGAGAAGGAATTTGCCCTTGGCGAGGATCACTGCGAGCGGGCCTGCGGGGCCAAGCTTCTGCGCCCACTTGTTTTCGCTTGGTTGAGGTTGGATTTGATCGGCCAGCGCGTCGAGCGAGCGAGCATGGCTCAGAATCCAGGACGCTTGGCGTGAATTTGACGGCAGAAGGGGCAAGCCCATGAGCCAGCGTTCGCGGGCTTGACGATAATCGTGCTTCGCCTCAAGCGCCTTTGCCTCCGAAGCTAATTGGTCGAGCTGGTCGGAGTGCACCAGCGCCTGGCAATTTCCGCACACGAGTGCTCCGGGAGGCAGCTCGCTCGAGCAGCGACGACAGGTGCGGATGAGTTCAGGCGTGACAGTCGACACAATGGCCTCAGAAACCCACTCTCATTTTACCTGTCCAGCTACCCCAGCGGCTTGACGGAGTTCTCAAACGGCCCATCGATCTCGACTGCCTTGGCAGCGGTCAGTCTGACCGCGATACTGACCCCGACGAACAGGATCACCACACCCATCAGTGCGCCGAACGGGTTGTCGCCGAAGCGAGCGAACGGGAAGATGAGAGCGTGTGGAATCAGCCGACCCATCACCGAACTCAACTCAGGGTTGTAGTGAATCCAGACGGGGATTCTGGCCAAAGTGCAAGCGGCATAGGTGAGACTGGCAGCGACAACTTGATAGCGCCTGCCCGTAATCCCGCCGGAACCCTTGACCATGGCCTTGCCAACCATCCATCCGACAGCCAAAGAAGCGTATCCAATCGAGATGCCGGTGATGACCATGAAGGCGGCATAGAGAGCTAAACCCAACCCAGCCGCTCCGGCTCCGAACAGAAGAGCCCGGCCGAAAGCTGGTCCGGTATCGTGTCCGAGTTCGGTTCGGACCTTCTCTGCGCACGATTGGCAGGCCATCGCAGCGTTGACCCGATAGTAGGTCATGCCCATGGGTTGGTGGCAAAACTGGCAATGGTCGCCGCCGGCTGTCCCGACATATTCAGCGGTGCCAAACTGTGGACTGGGACTGAGCGAGGAGTCAGGCATGGCCGGGTAAGATAGCACAAAAAGTGCGGCTTAGGGCAGTGGATTAATGCTGGAATTTATTGCCGATGAGCCGAAGCACCCGCGGCCAACTCGCGCAGGGTCGCCAGGAAGCCAGCAGCGGTGCGGGGGTCGTCGAGTGCGTCCAGAGCGATGGTGGCTGAGAACTGGGGTGATTCGGGCCGAAAGCGTACTTGCAGCACATCCTGCTGGCGCACAGTCATCAGAGTGTTGAGTTCGGGAGCCAGATCTTCCTGCCAGTGGGTGCGGGTCGTGAGCACGATGGGGCCGGGCTCGTAGATGTCCCACTGACGCTGGTCTTTCTTGCGAGCGACGACGCCACGGCTGTGAGCGCACCAACGATGCCGAATCACATCCAGCCGGACGTTAGGGGATCCGCCCAGGTCGGCTTCGAAGGTCAGGGTTTCCTTCTGCTTGTGTACACGACTCAGGATCCAGTTCACCGGCAGAGGCCGTGGCCGGAATTTCATGGTGACGCGAGCATTCTCGAAACTGCGTGAAGGGAACTGCAGGCGGGCGTAAAGACGGGAACTGTTGAGCCAGCGGAAATCGACGATTCGTCCCTTACCGGCGCACGCTGACTGCACCCAGCGGAGCGCCTCGGCTCCTCGACGACGGTTGTAGGCAGCGAAGAAGAAATACCATCCCCCTAAAACGACCACCGCGGCGACCGCGTCGATGATAAGCAGGCGTCCCACAGGCGTACTTCGCTACCCCTCTGATGCCGATGGTACGTCCGAGGTTGCGGGTCGAGCAAGAGGACATTAGTCCCCGTAAAGCATCTTTTTGCGCTTCCGCAAACTCGGGCTGTGGAAAATCGGTACCGCGCCGTCCTTAGTCGCTGGAATGGTTCGGAATCGGGGAAAGCCGTCAGGTTCCCCTCCTAGGAAAGGCGTACTCCGAACTCTGGATGCCGAAGCCCTTTACAATGTCGCGGTGGCTACTGTCGTTCGCGATTACAAGCCCGAGGATTTTGAATCATTGTGGCGCATGGATCAGGAGTGCTTTCCGCCTGGGATTTCGTATTCGAAACAGGAACTCAGGTCTTTCATGCGACATCGGGGATCGTTTACGTTAGTCGCGACCGATGCGAAAGAAGAACTTCAAGGTTTCATCGTGGCGCATTGCGGCGCCACGGGACACGTCATCACCATCGACGTTGGACCGAATGCAAGGCGCTCGGGGGTGGGCTCGCTCCTGCTGCGAGCGGCGGAAAAGCGTATGCGAGCCGCGAGATGCCGGGCGGTAGGGTTGGAGACGGCGGTGGATAACGTCCCGGCCTTGTCCTTTTACAAACGACACGGCTACGACGTGATTCGAACCTGGCCGCGCTATTACTCCAACGGTGTGGATGCGCTGCTGCTAGAGAAGGATTTGAGCTGATCCCGACTAAGAAATTGCAATCCCTGGGCTTCTCCTATACCTTGCCCTGTTTAGGAAGCGACAGATGAGAGTTGCCATCCAAGGGGAACGCGGCTCGTTCAGTCATGAAGCTGCCGAAAAGATGCTGTCGCCTTGCACGGTTGTGCCGTGCGCGCGATCGGCCGAGGTCTTCGATCGCGTCGATGCGGGGTCAGTGCAGGCAGCTGTGATTCCGATCGAGAACACGCTGGCCGGAACGGTCGCAGAACATGCAGACCTGCTCGTGACGAGGAATGTCTTCATACAGGCTGAGTACCTGCTGCGGATTGTGCATAACGTCATAGCTGCGCCGGGGGTAAAGATCGAGTCTTTGCGCCGAGTTTTGTCGCATCCGGTGGCCCTCGATCAGTGCCGGGATTTTTTCCGGCGACATCCGGAGATCGAGGCAGTTCCTTTTTACGATACGGCGGGAAGCGTCAAGCACGTTACTGCCGATCGGCTGAAGGACGCGGCCGGAATCGCGGGAAAACAGGCGGCGCGCGAATACGCGGGGAAGATCCTCCAGGCTGGAATTGAAGATGACAAGCGGAACTTCACCCGATTCTTTTTGATTCGCAGGCTGGGCCGAACTCGTAAGGGTCAAAAAGCCCACCCTGTCTCGCCAAAGAGCGGCGAGACAAGGGTGGGGCACCCGCGTTTCAATGCTTACGTTGCGAACTACGAGCGGCTCATTCCGCCAAGGGCGAATAAGACTTCGATTGCTTTCCAGGTAAAGAACCTGCCCGGCGCACTGTTCAAGTCGCTTAGCGTTTTTGCGTTGCGGGACATCAGCCTGAGCAAGATCGAGTCGCGGCCGATGCGTGGACGGCCGTGGGAGTACGTGTTCTACGTTGACTTTCTGCGTGGCGACGACGAACCGGCACGGAACGCACTGCGGCACCTAGGTGAGGTGGCTGAGTTCGTCAAAGTGCTGGGAGTTTACCCCGCGGCCTAAGTTGGCGAACCTTTCTTGCGGGCTTCACGTCAAAGATAAAACGGAAATCCAGTCCAGGAGGATCAAGTGCTGGAGAATTCATCGAACCGCCGCAGTTTTCTTCGTCAGACTTCCATCGCTGGTGCTGGCTTGCTCGCGCCCGTGGCTTTCGCTCAACAGAAACCCGAAGAGAAGGAAAAAGAAAAAGAAGACGAGAAAATCTCGCCGGCAGAAGATCTGATGCGCGAGCACGGAGTGCTCAACCGTATTCTCCTGATCTACGACCACCATCTGCACCTATTGGCGGACAAACGGCCGTTCGATGGCTCGATTCTGGCGAGTGCGGCAGATATCATTCGCCGCTTTGTCGAGGAGTATCACGAAAAGTTGGAGGAAGAATTCCTGTTCCCAAGGTTTCGTAAAGCGGGAAAGCACGTGCAGTTGGTCGAGACTCTCCAAACCCAACACAAAGCCGGGAAGGATTTGACCGCAAAGATTCGAGAGTTGGGAGCCACCGCTACGCTCAAATACGTTTCCTCCGATACTGATAAGTTGGGAGACGCTCTGCGGTCATTCCTGCGCATGTATCGTCCGCATGAAGCGCGCGAAGATACGGTCCTGTTTCCGGCGTTTCGCTCCATCATTTCTCCGCACGAATACGATGCTCTGGGCGAGGATTTCGAGAAGAAAGAGGATGAACGGTTTGGCGACGAGGGTTTCTTTAAGGTCGTCGATCAGGTGGCCGCTCTCGAAAAGAAGCTCGGAATCTATGATTTGGCTCAGTTCACGCCAAAGTAGCCCAGTCCTCGAGTGTTGGCGCCGTCACACGATCGTGGGATGCTACACACACACGACCCCCGGTCCCATTCATAAAATATCCACCGTGCCAACTGGCGACCAGTTGGATCATTCTGGAGGAAATACATGCATTCATCGAAGATCACGGTTCTGTTGGTGTGCGTTCTGGGAGTGGTTTCGCTGGCGATGGCGGGAGAGAATTTGGGAATCCGGGCAACGGGAAAAATTAGTGTCGCCTCGCCGGTTCGGGTGGCTGGCATGCTGTTGCCCGCCGGCGAATATGTCGTCCGGCACACTATGGAAGGGCAGGAGCACGTCATGGTGTTTCAGTCGGTGAACCCTAAGGTTCAGGACGTGAAGGCGAAGTGCCAACTGGTTCAGCTGAGCAAGAAGGCCGACCAAACCCGGACTGTGTATCAAACGAACGCTGCCAACGAACGAGCGCTGCAGGAACTCGGGTTTGCTGGAGATACAGCCAAGCACGTCTTTTAGCGAGCGCGGTGGGCAAGTCCAATCGTTGCAGCCGGCATCCCCATGCGGCCCATCCTATGGGCCGGGTGGGATACCTTCGTTTCGTGAGAATCCTCAAGGGCTCCAAATTAAGACTTGCGTAGTGGCATCCTGCGCGTTAGCCTCTGCACCTTAGACACATACGCCGCCAGCCGCAGCGGAATAGAATGCGAGTCTTGGGCAAGGGTTTCGGGCTACCTGAAACTTTTCGTCAAAGAGTCTCATCTAAACTTGAGCGAGTTACACTCAAGGAGAATCATGAGCCAACAGACCTCATCAGAGCGCTCTCCTAAATTGAAGGAAACAAACGAGCAAAAAGCTTTGCCGGTGCTGCCGGTGAGGGACACGGTATTGTTCCCCCATGCCGTTTTGCCACTTACGGTGGGGCGTGAAAGTTCCGTTCAGTTAATCAATTCACTCGGAGAGGATAAGACCATTATTGTTGTGGCCCAGCGCGAAGCCCGCGTCGATGCGCCACAACCCAGCGACCTTTACACGGTGGGCACTTCCGCGGTCGTTCACAAAGTCGTCAAGATGCCGAATCAGAGCTTGTTCGTGTTTGCCGAAGGCCTGGAACGCATAAAGCTGGGCGAATTCACTCAGTTGACGCCATTCATGAGCGCCCACTACTCCACCCTGCCGGAAAGCGCTACACCGGTAGCCACCTCGCAGATTGAAGCCCTGCAGCGCAATGTTCTGACTCTATTCCAGCAGATTGTGGCGGGGTCGCCGACGCTATCGGACGAACTGTCGACCGTCGCTATGAATATCGACGAACCGGGCCGGTTGGTCGACTTCATCGCCTCGTCGTTGCCGTCGCTTTCCACGCCGGACAAACAGGACACGCTGGAAACGCTCGACGTCCCTGTGCGTCTGGAGAAGATCAACCAGCATCTCGCGAAGGAGCTCGAAGTCCAGCAACTGCGCAACAAGATCCAGAGCGAAGTACAGGATCGCGTGCAGCAGACGCAGCGCGAGTACTACCTGCGCGAGCAGATGAAAGCCATCCAGAAAGAACTTGGCGAGCAGGATGAAGGCCAGCGCGATGTGGAAGATCTGAAAAAGAAGATCGAAGAAGCCGGCATGCCCGACGAGGTGAAGAAAGAGGCCCTGAAGGAACTGGGCCGGCTTTCCCGGATGTCACCGATGGCCGCCGACTATTCGCTGACTCGCAACTACATCGAATGGCTGGCGGTACTGCCGTGGGCCAAGACCTCGGGGCAGGAAATCGAGATACCGAAGGCGAAAGAGATCCTTGACGCCGATCACTACGATCTGGAGAAGGTGAAAGACCGTATCCTCGATTACCTCTCCGTTCGCCGGCTGAAGCCCAACATGAAGGGGCCGATCCTGTGCTTCGTAGGGCCTCCGGGAGTAGGGAAGACTTCGCTGGGCAAGTCGATTGCCCGCGCCCTTGGGCGGAAGTTCACGCGGCTTTCCCTTGGCGGCGTGCACGATGAGGCTGAGATTCGCGGCCACCGGCGGACTTATATCGGAGCCTTGCCGGGCCAGATCATTCAGGGGATTCGTCGGGCGGAGACGAAAGATCCCGTATTCATGCTCGACGAGATCGACAAGGTCGGACGTGACTTCCGTGGCGATCCGGCTTCGGCACTGCTCGAAGCACTTGATCCCGAGCAGAACTCGACGTTCCGCGATAATTACCTCGACGTGACTTTCGATCTTTCGAAGGTTCTTTTCATCACGACCGCGAACATGCTCGATCCGATCGCCGAGCCGCTGCGCGACCGTATGGAGATCATCGAACTGCAGGGGTACACCGAAGAAGAGAAAGTTCACATCGCATTTCAGTATCTGATTCCGCGGCAGATTGACGAAAACGGCATCACCACGGAGCAGATCGAATTCCCGGAAGAAGCGGTACGCTACGTGATCCGCCACTACACGCGGGAAGCAGGCGTTCGCAGCTTGGAACGCACGATCGGCACGATCTGTCGGAAACAGGCCCGCAGGCTGGCAGAGGGTAAAACGGAGAAGCTGATCGTCAATAAGGAGATCATTCAGGAATTCCTCGGCGGCATCAAGATCCGCAGCGAAGGCGAAATTGCCGAGCGCACCGAGCGCCCAGGAGTGGCGGTGGGATTGGCGTGGACTCCTGCCGGCGGAGATGTGCTCTTCGTCGAGGCCAATGCCATGAAGGGCAAAGGCGGATTCACCATGACCGGACAGATCGGCCAGGTGATGCAGGAATCCATGCAGGCAGCATTGACGTGGGTGCGATCGAATGCCGACCGTCTTGGAGTGGCCGAAGATTTCTTCGCCAGCCACGACATCCATATTCACGTGCCGGCGGGCGCGATTCCGAAGGATGGCCCTTCGGCCGGTGTGACCATGGCTACGGCTTTGGTTTCGCTCTTGACCAAGCAGCGCATCACTCCGCTCATGGCGATGACCGGTGAGATTACACTCAGCGGCAATGTGCTTCCTGTCGGCGGGATCAAGGAGAAGGTGCTGGCGGCGAAGCGCGCTGGCGTTCGGGATGTAATTCTTCCGGCGGAAAACAAAATGAACGTGGAAGAAGATCTCACGCCGGAACAGCTTGAAAACTTGACGGTGCACTACGTGAAGACGATTGATGAAGCGCTGCAGGTTTCGCTGCCGGCGGTGGCCGATAGCGCCGCAGCGAAGATTCTTCAGCCGGAGCCAGTGCACGATCGGGTGCTGACCACCCAGGCATAACCCCCTTCGTAGGGCGATCAAAAATAACCGGGCCTAAGTTCTCCTTAGGCCCGGTTCCAGTTTTCGGCCAGCACAGATCGCTCAAAACTTCAGTTTCATCGCGAACTGCAACTGCCGGGCACCGGTCGTGCCATCGGGACGGGCGACCTGGGCCGAGGACTCGCCGAATGTAGCATCGTTGATAAATTGATCGGGTTGCTGGAAGTTGGGGTGGTTCAAAACGTTGTAAAACTCGGAACGGAACTCGAGGCTCATGCGCTCCGTGAGTTTTGTGTTCTTGGCCACGACCATATCCCAGGATTTGAATCCAGGCCCATAAAAACTGTTGCGGCGGACATTACCGGGACCTCCAAACAACGGGAAAGTGAACAAGCCCGCGTTTGGACCGGTCACTGGCAACCCAGATTGGAACGGGATGCTAACCGGGCTGGCGGCATATGACGCCCTCTGTTGCGCGCCCGTCCCATCGCTGTCCACTCCGGACTCAAAGATCTCGAAGGGGAATCCGGTTTGGATTGTGGCAATCCCTGACCACGACCACCCCTCGAAAGCCCTCCCGGCGAAGCCCGTGCTCAAATGACTCTTGCCGCGGCCAAAAGGTAACTCCGCATAGTAGTTGATGACCGCACGGTGTCGGACATCGAATGAGGAATTTCCTTTCTCTCGGTTCAGGAAGCCCGAGTTGGCGGGGAAGGGAAACTGGCCTTGTTGAAAGCGGAAGCCGTCGCTGGCGTCATCGATGGCGTGCGCCCACGTATAGTTCGCCTGAAACGACATGCCGTGACGCAATTGTTTGGACAACGTCGCCTGCAGCGCATGGCTATTGGAGTTGGCGAGGCTGGCGGACGTGTTGGCGTGAAAGGCCGCCGCGTTCTGCACCGCGTCGAATGGTAGGACCCCGAATTCCTTTCCGATGTACAGATTGCCGCCCTGAACCGTCTCAAATTGAGGGAGCGCGTTTGGGTTGTCGATGCAGCCAAACGGATTGTTCGGATTCGGCACCGGGTTGTTATTGTCGAACGTCGGATCGGCGCAATAAGCGCGCAACTGTGCTACCAGCGCGTTGTCTGGCGGATTCCCGTCAATGATGCGATACAGACGGTTGGCCTTGTTTCCGACGTAATTGAGTTCAAGAATAAGACCGGCTCCCAGTTGCTGCTGGATGCCAAAGTTCCACTGCTGTACGTAAGGGACGTGAAAATTTGGTGTGACCGTGCCGGGAAACGCAAATGAAAATTGCGGCAGGCTTGCCGTCGGCGCCGGAGTCAGTGTCGTCGGAACCGGTGTATTTGAGATCTGGACCTGACTGACTGGAACCACGAACTGCCCTGATGCCGGGTCGAAGCTGTTGTTGAACACGTTGTTGGCGTACGGTCCGGAAAGTGGCGGATTGCCGCGAATGTTTCCGGTGATATTGAAAAATTGGCGGTCGCGCGAGATACCATAGCCGCCACGAATGGATGTTTTGCCCTTCTTGAGGGGGTCCCAGGCAAACCCGATGCGCGGTTCGAATCCATTTGTATCGTTCGTGTAGAGTTCATTGGGTCCTCCACGCGTGACCTGCGTGAAGGTAATCGGTGCGGGGCCGGATAGAGCCGCCACACTCGCGTTCGACCATGCGTTGTGCACCTCCCACGGCACGCCATCCCATTCGTAGCGCATCCCGTAGTTGAGCGTGAAATTCGACGTCAACTTGAACTGGTCCTGAACGAATCCGTACATGTCGCGTTCCCGCAAGCCGCGCTCGTCTGTAGGGACACGGTTTCCAGCGAAGTTGAACAATTGCGTCTGAGTTTCCTGGAAAACCGCCCCGAACAAACCCCACACCGCGTCCTGAACGACACCATTGTTGAAGTTGGGCGTATTCGTCAGCGCCGAAGCGCCGGTCTGCTGGTTGATATTGAATGCGGGTGTAGGGCGAGTTCCGAAATTGTTGAAGCCGTTTTCATAACTGTCGTCGAATTCGTAACCAAATTTCAGGGTGTGCCGGCCTTTGATCCAGGTGAAATTGTCGCCAACGGTGTAGATTCCGAAAGGACGAACCTGAAGGTCGGCGTCACCCAAATTGCCACAACTGATTCCCGCGAAGGCGGGAAGACTCCAATCGCGCCCACGTCCGAGCCCATCGGGACCAGCCAGACCCAGGCTGTTGATCGTGTTAATGCCGTTGCAAGGGAAGGTTTGGTGTCCGCGGTTTGCGCTGGCGAACAGGTCGTTTTGGTGGGTTGGAGATAGAGTGCTGATCCAGTGGCCGCTCACACTCTGGTTAAGACCGTGCGTAGCGACTCCTCCAAGCCCGGGAAGAGTATTCACACTTGCCCCGTTGTCATCGAATTTATTGGCCAGATAACGGACACTGACATTGTTGTTCGGATTGATGCTGTAATCCACCTTCGCCAGGTAGTTGTTGGCGTTGAAAAGATCCGGATCGGCGAACAGGTATTGAGCCGATACTCCTTGCTGCACCGCCGGACCGTTGGCTGCCGGATAGTAATTCAGGAGCTTTTGTATTTGGGGGTCTAAAGTAAAGCCGAAAGCGTTATTCGGTGAACTCGGCGTGCTGACGTCAATGGGCACCGGGCCCGCTTGGGGATCGACATACGTAAACACGCCAGTCTTGAATGCCGCCGTGGGGACGTCCGCGATGGAAACCGTGGACGTGTCGAAGCGACTGCCTTCATAGTTGAAGAAGAAGAACAGCTTGTTCTTGATGACCGGACCGCCGACCGAGGTCCCGAAAATGTTGCGGTTGTAGAAATTTTTTGTGGGGGTGCCCCGGGCCGCACTATTGAAGTAGTCCCGAGCGCCAAGCGCATCCCAGCGACCGAAGTAGTAGACGTCACCGTGAAGTTGATTGGTCCCACTCCGCGAAACGATGTCAATGACGCCGAAGGAGTTGCGGCCGAACTCAGGAAGATAGTTGTTGGTGATTACGCGGAACTCGGCGGTAGCATCCGGGTTCAGCGTGGCGAATCCGCCGCCCGGGACGCCGGCATCGTTGTTATTGGTCCCGTCGAGCAGGAAATTATTGTTGCGGCTCCGGCCGCCGTTGAGAGAGAAGCCGCCGGTCGTATCGTTGGTATAGGTCGTTCCTGGAGTCAACAGCACGAGTTGATAGGGATCCCGGAGAATCAGTGGAAGCGCCTGCATCTGCTTTTCATCAATCACGTTGCTGACTTGAGCATCGGTGGTGTTGATGGGCGCAACCGTCCCGCCTTCGACGGTGACCTGTTCGGTATTCGAACCTACTTCGAGCTTGGCGTTGAGGGTCAAGGCCTGGTCGACCGTCAAAATCAAACTCTGGTACTTGACCGATTTGAAGCCGCCTTTCTCGACCATCATTTCGTACGGCCCCGCCGGCAACGCCGTGATGTTGTAAACGCCCGCCGAACTGGTCTCGATGTTGCGAACCGCGTTCGTCGCCGTATTGCGCACAGTGATCCTGGCATGATCGACAACCGCTCCGGTCGAATCGGAGACCGTTCCATTAATCGATGCGGTTTGAGCGGCGCATAGGGACGCAGTGATACTGAGAATGCAGCCAAGGGAAAAGAAAACAACACGTCGGCGCATGTTTCTGACTCCTTCGCTTTTCTAAAATGTCGACTGGTCGTCCCAGGAGAATCGAATACAAGTGTTGGGTGTTGGGACCAGGATCGGCCTGGACCTCAACCTGCAAATGAACCGCCAAGGTTGTAAACGAAGAAAGCAGATTGTTTTCATTGCATGCGGCGGGAAGGTTGGCGAGGCGCTTCCAAGATGTATATCTTGTGACGGGGTACTTTATGGAAACGCGTAGATCGGTTGCGGAAGTCGCCGAGACGCTATGCATGTGGAAGGATGTTTTCGCATTTTGTTGGGTCGAGTCTTATGTGGTTATGTTGACCGTCATTAAAGGGAATGGTGCATCCGTTCGCGGTACACTGAGGTCGATGCGTGTGCGAGTTCTGTTTTTCGGAGTGCTGAAGGAAATTGCCGGGAAGTCTGCGGACGAAATCGATGTGCACGATGGCGCATCGGTACGCGATGTGCTGCTGCACTATCAGTCACAGATCCCGCAGCTGAAGTCTTCACTCTCATCGATCGCTCTCGCGGTGAACCAGCAATATTCCGGGGCCGACGCAAAATTGAAGGCGAACGACGAAATCGCACTGCTGCCTCCGGTCAGCGGAGGGGCGTTCGATGCCGTGGGCGAGACGCCCACCGGACAACCCATGGGACGCCTGCGTTACGCGCGCATTACTCGCGCGACGATCGATGCGAAACAAGTCGTCGATGGACTCAAGTGCGGCGAAGACGGCGCTTCGCTAGTTTTTGAGGGAGTGGTACGGAATCAGACACGCGGCCGCAAGACGCTCTATCTCGATTACGAAGCCTATGAGCAGATGGCGCTTCAGGAGCTGGAATCGCTGGCTTCGGAGGGGCTCAAGAAGTTCCAAATACGCGATGTTGCGATTGTCCATCGCCTTGGGCGGCTGGAAATCGGCGAGACCAGTGTGCTGATTGCGGTGGCGTCGGCCCATCGCGGCCCGGCCTTCGACGCCTGCCGCTGGATCATCGATACCCTCAAAAAGACGGTGCCGATCTGGAAGCGGGAGTATTTCGAGGACGGCGCAGTATGGGCCGACGGGGAACCATTTCCGGCAGAGATTCCACGCGCAAATTCCTGATCCCCGAGGCAGCCCCGAACCGTGACTGGCATCTAAGTGAACGGCGTGCACTTGGCGGCAGCGCCTAGTCTGCGAAACGCGAAGGTATAATTCCATCATTCAATGAGAAAACCCGCCACGAGGCTGCTTCTGGCCATGCTGGTTTCCGCGTGCGGCGTCTGGGGGCAGCAAGCGCCGGATCCGCAGAAGCCTCAGAAACCCTCATCCTCAGAACGGCAGTCGGATTCGGCTACCACGCTGAAGGTCGACGTCAATCTGGTCAATGTGTTTGTGACGGTGACCGACCCTCACGGCGCCCCCGTCGGCGGGCTGACCCGGGAGAATTTCGTTCTGAAAGAGGACGATCGCGACCAGACCATCAAAGTCTTCGACAAGGAATCCGCTGTACCGCTCTCGATTGCACTGGCCATCGACACCAGCCTCAGCACGCGCCATGATTTGCCATTGGAGCAGACATCCGCGAAGCGGTTTGCTCACGAGATCCTGCGTCCCGTCGATGCGCTTTCTGTGTATGCCTTCAGCGAGACGGTACACGAGTCCACTCCGGGATACACAGCCGATCTGAAACGCATTGATGAGAGCATCGATCACATACGGGTCGGCGCTGCCACGGCATTGTATGATGCGATCTATCTCGCATCGCGCGCCCTGGATCACCGCAAGGGCCGCAAAGTGATCGTGCTGATCACCGATGGCGGTGACACCGTCAGCCGGGTCGACTACAAGGAAGCGGTACGAGCGGCCGAGGAAGCCGAAGGAATCGTGTATTCCATCATCGTGGTGCCGATCGAGAGCAGCGCTGGCCGGGAAACTGGAGGGGAGCACGCGCTGATCCAACTCTCGGAAGATACCGGCGGCAAGTACTATTACGCGACCTCGATCACTCAACTCGACGACGCCTTCCGCAAAATCAGTGATGAACTGCGCACGCAGTACTTGCTCGCTTACTACCCCTCGCAAAACAGCTCGTTCTCTGAATTCCGCCGCATTGAGGTCAGGATTGTGGGCGCGCCCGACTCAGCAGGGTACAAGGTTCGCCATCGCGCTGGTTACTACACGGTGAAATCCGACTTCTAGCACTCCTTAAAGCAGCTTTTAACTCCTCAACAATAACGATACTGACTGTTTCGTAAACAGATTGTCATAACAATCAGCGAGAAGACTCACTTCGCGGTTCGCGTACGCTTTTCGGAAAAGAAAGCTATGTGTTTTGGAATGTAATTGACCGTGTCGAGATGGGAGGACCACGTGACTTGGAGCGTCTTCCCTGAGGCAAGCGGTTGAAAAGACACAAGAGAGAGTGGTTTTACAAACTCACGCGAAAATGTGGCTGAGGAATTGCTTTAGACTTGATCACTAATCGTTCCTTTTTGCCGGACGTGGTGGTCGTCGTACATAGACAAATGCGGTTTTTGTGGTGGGTGTCTTCCCAAAGTCTGGGGTTCAGCAGTCCCGACACGTTACGGCTCAAGGACAAGGACAAGGAAGGTCGACAATGTCGAATGCTCAACGAAGGCTCGCAGTATTTGCGGTCTGCATGCCCCTTACACTGCTTGCAATTTCCCCCCTCCTGGCGCAAACCACCATCAGCACGGGAAGTATTGTTGGAACGGTGACCGACCCTTCCGGAGCGGTGGTCAGTGGTGCGAAAGTCACGATTACGAATAAAGGGACGGGGCAGGTGGTCACGACGACCACCACGTCGACCGGCAACTATGCCACCGGGGCGCTCATACCCGGAGACTACACGGTTCGTGTCGAAGCCGGCGGGTTCAAGACGACTGAGATGCTGGTTGTCGTTCAGGTAAACACGACCGCTTCAGGCAATTTAAAGCTTAGTCTTGGCGAGAGTTCACAGGTCGTTGAAGTGCAAGCGTCCGAGCTCGTCGTGAACACCGAGCAGGCGACGGTGCAGGGTGTTCTTACGGCACAACAAATTGAAAACCTTCCCATCAACGGGCGTAACTTCCTCGACCTCGCGCAGCTGGAGCCGGGCGTCCAGATTCAGGATGGCGGAACCTTCGATCCCACGAAGAACGGATTCTCTTCCGTGTCCTTCGGCGGCCGCTTCGGACGGACCGCGCGCATCGAGGTCGACGGTGTTGACGTCAGCGACGAGAACGTTGGCACTACAACCCAAAACATTCCAATGGGGGCGATCCAGGAGTACTCGTTGCAGCAATCTTCGCTCGACCTCTCAACTGAGTTGACTTCGTCCGGGTCCGTGAGCATCACCACCAAGTCGGGAACCAACGGCCTGCATGGGGAGGGCTTCTATTATTTCCGCGACCAGAGTCTGAATGCGAATCTGCCGGGCGCGTCGAACAATCCATTCCAAAGGAATCACTTTGGTGGCAGCCTTGGGGGCCCCATCATCAAGGACAAGCTCTTCTTTTTCTTCGACGCGGAACGCATCAAGCAGGATCTACTTGATCCAATTCTCCCCGGAGGTCCGTTTGTCGACTCTAACGGAAGCTTCAATTCCCCTTTCCGAGAGACGGAAACCATCGGGCGCGTCGATTATCAGGCCAACCGGTACAAGGCTTTCTATCGTTTCACCTACGATCAGAACAAGAGTGTGCTTCCTTTTATTCCCAACTCCTTTCAGCCGTATGCGAATGTGAATCACTCGCGAGTCCACGTGGTCGGCGTCGACTTCAATTTTGGTTCTCTGACCAACAGCGTGCGCTTTGGCTACACCAAATTTGAAAATGGTATTAAGGATGCCGTGACCGGCTCCAGCATTTTCGATCCCGCGCCGGGCATTGAGCTTGCAATCGGCGCCGACCCATTCTGCCTGACGGCGGGCGCAAATCAATTCTGCTCCGGCCCTAACTTCCTCGCGCCCCAGCAGACCATGCAGTCTAATCACCAAATCAAATATGACGGCAGCAAGCTCTTCAAGAATCACATCATTCGCTTTGGCGTTGGATATAACAACATTAAAGGTGGCGGATTGGCAGCGTTCCTGGGATTAGCCCCGGCGGTGAATTCGCCGGGCGGTTTCGGTAACTGCAACGGTGGAAGCTTTGCGAACCCTTGTCCGGGTTCGCCAGCAGCCTTCGCGGCCACAAATCCATTTGGCCCCGGCGGAGTTACCAATCCGCTCAATTACCCGGTCGCTAGCGTCGTTATGGGTAACGGACAAGGATTCTTCTCGGCAAGACCAGGCTTTGGGTTGCCGGGCGGCGGACAGGGCCCGGATCACCGTTTGTCCTTGTACATTGGAGATTCCTGGAAAGTTAAGCCCAACTTTACCGTGACCCTCGGCCTGCGCTACGTGCGCGACACCGCTCGCACCGACACCGACTTAGGTCCCCTTCCTGCGTTGGACCAGTTCAACAATCAGTTCTACAGAGGTCTCGGGAATGCAGTGCATCAGCCCAATCTCAATTTTGCTCCCCAGCTTGGTTTTGCCTGGGATCCCGGCAGCAATGGTAAGACTGTGATCCGAGGGGGCATTGGACTGTTCTACGAGAACTCGATTTGGAACAACATTCTGTTTGATCCAGGTGCGCGCCTGCAGAAGGGGCTTTTCCTGGGCTTCCAGCCGGATACTGATCCCACTATCATCGGAAAGGCCATTGGCCAAGCTGCACCCGCGATCATTGCCGCGCAACAAGCGTACCAAGCGGCTACATTGGCAGCGGGACCGGCGACTAATGGTACTTACATCGGTACTCTCCTGGCGGACAATTTTGCGACGAGCACAACGCTTCTCGCTCCGGACTACGTGTCACCACGCTCGGTGCAAATGAATATCGGCTTCCAGCGCCAGATTCGCCGAGGAACGGTGCTCACCGTTGATTTCCTCCGCAATGTGTCAACGCACAATTTCCTGCTGGAGGATACGAATCATGTCGGCGATTCGCGTTTCTTCGATCCGGCCGCAGCTCAGAAGGCGATTACGGCAACGCTCGCCGCATGCGGACAACCATCAATCGATCTAGCAATAAGCAACGGTACCTGTCCTGCGGGTCCAGGCGGTACTAACACTACGCATAAAGCCGCGATTTACGACTTCGCTGCGAACGGCTTAGATTCCGGGTACAAGCTGTGCTCCGGCATCCCCTGTGGATTGCAAGGTCTCCCAGCTGCTGCTTTCCCAGGCATCAACAGTAGCCTGGGCGGCAACGAGATGCTGTTCCCCATCGGGCGCTCGGTATACAACGGCCTGCAAACGACGTTGAAGCAGGATCTTTCCAATCCCGTGCGTGGCATTAAGCACTTAAACCTGCAAGTCTCGTACTCGTGGTCTCGTTACGTCGCCACCGCGAGGGACAACGATTTCAGCACGGCTGCGACTGATTTCGCAGATCCAACGCGCTACATTGGCCCGACTGGCCTGGACCGCACTCACCAGTTTTCGTTCGGCGGGTATATGGACTTGCCGGCGGGATTCCAGCTTGGGTTCGGGGGTCACTTCGATAGCCCGCTGGCCGACAACGTAACCCTGCCTGTAAGCGGCCTTGCAGGCGGTATCTTCCAGACCGACCTCACGGGAGACGGAACCGGCGATGGAGCTACGGCTAATAACCGAGGAGTGGG
Source organism: Candidatus Sulfotelmatobacter sp. (assembly GCA_035568275.1). GTDB lineage: Bacteria > Acidobacteriota > Terriglobia > Terriglobales > Acidobacteriaceae > Sulfotelmatobacter. Next base: position 19,113 of record DATMOO010000252.1, read on the forward strand.
CGATCTTCTTCCAGGAACCAATTTGGGCGACTTTGGGCGTACGTTCGGTGTCAATGGCCTTAATCAACTGATTAGCAAGTTCAACGCGACCATGGTGGGTCAAGCCACCCCTGCCGGCCAGGTTCTGATAAACAACGGCCTGTTCACCTTAAGCCAACTGCAATCCTTGGGCGGCGTTATCGCCGGGGGCACGCCTCTATCTGTGGCTCCCGCAGGCGCGATTGGCCAAACGTGGTTGAAGACTTTCGACCTGAGCCTGAACTGGCATTACAGGATCAAGGACAGAGTCCAGTTACAACCAGGTGTTTCATTCTTCAATGTTTTCAATTTCTCTAACTTCGACGGACCCGCCGTACCCTTCGGCAACATACTCAACGGGCAGGTAGGATCTCCAAACGGAACTACCAGCGCTCAGCTCCACGGGGGGGCTGGAAACTTCCTGCGCCTCGGGCTTGGTTCCGGAGTGAATGCGCTGGGCGCACCGCGCGCCCTGGAGTTCCAGCTGAAGCTGACCTTCTAAACTTGCTGCTGAGATTTAGGTTGTGGCCATCTTCAATGAAGATGGCCACTTCTTTCTTCCGGTAGAGTCCGCTCTACAGATTAAGTTGCGTCCGCAGGCGTTTCGATAGCTTCTCGATCTGCTTTAGCTTCTCAATCACGTTTTTCGGCAGCATTCCTTTTCGAACACTGGCCACGTCATTGGGGATGGTTTGGGCCATGCGCGCGAGATCATCAGCCTCTTTCTGAACTTGCGCGGCGTCGATCCGGCGCGTGGCAGTCTGGGGCTGTTCGGTCTGGTGTGACTACGGGTCCATCGGCTCGGGCGGCGTGGGGTAGTTGTGACTTGTCTGAGCCGCGGCGATCATGAGCGAGGGTACGAGGGCCGCAGGAAGTAACGAGAGTACACGCATGGAATGCGCCTCCTGCCGGGAACCAATTGCCCGTTATTGCACTTCTGATTGCAACGCGTCCCGCCTGCCAGGCAACGGAACTCCGCAGGCTTTGTGTACAATGCGAGCATGTCGTTCCGTCCTCCGCAAGGAAGTCCCAACGCCAAGCGCGGGCGCACGCCGCCCCCGGAAGATACGTTTGAGGAAGCGTCTTTCCTGAAGACACTCGGGGAAAAACAGAAGCCGGTCTCGGTCAAGCTGATGGATGGTCAGGTTTTCCAGGGCTGGATCGAGTACTACGACAGGAACATGGTGCGCCTGACCCGGCAGGATGCTCCCAATCTGTTTATCTTCAAGCACGAGATCATGTACATCGCCGAGGACGGCGGAAAACGCAAGTAGAGCGGCGTCAGACCGCGGACCTCAGACCTCGGCACGGGGTGGGGTGACGGGATTCAATCATTCCAATTGATGGGGAGGCCGTTTGCTGACGTCTGAAGTCTGAGGTCCGAGGTCCATGTCCGAATCCAGCAATCCAGAAAGTTTCATCCCCGCAATGTCCGCGATCGCGCGCGAAGCTGGCGCCTTGTTGATGCAGCACTTCCATCAGGGACTGAAGATCGAATACAAGGGCGACGCCGACCTGGTGACGGCGGCCGATCGCGCTTCGGAAGCCCTGATTCGGGAGCGGGTCAGCAAACAATTTCCGTCGCACGATGTCATGGGAGAAGAGCAGGGGCTAAAGGATCGGGGCAGCGAATACCGCTGGTACGTGGACCCGCTCGATGGCACCACCAACTTTGCCCACGGCTACCCGGTATTCGCCGTTTCGATGGCGCTGGAGCACCGTTCCAAAGATAAAGAGTCGCGCATCGCGGGTGTCGTTTACGACCCTACGCGGGACGAGCTTTTCACCGCGGAGAAGGGAAGCGGCGCACAACTTGACGGCAAGCCGATTCACGTCTCGAAGATGGCGCAATTAAAGGAGTGTCTCCTGGCCACGGGTTTTCCGAGTCACAAGCGCCACAAGAACCCGAACATCTTCTTCTATCACCAGATCACGCTGAAAACGCATGGCGTGCGTCGCGCCGGAGCCGCCGCGCTGGATTTGTGCAACGTGGCTTGCGGCCGCTTCGACGGGTTCTGGGAGTTCAACCTCAAGCCTTGGGACACGGCAGCGGGAGTGCTTTTGATCGAAGAAGCCGGAGGCCGCGTCACCCGCTTCGATGGTTCCCCCTTCGAACTTAATAGCCGCGAGACGCTGGCCTCAAATGGATTGGTGCACGACGCGCTGCTCCACGAATTCGAAGAGATCTTCGCTGGGCGGGGGCTTGAAGCGTTGCCGGATCCGCGGGTTTATCAAAGATAGCGGCGGTGGCGAGGCTCCCCGATCGGAATGCTGACCTAGCTATAGCTAGGATTCTTCCGGGATTCGCCGCGTTCATTGCGCGCTTCGCGCCCAACCCCGGACGAAGGCGTCCGGGGCTACACGAGTCATTGCGAGGTTAGCGGAGTTACAATGAAGCATGTGGGGACGCCGGCTCCGCTCTGGCGCCAAATTTCGAAATTCTCAGGCTTAACGTGATCAACTCACTTCTGGAACGCCAAATCGAAAAGCGGCCCGACAAAGTCCGTCTGCAGGGACGCATTCTGTTTCTCACCGAAGACCCGGAACTCATCCAGCGGCAACTGGCGGGCGAGGACTTGCCGTGGGACACAAAGAATCCCGCGAATAATCCCAAGTTGCGCGACGACATTTCGACCGACGAGATCACTCCCGCTCACTACTGCTTTTATTTCGACGAGACGCTGGGCGAGATTCCATATCTCGGCTTGAAATGCGGGAACATCACGCCCATCGGCCGCGGCGATGTGAAGCGCTGCGGGTTCGTGTGCGCGGTGAGCGGTAAGCGGCGCGGGAAGGGATCGAGCCGTGAGCAGTCTCCTTATGCTGAGATGTGTGCGGGGATCCGCGTCGTCATCGCAGAAAATATCGAGCGGATCTATAAGCAGAATTGTCAAAACCTTGGGGTGCTGACTTCGACGAATTTCTCGTTGATCGATCGCATCCGGAGCGGGGAAGAGATCGCGCTGAGCGAATTTACTGCGGGCGAGGATGAGATTACGCGTCAGGTCATCGAATACGGCGGGCTTTTTCCGTTTAATGTAGCGCGCATGCAGGGGAAGGTTTTTCTTCCTCCCATAGAGTCCGCGGGCGGAAGTGCCCGCGCCACACGAGCAATGACTCTGGCCGAGAAGATCTTTGCACGGCACATGATCAACGAGAAGGGCGAGGTAGGGGTGCTGTCGGTAAAGACTGGCGACACAGGCTTTGCGCGTGCCGATCTGCGCTTCAGTCATGAATACGTCACGCCGATGGCTGCGATCTTCTTCGAGAAGTATGTCGGCAAGGATGCCAAGGTCAACGATCCTTCTACCATCCTGTTCTTTCGCGACCACCTGACATTTCTTGATGAAGTGATCTCGGAAGAAAAGAAAAAGCTGGGACTGCTCGATCTGGCCACTCAACTCAAGCTCAAGCAGCAGGATTTTGCGAAGAAACAGGGAATCAGGCTGCACGGCGAGTTAACCGATCGCAAGGGGTCCGAAGGAATCTGTCACTCCATCGTTCTGGAAAGCTACGCTCTGCCGGGGCAGTTGAATATCGGTTCCGATTCGCATACGCCGCATGTCGGGGCGATTGGCTGTGTCGCGTTTGGAATCGGCACCACCGATGTTTTCAATTCATGGATCACAAAGGATGTGCGCGTCCGCGTGCCTGAGTCGGTGAAGGTGGTGATTCGTGGAAAGAAACACCCTAACGTGACTGCGAAAGACTTCATCCTCAAAATCCTTAGCCTTGATTACGTCCGCAGCGGCAAGGCGCTGGCGAAAGTCATGGAGTACGCCGGTGAAGCGATCGAGGAACTCAGCGTCGACGAGCGCGCCACCATGACCAACATGGCTGCTGAGATCGGCGGATTTACTGGTATTGTCGCGCCTGACAAGAAAGCCGTCGATTTCCTCGTCGAGCGGCGCGGCATCGATCGCCAGAAGGCTGAGATGATGATGGAGGGACTCTACAGCGATCCGGAAGCGCAATATGCGCACGTCATTGAACTGGACGCTGCCGACATCACTCCGATGGTGGCGACGCCGGGAGACCCTGGCAACGGAAAGTACATCCGCGACCTGCACACGCCAGTGCCGGTCGAGATCGCCTACGGCGGCACCTGCACCGCCGGCAAGAACGAGGATATGGATATGTACGCAGCCGTGCTAGCGGAAGCCTTGAAGCAGGGCAAGCGCGTGGCTGATTCAGTCAAGTTCTACATCCAGTTCGGCTCGCAAGAGACGCGTGAGTACTGCGTCCAGCGTGGGTATCTGGACGTCTTTCAAAGGGCAGGAGCGCATGTTATCGAGCCGAGCTGTGGAGCCTGCATCAATGCCGGACCTGGAGTTTCGACGCGGCCCGATCAGGTGGTTATCAGTGCGCAAAATCGAAACTTCCCCGGCCGCAGCGGTCCCGGACAGATGTACCTGGCGTCTCCTTTTACCGTGGCGGCCAGCGCCGTCGCGGGTTACATCGTGGAGTACGAGCCGAGTGAGAAGAAAGAGACCGTTTCAGTGTAGAGTACAATCCCTAACCTGCGAGAGCAAGAATGTGTAGGGAGTGTTCGATTAAGTCCTCTACTTGTACCGAGTCCGAATTGATCTTGAAAATTCTGTACCGGCGGTTAACGATCTCTCCTTCGGCCGCAACAAAGATGTCGTCACCATCGATGAGGAAGACCTTTCGAGGCGAGTTGAGAATCGACGCGAATCCGAAAAACTTCAACCGAATTTGTTCCAGAGTTGGTTGAACCTTCGGAGTAGGCGGGATTGGCTCCGGTAGGGGAGAGATTCTCCTCGTCTTGCTTTCCATCTCAACGCGAAAGATATTTCGTCCGCTGCCCTCATACCTTTGATTCTCGGTCAGCTGCAACTGCGCATAGTGCAACGTCGGATCGAGGAAGTCGAAATCTTGGCTTCTCTTTCCACCACCTTCCTTAATCGCACTTTCAAGGGTTGAACTCGCCGTGACTGGCGACCTCGCGCTTTCAAACTGGAGCACAGCGCGCGACGTAAGAAGTACTGCAAGCGTCAGTAACACATCTACGACCATCCATTTTCGGCGTTCCTTCCTCTTGGCGTCCACGTTTCCCTCTTCCCAGCGAGAACGAATCAACCCGGTGAGCTTGCGGTAAAAACATGTCTTACTCTAGTTTTGTGGCTCACCCTCGAGCCCTTGAATCGTCCGATTCTTCAGGAGGACGCCAAATGAATCGCCCTCGGCTGTTTTTTGCCAGTCTCGCCACAATGACTTTGGTTCTGACCGCAACCGCCTTTCGCGCGCCTCTGGCCTCAAGCATCCGTACAGGGTCAGTCGCGTCATCGACGCCAATGCTGGAGCCGCGTTCTGGACATACAGCGACTCTGCTTCCCGATGGCAAGGTCCTGATCGCCGGCGGCATGCGGCGCAATCAGGATTTCTACAAATCCGCCGAACTCTTTGATCCGGTCACGGGAAAGTTCCAGCCGACCGGCGACATGAGCATCGGCAGGGTTGGCCAGATCGCAATTCTGCTCCGCTCCGGAAAAGTGCTGATCGCTGGGGGCTGGATCGGTCATGGTCCCACGGACTCGGCCGAGTTCTATGATCCAGGGACTGGCAAATTCGCGGTGCTGCCCAGCAAGATGACCAGCAAGCGCGGAAGGCCGAGCGCAACCTTGCTGCTCGACGGCGACGTGCTCATCGCGGGTGGGGGCGATCACGACTCACCCGGCGGCATCGCTTCTGCTGAAGTCTTCCACACTGCAACCTTCAAATTCGAGTCCGTGGGGCCGATGCATTTTCCTCGGGTCGCACACACGGCGACACTTCTGCGCGATGGGCGGGTCCTTATCGTGGGTGGCCGTGGCGACGAGCTCAATGCGATTGCGGAAATCTACGATCCCCAAACCAGACACTTCAGCGATACGGGGCGCCTGATTACCGCACGCTACAAACACACCGCCGGTCTTCTACCGGATGGCCGCGTGCTGGTTGCAGGTGGCTCCGACGAGCGTGACTGGAGCGGGAACCTGACCAGCGCGGAGATCTACGATCCAAAGACCGGCAAATTCGGCGCGGTTTCCTCCCTGCGCGACAGCCGATTTAAATTGCCGGAAGAGGCCGTGGCGCTGGCATCTGGAAAAGTGCTGATTGCCGGCGGCAGTAAAACGGTGGAAGTGTTTGATCCTGCTACCAGTAGGTTCGCCGTGGCATCAGGTGAGATCAGCGGTCCGTGGCACTTCATGACCGAAACAAAGTTGGCGGATGGAACCATATTGCTCGCCGGCGGTTACGCGAACAATGACCAGGCGACGGCGCAGACCTGGATCTACAAGCCGGAGTGAACGGCCGCGTACTGATGGAAAAAAACAGACTTACTCTCTGCCAGCTGCAGCTGAACGCGTGGGCTTCAGTTCCTGCAATGCCGGGAAAGAACTCGGGGCCACTAAGGTGCGCTCTTCCGGCTGTGTCCCGCTGAGCCGCGAGTTTGCGATCAAATGGATCGCGTCACCGATGAGTGGCGGCGAGAAGATCGTCGCCGCTAAACGTCCCTGTCGTACCCAGCTCTGGCCTGCTTTGGGAACGCCATCGCATCCGATAATGGGTAATTTCAGCCATTCGTCACGTGCTTTCGTATCCGTCAATTCTTCGAAGGCGTGGCGGGCGCCGATGGCCATGTCGTCGTTTTGCCCGGCGATCATCCCGACGTGCAAGTCGCGTGAAGTGCTGAGTGACAGCCAGGAGCGTATCGCGTTGTGACCGCTCCTCTGGGTCCAATCGCCCTTCAGAGTCTTGATGGAAACCTTCTGGGGTTTGCTGGCCATCATGCCTTTCGTCCGTAAGCGGGCTACGTCGCCTACCCCAGGGCCTTCGAGATAGAGAACGCAGCCTTCCTCGCCCAGAATTGCGGCGATCTGCTGTCCTTGAATCCGACCGATCTCCTCATGGTCGGAAACCACGGAGAAAACAGGAACCAGCGCGCGCTGGCGCAAGTCCGGCAGATAGTCGACGCGGGCGTTGATGATACCCCATGCAATTCCAGCCGAGACCGCTGCTTTGGCGACCTGCGGCATTCCGGTGCCAACCGGTTCGACAATGATGGCATCGGGCCGTTTACTCGGTTCCTGAATGAATTTCAGAATCTGTTGCGTCTGCTGTACAGCGTCATTGTTCGCATAAATGACTTGGACTGAAGCTCCCAGCTTTGCGGCAGCAGCTTGCGCTGACGCTGCCTGCTCACGCTGGTAATCATTCTGTTCGGTGATTAGCGAAACAACGACGTTCAACTTCTCCATAGGGGCTGTCCCCTCTCCGGAAAGTGACCGCACATCCTACGGACCATTAAAGCAATCTTGTTACTTGCGTTCTAGGTAACGTTAGTTTGTGCGACTCCTGACGAAACCGCTTTCGCGGCCAAGGAGGCGGCTTGGCGCTTGCATGTAAGTGGTTGAATTTAAGCGGGATGGTTGAAATCAACCACTCCGATTTCCGAAACTTTTTGCCGCTTCCGCTGTTCCAATAAGTAGCAGGATTGGAAAGCTTCCTGGGATCGAAGAAGAAGCGAGAGAGGTTCCGGGAAGGCGGAGGTGAGTATGCGTTATCTGAAATATGTCGCGTTGCTGGCGATTCTGATGGTGCCGTTTGCGTACTCGCAGGCGCAGGTTCGGGTTGGAATTGGAGTCGGGGTGGGCCCTGGTTATGTGGCCGGACCGCCGGCTTGTGCCTACGGGTACTACAACTATTATCCCTATGCCTGTGCGCCGTATGGCTATTACGGCCCAGACTATTTCGTGGATGGACTCTTCGTCGGCGTCGGCCCGTGGTACCACTGGGGACATCCAGCGTGGTTCTGGAATCGTGGCTATTATGGCCGCGCGGGTTGGGGACATGGCTACTATGCCCACCCCAGGTTCGAGGGCCGGGGTTACGACCGTGGCGATGCTCGCGGTTACGCACGCGAGAATCATGGCCGTGGCTACGCGCGTGGGAACGAAGGCGGATTCCGTGGCGGACAGTCTTTCCGCGGAGGTGAGTCTCACGGTGGCGGTGGCTTCCATGGTGGAGAAGGTTTCCACGGCGGCGGGCACCGCTAAGCGTCAGTTTTGCTGATCAGAAGGAGAATGGCTGGCGGCCGCGTGCCGCCAGCCATTTTTCTTGGTAAGCCTTGCTCCCGGTCCTGTACCCGCCACCCGTATTCTTGCTAGAATGTCGGGTCGATCAACCGCTGCGGTAGTAAAATAGACGCAGGAACTCCCAGGAGACTGACACCTTTATGGCCTACGTGATTGCTGAGCCGTGCATCGGCACCAAAGACACCGCCTGTGTGGACGCGTGTCCGGTCGATTGCATTCACCCCAAGAAAGACGAGCCTGCTTACGCGACGGAAGAGTTGCTGTATATCGATCCGGTGGAGTGCATCGATTGCGGCGCCTGCGTTCCGGTGTGCCCGGTTTCCGCCATTTTCGCGCTCGACGACCTGCCGGAAAAGTGGAACGCGTTCACCGAACGCAACGCCAAGTATTTCGGCCGGTAACGCAAGCTTCAGCTGACGACATACATCAGGCGCGCGTCCTGAACAGGCGCGCGCCTTTGTGCGTTCTATGAACCCTCCTCTCGATCGTTCGGACGCTGACGAGCGTTCTCCCTTCCACTAGAATCACACTCAACGATGGCCTTGCGAGAATCAGAAGCGATCGTGCTGCGAACTTATCCGCTGCGCGAAGCCGACTTGCTCGTCACTCTGTTCACGCGCGCAGAGGGCAAAGTGCATGGCGTGGCGCGGTCTGCCAAAAAGTCGAAGCGCCGTTTCGGCGGCGCACTCGAGCCGCTGACTTACGTGCGCGCATTTTATGATGTGCGCGAACGTCGGGAACTGGCGCGACTCGATTCCTGCGAAGTTCTCGAGTCGCCGATGGCTTCAGAAGTGAGCTACGCCCGCGCTGTCGGATTGGGACACATCGCTGAGTTGCTTGACGAGTTGCTGCCCGACCATGAAGCGAATGACGCCATCTTCCGCCTCACGCTTTCCGTGTTGCAGATGCTAACAGGGCCGGAGATCTGGATGCCCATCACGTATTTCGACTTGTGGCTGACGCGCCTGGTCGGCTTCCTGCCGGAGTTCACCGAATGCGTGGTCTGCGGGCGCAATCTGAATGGCGATCGCGCCTACTTCCACGCCCTTGCCGACGGATTGATGTGCGCCGACGACAAGCGTCTTGCGTCTTCGGAGCTTTCGCCGGAATCGCGCCTTCTCGCTGCGCGCATGTTTCGCGCGCCAGTAGACGCCTTTGCGCAGATGAGTTGGCCCAAATCGCAGGCCGCTGACCTGCGCAAACTCCTGATCCAAATTCTGCAGCGGCACATTGAGAAGAAGTTGATTACGGCGGGGATGCTGGAAAAAGGGACATTCTAATTCCGGCCTCTCCTAGCAACATTTATTGACATCCTGTGAAAGCCAGCGTCGCCACTGTCGCGCTGGTTCCAGCCGTGACCACCAGGCTGGTGTTTGTGCTTGTGGAGCTGGTCTGCAATTCCGACGGACTGCAGTCAAGCGTGCCGCCTCCGCCTGGAACAACCGCGATCGCATCAAGTGTGTAGTTCACAGCTCCACTCGAGGGCGCGGCTGGTGTTTGGACGCCGCTGGTACTAAATGTTCCCAGGCTCGGATTGGCTGCCGGTACAGACAAAGTGTAACTGGCGCAATCGGTATTTGGGGGACAGCTTGCACCCGCCGCCGTGGCGACACTCGCCATCGCTGAAGATTGCGCCGCCAGAGGAATCGTCACCAGCACGGTCGTCCCATTTTCCAGAACTGGCTGCAGCACCGACAACGAAAGATCTGCGGCAGTACCCGTGCTTCCAGTGCTGGTCGTGATCTGCCCGGTAATTAATGCCAGCGACATCATCGTTCCCGCCTGTGGCACCAGCGGCACCGTCCCCAGAGAATTTCCAGACTGTACACCGGCGATGATTGTGGCTCCATAGCTAATCAGGGTGCCGTTGCTCGAGACTGCAACCACGTCATAGGATCCGGACGCCACAGGACAAAAGACAAATGCGCCGGTCCCGTCCGTGGTTGTCTCCATGATCACGCGGTCCACGCCCGAGCTGTCTTTCTGCTCCAGGGCGACGATCGTATTCCCCGCAGTAATCGCCTGCCCCGAAACGCTGTCTACAATCTTTCCATTAATAGAGGATGAAGTCAGGTTGACTTCGCCTGCGTGCAGCACGGGCTTAAGGCGGAATTGCCCATTGCCTTGCGTAACAATCGACGCACAAGCATTGAAGTCAATGTCCAGATCTTTGGTCTCTCCAGCAGCGACTACAAACTGCCCACCGGCGATCTGCCCTGATGGAATCTTCAGGCCGGTTTGCGCCTGGCTCGACAAAAGCAGCGGCAATGGCGTGTTGGTGGTATCGCTGGTCAACGTTACGCAGTTCGCCATAGTGCCGCATGGGTTGCTCTTAAACGTCACGCTTCCATCGGCGAGAATGATCCGAATCTGCTGATAGCTCCCGGGCTGTATTTCGATGGACGAACCCAGCATGGCCAAAAAGCATTGGTGGCTGGCCTGTCCAAGCAGGTCCACTTGTTGCGGACTCTGCGCCAGGTTCGGAGTGAGATCGACCCATCCTGGGTCCTGATCGCCCGCGCTAGAACTGGTATTGACCTGCACATCGACAATGGTGACGAAGATATGGCTGAACGGCCCTTGCGGAGCGGAACAGGTCGCCGGATCGCTCACCGTAAGGTTGATAGTGGCGGGGTTATTGGACATAGGGTGCGTGGCACCACACGAAAGAAGAAATGTACAGGCGATAGCGCACACCATGACAACGGCGCAGAACAATGCTGACTTACGCACGGCAGAACCTCCTGCGAAGCAGGTAAGGAGAGAAGAGGAGCAACGACAGAAGACACGCTCTCCAGCCTTTTGAGGCATTTCTCATGCCCTTACTGTAGGGTCGGCGCTATCTAAATGTGGATCAAGGAGTTATTTTGCCAAGCCCTGCAGCAGGTGAAGTGGCGGTTTATGGCTTGAGTGAGTAGATTTTTCTGTTATAACGCGACGGAATTTCCCAGCGAGCCCAAAAACGGCAGCGTCGGGCCCATCGGAAGAGCGAAAAACTCCGTTAGCTGACGGGTAGCCGCCCCATCCGTTACAATCATCGATTAACCTTCGAATCCCGAATTCATCTGTGACTCCAGCCAAGTCCAACCCGCTTACATTTCAGGAGCTTATTCTCCGCTTGCAGACTTTCTGGGCCGAGCGCGGATGCGTCCTCCAACAGCCCTACGACGTAGAGGTCGGTGCCGGCACCATGGCTCCGGAAACTTTCCTGCGCGTGCTCGGGCCGAAGCCTTACAAGGTTGCCTATGTGCAGCCATCGCGCCGTCCGGCTGACGGACGCTATGGGGAGAATCCTAACCGGCTCTTCAAACACATGCAGTTGCAGGTGATCCTGAAGCCTCCGCCGGAAAATGTGCAGGAGTTGTACCTGGAATCCCTGGAAGCGATTGGCATCGACCTGCGCCATCACGACATCAAGTTCGAAGAGGACAACTGGGAAGCTCCGACCTTGAGCGCGTGGGGCGTGGGCTGGCAGGTCATGCTCGATGGGCAGGAGATCACGCAGTTTACCTACTTCCAGCAGTGCGGTGGCGTGGATCTGTTTCCAATCTGTGCGGAACTCACGTACGGCCTGGAGCGTATTGCGCAGTTCCTGCAGGATCTCGATTCGATCTACGAGATTGTCTGGGCCCGCGATCCTCAGACCGGCGCGCCAGTGAAGTATGGGGACGTTCGCCTTGCCGACGAGTTGCAGTTTTCCGTATACAACTTCGAAGCAGCCGATGTCGAGAAGGCATGGAAGCACTTCGAATTGTACGAAGCGGAATGTAAGGCATTGGTCGATCAGTACTCGTTCCGAAGTCAAAATCCCCACCCTGTCACAGACGACGCGACAAGGCTGGGGCACTCGCTTTCGACTACCGAGAAGGCTCGCTTTCCGCTTCTTGCGGCCTATGACCTTTGTCTGAAGTGCTCGCACCTTTTCAACATCCTTGATGCGCGCGGAGCGATCTCAGTGACTGAGCGCGTGGGTGTCATTGCGCGCGTCCGCACCCTCGCGGTTGGGATAGCGAAGGCATGGGTCGATCAGAATAGCGAGACAGCCGCAGAAAAAGATACTGAGCCTGAGCCCGCAAAAAAAGCATTACTGCAGCCCAGGAAAGAGTCGCTGTCCCCGGTCGGATAACGCTGCACACAAGGCGGCTACCGGTCCGCGATGTGATTGTGATTTGCATCACAAGCGGGCCCCAGCAGTTTTGAGATACTTGATGGTTTGAAGGCATGCCAGATTTCCTGCTAGAGATTGGTTGCGAAGAAATTCCGGCCCGCATGATCGATGCGGCCGAGACGGACCTGGGCGTCCGCGTGGCCAAGTTGCTCCTTGGCCAAAAGCTCCTTCCGCAGACGGCGACGGTACCGACTATGTCTACTCCGCGCCGGTTAACTGTATGGGCGAATGGGATCTCCGCAGCTCAGCCGGATGTTACCGAGCAGATCACCGGGCCCTCGGTGAACGTCGCGTACAAGGAAGGCCAGCCGACACCGGCGGCCCACGCCTTCGCGAAGAAGGCCGGTGTGGATGTTTCCCACCTAGAGAAGGTTTCCACGCCGAAAGGTGAATACATCTCCGCGAAAGTCACGAAGAAGGGCCGCACCGCCGCCGAGATTCTGTCCGAAGGACTTCCCAAAGAAATCTCCGCCATCTACTGGCCCAAGAATATGTACTGGCGCAAGCCGAGTGAGCGTTTTGTGCGGCCTGTGCGCTGGCTGGTCGCGATGCTCGACGGCGAAACTCTGTCCATGGAGTTCGACGGCATTCGTGCCGGAAACGTATCCCGCGGACACCGGATTCTCACCGACGCTCCAGTCACAATTCCGGGACCAGGGTCCGCCTACGTCAATTCGCTCCGCGCCGCGAAAGTTCTGGGTCGCGCTGAGCGCGAGCACCAGATCCGCAAGGCGCTCGACGCCGCGACTCGCACCATTCCTGGCGCGCGCTGGCGCGAAGACAAGCCCCTTCTCGATACGGTCGTCAATCTGACCGAGTATCCTTCGGTCATTCTTGGTGGGTTTGAGTCGCAATTCCTAGCGCTGCCGGAAGAAGTGCTAGTCACGGTGATGCGCGATCATCAGAAGTACTTCGCGTTGGAAGATGCGAACGGGAAACTGATGCCGCATTTTCTGGCCGTGCTCAACACCGACAGCGATCCTCACGGATTTATCCGTCACGGTAACGAGCGTGTGTTGCGGGCGCGTTTCAACGACGCCCGATTTTTCTGGGAGACCGATCAGAAGAAGTCGCTGCTTGAGCGCTTCGATTTGCTCAGGAACGTAACCTTCCAAAAAGATCTCGGCAGCTATTACGACAAGACGCAGCGCGTGCAACGGCTATGCAGTTGGCTTAGCGAGATTCTCAAGCAGAATGAGGTAGCCGTTCGGCCCGGCGTCATTCACAAGGCTGCGTGCCTGGCGAAGACCGACTTGACTACCGAACTGGTAAAAGAGTTCACCGAACTGCAGGGGATCATCGGCGGATTGTACGCGCGGGCTCAGCAACTCGATCCGAGCCTGCCCGAGGCAACGCGTTTTGCGATCGCCGACGCGATTTACGATCAATATAAGCCGGAGTCGACCGACGACGACATTCCGCGTTCGTTAGAAGGAGCAATCCTGTCGATCGGCGACAAGGCAGACACGATTGCCGGAATGTTTGCCCTTGGCCTGGTACCCAGCGGATCGAAGGATCCGTTTGCCTTGCGCCGGCAAGCCAATGCCATCGTAAAGGTGATTGCCGAGAAGAAGCTTCCCATCCGCATCAGCGAACTGATGCGTGATGCGCGCAGCGGCTACCAGAAGTCGGAAGCCGAGAAGAAGTTTGTCGACGACCGTAAGTATGAAGATTCGGTGAAGACATTCTTCCGCGAGCGTCTGGAGTTTTATCTACGAGAGGTCTGCGGATACGCCTATGACGTGGTTAAGGCGGTGCTCGGAGCGGATGCGGAGGATGTGGTGGACGCGCTTGCGCGCGCCGAAGCGGTGAAGCAGGTTTTGCACATGCCTGAATTCCAAGCGATTGGTGCAGCCTGCAAACGCATGCGGAATATCTTGAGGCAGGCGGACGAGAAGGGAATCGCCCCGGCAGAGCGAGTCGAGACGCACAAGGATTCAAGCGACGAGGAGAAGAATCTGATCCGATATCTGGAGCAAAGCGGTGGCAAGGCGGAACAACACCGGAAGAAGAAAGAGTATGTCGAGGCGTTGCAACTGCTCTCTACTGCACGTGAGCCGGTAGACAAGTTTTTCGACAAAGTGATGGTCATGGTTGAAGACCATCAGGTGCGGGCGAATCGCCTTGCATTGTTGCGGACCCTGTTGCATGAATTTTCGACCATCGCAGATTTTTCCGAGATCGTCACGGAAGCAAAGGCGTAAAACACGATTGTGCGATTGAGTAATTTGGTCATTGAGTAATTGAGGAACTGGACCATTTCCACTTCCCCAATTACGAAATTACTCAATTACGCAATTCCTTAAACCGAAATCCTGAACCACAAAGGACTCATATATGGCGACCATGACTCTCCCCGAAACTGAAGCGAAAGAATCCAAGAAATCCACAACGAAATATGTCTACTCGTTCGGCGGTGGCAAGGCCGACGGCAACGGCAAGATGAAAGACCTGCTCGGCGGCAAAGGTGCAGGCCTTGCCGAGATGACCAACGCCGGGCTACCGGTGCCTCCCGGATTCACCATCCAAACCGAAGCGTGCCGCGAATACATGCGCGGAGGCTTGTCGCCCGATGTCGACAAGCAGATGGATGAGGCGCTTGCCAAACTCGAGGCGCTGCAGGGACAGAAACTCGGCATTGGTGAGAGTCCGCTTCTCGTCAGCGTGCGCTCGGGCGCGAAGTTCTCCATGCCGGGCATGATGGACACGATTCTCAATCTCGGGTTGAACGACCAGAGCGTGCAGGCGCTGGCGAAGCGCAGCAACAATCCCCGGTTCGCCGCGGATTCCTACCGCCGCCTGATTCAGATGTTCGGCAACGTCGTGCTCGACATTGAGAAGGCGGCATTTGAAGAGGTTTTCGACGCCAAGAAGAAACAGAAGAAAGCCAAGCTCGACACCGATCTCGACGCCAAGGCTCTGCAGGAGGTTATCGCCGAGTACAAGAAAGTCGTCAAGAAGCACGCCAAGCGTGACTTCCCGCAGGATCCGCGCGAACAACTGGTCCTGGCGCGCGATGCCGTGTTCCGCTCCTGGCAGAACGATCGCGCCAAGCACTATCGCCGCATGAACAACATCGATGACATGCTGGGCACAGCGGTTAACGTGCAGGCGATGGTGTTCGGGAACCTTGGCGATACCAGTGGATCAGGTGTGGGCTTTACCCGGAATCCCGCGATTGGCACCAAGGAATTCTATGGTGAATTCCTGATGAACGCGCAGGGCGAAGATGTGGTCTCCGGTGTCCGCACCCCGGTCCCAATTCTCAAACTGCACGAGATTCTGCCGGAAGCGTACAACCAGCTGCGCGAGATCACCACCCGGCTGGAACAGCATTACAAGGACGTCCAGGACTTCGAGTTCACCGTACAGGACGGCAAGCTGTACATGCTGCAAACGCGAAACGGGAAGCGTACCGGGCTGGCTGCAGTTCGAATCGCGATTCAGATGGTCGATGAGGGCCTCATCACCAAGGAAGAAGCGATCTTTCGTGTGGAACCGAATCAGCTTTATGACTTCCTGGTTCCACGCCTTGATGAAAAAGGCACAAAGGTGGAAGTGCTTGCGACCGGACTGCCCGCGTCTCCTGGTGCGGCGGTTGGCCAGATCGTTTTTACGGCCGACGCCGCGGTGGAAGCTGTCCATAAAGATGAGAAAGCGTCTGTCATTCTGGTGCGCGCTGAAACTACTCCCGAGGACATCCATGGCATGGAGGTAGCGAAAGGCATTCTCACTTCTCGCGGTGGCATGACCAGCCACGCGGCCGTCGTTACTCGCGGCATGGGCAAGTGCTGCGTGGCGGGCGCTGGCGATGTCGATGTCAACGAGAAGGCGCGGCAAATGCGTGTCAAGGGGCAGGTCTTCAAAGAATTCGACTGGATTTCTCTCGATGGCACGACTGGCCGCGTGATCAAAGGAAAGCTAAATACCGTTCCTCCTAAGGCGGACGATCCAGAACTGCAGAAGTTCATGGGCTGGGCGGATCCGTTCCGCAAGATGAAGGTCCGCGCCAACGCTGACATTCCACGCGATGCGATCCAGGCTCGTGCCTTCGGGGCAGAGGGCATCGGGCTTTGCCGTACAGAACACATGTTCTTCGGCGAGGAGAAAATTGGGCACATGCGCACCATGATTCTCGCGGACAACGAGAAAGACCGCCGCGCGGCGCTGAAGAAGCTCCTGCCTCTACAACGCGCCGATTTCGCTGGCGTCTTCAAGGCCATGGACGGATTGCCGGTTACGATCCGCACGCTGGATCCACCGCTGCACGAGTTCCTGCCACGCCGCGAGGACTTGATGGTCGACATCGCTCTGCTGTCGCGTTATAGCGCTAAGCAGAAGAAAGAGCTCGTGGTGAAGTACAAGGACTATGGGATCAAAGGCGTCGGCGATCTCAAAAACGCTCTGCCCAAGCTGCTCGGCCGCGTCGAGCAACTGCACGAGTTCAATCCGATGCTCGGCCATCGCGGTTGCCGTCTCGGCATCACCTATCCCGAGATCACCGAGATGCAGGCACGAGCCATCTTCGAAGCTGCCGTCGATTGCACTAAGAAGGGAATCAAGGTTCTTCCGGAAGTCATGATTCCGTTGGTTGCCACCCTGAAGGAAATGGCGAACCAGGGCGCAATCGTCCGTCGTGTTGCTGAAGAGGTTTTCAAAGAGAAGGGAATGAAAGTCGACTACATGGTCGGCACCATGATCGAACTGCCGCGCGCAGCTCTGGTCGCGGATGAGATCGCCAAGGAAGCCGAGTTCTTCTCGTTCGGCACCAACGACCTCACGCAGACCACGTTCGGCTTCTCGCGCGATGACGTCAACAAGGTCCTTCCAACATATTTGGCCGAAGGTATCTTGAAGCAGGATCCGTTCGCGGCTCTTGACCAAGAAGGCGTTGGTCAGCTTGTTAAGATGGCCACCGAGCGCGGCCGCAAGACGCGTTCGAACTTGAAGGTTGGTATCTGCGGCGAGCACGGTGGAGAGCCGTCGTCGGTTGAGTTCTGCTACCGCACCGGACTCAACTATGTTTCCTGCTCACCGTTCCGAGTTCTGACCGCACGGTTGGCGGCCGCGCAAGCAGCGGCAGCGGAGGCATTGAAAGTCGAGGGCGGAAGAACCAAATGAAAACCGCAGAGGACGCGGAGGACGCAGAGTTGTAGGATATTGCAGAAATAGATCCGACTATCGGGTCCATCGTCGATGCAGCCACGAAGGTGCATACGGCTTTGGGCCCGGGTTTGTTACTGAGAGTCTAGTCGGCGTCCACTGCAGTAGTGGTTTGATCACTGCACCCTCTGCAGCCGTGCAATCAACTTCTGTGGAAGGCTTTCATCCGACTCTGACCACAAGCGCCGCGAGGTGGCTCGCGAGTGCATTTCGACTTTCTTCGTGAACTCAATCAGCCTTAGGACATTCTCGCGAATCCGCGCCTGGCTTTCCTCGGTGAGTTCGACTCCCTCTTGAACGAACAGTGAGTCCAGTCCAAAATCAACCTCGATGTGTCCCGTCTCCTGCTGCACTCCGTCTTCGAACTCCTCGCCTTGGGCGATGATCTTGACCTGGCTTGGGGCCAGAGTCCACTTTCGCGCCGCGTCCACTGTCCACATGTCCCAGTACACGTCAAAGACGTACGCGTAGTCATCGTGAACAAGATCAGCAGCCACCACAACAGCTTCCTCCGGAGTGATGCCCGGCGAGAAACGTTGCTCCAAAACACTGGCCTCAGTCCAAGACACCGGCTGCACCGCAGCATAAGTTACTCCCGGACGTTGCTCAGAAAAAGGGAATTGCTTCAAGACTGAAAGCATGTGCGGCAGCATGGCCGGGCCGCTGAAGTCGGGAAACCACAAACTGAGGTATAAGGGATCGGGCATAATACGAAACCGTCTTTCTATTTTAACCGCGATAGGGGATCAGTAACGGAGCAGGAGTTCTTCCTGGGATCAGTCGGCGGGAAGACCAGGCCGGACCTCCTGCGAGGGCACAGCCGGATTTGGATCGTTGCTGTCGGTCTGGGAGGGCGAGTCCGGAATCGTCGCTTTCAGTATGGTGACGTCGAGGTTAGATTCAATTTCGAGCGCCCCTCCCAGTTCTTTCAGCCGCTCTGCGCCACCATTTTTTGACAGTGCTAGAAGGTACTGTTAGCATAAGCAGTTTGCTGGCATTCCTGCCTCCAGTCGTCCCCGTCGTCTAGCCCGGCCTAGGACATCGCCCTTTCACGGCGGTAACACGGGTTCAAATCCCGTCGGGGACGCCAAATCAAATCAATGCTTTACACGGAAACACCATCTACATCGCGATACACAGAAAATACACGCTCTTTCGGCCGGATCATACCTACAACTTTGCTTTGCGCGGCCCGCTTGTCAGGCCCCAGAGCTTGAGTGTAGGTGTCCAGCGTCATCCTTGACGTTGAGTGTCGCAACAACTCCTGCACTACTTTCACATCCTCACCGTTGCCCTTGAGTATCGAGGAAAATGTGTGTCGAAAGGTATGCCACGACACCTTCTTCTGGATGCCCAACTTTCGGGCCATCGGCTGGATGTAGTCGCGCATCACCGCGCTTAGCCAGACGGGTTGTTTCCCGCGCTTGGCTCCAGCACGGTTCGCATCGGTGGCCCATACATAGTCGGACGCCTTCTTGTACGGTGTCACCGCGTGCCAGGCCAACACTTCACGAGCCACGAACTCGTCGATCGGCATCAGCTTTCTTGAGGTTTCAGTTTTAACCGGGCCCACGTGCTGGTCAACCAGTGATCGGGTGACACTCACATGGAGCTTCTTGAAATCGAAGTCTTCCCACTTCAGCCCAGCCAGTTCGCCTCGGCGGAGCCCGGATGGCATGTCGAGAAACAACATGGCCCTTTCCCGGACACCAAGAGCTGACAGGAGTAATTGCATCTCTTGGATTTCAAGAATGTCAGGCGTACGTTCTCGTTTTGCGGAGACGCGCACTCCCGAACGCTTTGTCGGACCGGTGATGGGGTTCCGGTCGGTGAATTCCCAGCGGATTGCGTGGTTGAAGATACTGCTCATCGCGTCGCGAATCTTCTCTCTCGTTCCGCCAGCAAGAGGCTTGGGCTTACCGAACTTTGCTGTAACGAGCGTCTTGAGCCACTGCTCAACCGCAACTGTCTTGATGGCCCGCAACTCTACCTTCCCCCAATGGGGAACAACCCACCGGCTCAGAAGCTGCGTCTTTCTAGAACGGGTAGAGTAGGCTTTGCCTTCCGCACCACAGTCGGCAAGTTCGTGGATACTGTAATGCTCGACTGCCTTTGCCATGGTGATCGAAGTCAATTCCGTTGGACCATCAGTGTTAATGTTTACTCGCAGTTTGATCACTGCTTCGTGGAGTTTCTTGCTTTTTTCAGGATATTCTTCAACTGTTCCGATGACCTTATTTCGCTCGCGCCACGCTCCGTCTGTGCAACGCTCGCGCCAGCGAAACAGCCATCTTTCCACTCCATCCTTTCTCCTAATCGTCGTGAGACAGCCATTTCGGAAACGTGCCAGCATTCACATCCTCCTTGAATTCTGGCACCGGTCGCAGCTCGAATTTACCTGACCCGGTGCCCAGGAGTCTACCGACTCGGAACACAGCGATTCCCCCGCTGTTAGGAGTCACAAGGCGAACGGCGACGGACTTCTATTGCCGTACCA
>DATMOO010000253.1:0-21049 GCA_035568275.1 Candidatus Sulfotelmatobacter sp.
CCTGCTGTCGGGCGGATTGCCCCTCGTTCCGGCGATGGAAACAGCCGGTTCCGCTATGAGCAGCCGGCGCATCTTAAAAGGCGTAATGCGGGCCGGTATCCGTGTAAGAGAAGGTCAGGGGCTGGCGCCGAGCCTGGAAGAGCAGAAGATCTTCCCCGAACTGGCGGTAGAGATGATCGAGGTCGGCGAATCAACCGGCGCGCTGCCCCAGATGTTGAACTCGGTGGCCGAGTTCTATGAGGAAGATGTGCAAACGGCGCTAGGGGCATCGATGGCTCTGATCGAGCCGATCATCCTCATTGTGATGGCGATTTTTGTGGGCGGTGTGTTGATTTCGTTGTATTTGCCGATCTTTACCTTGGGAGTGCATTGAGCTTGAAACGATGAACCGCGACAACTCACAACTTGAGGATGAGGCGGCTAGTAGTCAGGACTAAGTACATGGCGACAGCAGATAAGAAATCAATCTTCGTAGGCGGCGGCAACGGTGGACCGATCAGCCCGACCGGCAACCCGGTCACGGACCTGGAGCGGGCGCAGGACGTGGCGCGGCGCTATCGCTGCGAGTTCATCGATCTCAGCGGGTTTGAGCTACACCACGAACTGTTCAAGAAGATCCCGGTTGAGCTGATGTTCCGCTACAACTTCGTGCCCCTGGAAGAGACCGGTGATGGCAAGCTGGCGATCGCGATCGCCGATCCCAGCCAGTTGATGATGATCGACGAGATCAGCCTGCTGCTCAAGCAGCGCATCATCACCAAGGTTTCGACGCTCAAGCAGATCTCCGACATCCTGAAGAAGACCGAGCAGTCGCAACGCGTGCTCGAGGAAGCCAGCGAAGGCTTCCAGATCATCCGCGAAGACGAGAACACTGGCGCGGAAGAGACGCTGAGCATCGACAAGCTCACGGCGACGGGCGATACGAGCCCGATCATCCGCCTGGTCGATACCACGATTTTTACCGCGCTGCAAAGGCGCGCTTCCGACATTCATATTGAGACGCGCGACGATTCCGTCGTGATCAAGTTCCGTATTGACGGCGTACTCACGCAGGCTATGCCGCCCATCGGTAAAGAACATCACTCGACCGTGATTTCACGTATCAAGGTCATGAGCGAGCTCGATATTTCCGAGCGCCGCGTGCCGCAGGACGGACGTTTCCGCGTGAAATACAACGGGCGCGCCATCGACTTCCGCGTATCGATCATGCCGTCGATTCACGGCGAAGACGCCGTGCTTCGCGTGCTCGACAAAGAGTCGATGAGCGAGAAGTTCCGCACGCTCACTCTCGACGTGGTTGGCTTTGACGAAGATGACCTGCGGCGCTTCCGGCGCTATATCAAGGAGCCGTACGGTATGGTGCTGGTGACCGGACCCACTGGTAGCGGTAAGACGACAACGCTATACGCCGCCGTTAACGAGATCAAGACCGACGAAGACAAGATCATCACCATTGAAGACCCGGTCGAGTATCAATTGCGCGGCATCACGCAGATTCCGGTGAACGAGAAGAAAGGCCTGACATTTGCCCGCGGATTGCGGTCGATCTTGCGTCACGACCCGGACAAGATCATGGTCGGCGAAATCCGCGACGCGGAAACGGCGCAGATCGCGATCCAATCGGCGCTGACCGGTCACCTGGTGTTCACGACCGTCCACGCCAACAACGTGGTCGATGTGATTGGACGATTCCTGAACATGGGAGTCGAGCCCTACAACTTCGTCTCGGCGCTGAACTGCATCCTGGCACAGCGGTTGGTGCGTTTGATCTGCGATTCGTGCCGCACCGAGGTTCATTACGCCCCCGAGGTGCTGGAGGCCAGTGGCCTTGATCCGGCGCAGTGGGGCAAGGTTCCGCTGTATGAAGGTCCGGGCTGCATTGAATGCGCGGGCACCGGATTTCGCGGTCGAACCGCCATTCACGAATTGCTGGATTTGAGCGACCGGATCCGCGAGATGATTCTCGGCAAGAAGCCGACGTCCGAGATCCGGCGGGCGGCGCGCGATGAGGGTATGCGCTTCCTGCGCGAGTCGGCGCTGGATAAAGTGCGTCTGGGAATGACGACGCTGAAGGAGATCAACAAGGTCACGTTTATTGAGGCCATGCGATAAGGATGCGCGCCAAACTCGCGCTTGTGGCGTCGCAAAAATCGCGACGCTTCGCGCGGCGCGCCCAGATCCTTCGCGAGACAAAGAGCGCCTCGCTCAGGATGACACCGCAAACCTTCTCGGGCGAGCACAGTTCCCCTTCAGCTATTGCAATTCTCAGCGGGACGGTTTCTCATTTATAGAGGCAAAAGGCGTATTCGGGCATGAGTTCATCTACAAGTACAGCCAAGCCGAGGTTGGCTTGTGAGATTTCCGCTGACCGGGTTCTGGCCGGGCGCGTCGTCGAGAACGGAGACGGGCTCGAAGCTTGCGCTGCGCACGAACTCGCGCCGGGCAGCGTTGTCCCCGACCTGGTCGAGAACAATCTGCGGCAGCGGAGCGTGGTCCGCGAGGGAATTGAAAGCGCGTTGGGCGGAGTAGCCGGACGCTCAAAGGATGTGATCGCCATAGTCCCCGATGCGGCCGTACGTGTGATGTTGGTGGAGTTCGATACCCTGCCCTCCGATCACGAAGAGGCGCTGGGAGTGGTGCGGTTCCGGCTGAAGAAGTCGCTGCCTTTTGACGTAGAAAAGGCCAAGGTCTCTTATCACTCGCAGAAGATTGGCGATGAAGTGAAGGTCGTGGCGGCCGTGGCGCTCGGCAGCGTCCTTGAAGATTACGAAGCGGCTTTCCGGGATGCCGGATTTAGTCCGGGAATCGTGCTGCCTTCAACACTGGCGGCGCTAGGCGCGGCCGACGGCAAGAAGCCGACGATGGTCATCAAGGTCGACGCGCACACGACCAGTATCGCCATTTTGAATGAAGATCAGTTGCAACTGTTCCGCACGCTGGAGAATGCGCGTGGCGTGACCATCAATGGCGAGCAACTGGCGGAGGAAGTCTATCCCTCGATCGTGTTCTTTCAGGACACGTATCATTTGAATATCGAGCGAATTTACGTCGCGGGATTGCCGGAGTCAGGCGGCGCAGCGGCGGCGCTGCGCACTCAGACGGAGGCCGATGTGCAAGAACTGGTGTCGTCGGCGCAGTTGGGAGCCAGCAACGGTGGCTCGGTGCCACGATGGAGAATGGCTGGAGTGGTGGGAGCATTAATTTCGTAACGCGGCTCGCTGCCCCCTCGACTGCGCTCGGGGCGGACAGCCGAGGCGGCTGTCGCTACATGAGCTAGTTAGATTTATGCGTATTGATATCAATCTCGCGAGTCAGCCGTACGAGGATGCGCGGCAGTACTGGATGCGCTGGGGGACCGCCCTGGGCATACTCGGACTGCTCACACTCGTTCTGCTCGTGCTCGACATTAGCGGATGGTTGGGTGCACACAAGGACCGCGTCGTAATGGCGCAAACGCGAGCCCTGATCGCCGACCGCGACCGTACGCGTGCAGAGGCGGACCGAGTCCTGAACCAGCCGGAGAATCGCACGACTCGCGACCAGTCGCGCTATCTGAATGAATTGATCGAGCGGAAAGCGTTCTCCTGGACGCGCGTTCTGGAGAACCTTGAGAAGGTCATGCCGCCTCGGGTCCATTTGGTCTCGATCAGCCCGCAACTGGATGAGAACAATGAACTCGCCCTAAAGATGACCGTCGCGGGCGACGCGTGGGACCGCGGGGTTGAGTTGCAGCGCCGAATGGAGGAGTCGCGCCGTTTTGCACAAACGGCTATAACAGCAGTAAGGCACGTGGACTCACAGACGGGCGATACAGAACAAATTGAGATGGCGGCGATTTACATTCCCGAGTTGCCCAATGAATTGAGGCCTTCAGCAGACACGAAACCTGTAACGAACCAGAAGCCGAAAACGGCGACGCCAAAGCCGTCGCCGAGGAAAGGGATGCAACACTAATGCCCGATCTCCGGCAAACTCGGAAGAGACTGAAGCTGACCCTGGCAATCCTCGGTGGAGTTGATGTACTGGCGGCGGTTCTGTATTTCTCCCCCTTGGTGGGCTCGGTTGAATCACGACAGATGGAACGGAACCAGCTTCAGGCTGAACTGACAGCAAAGAATCGGCAAGTGGCACCGCTAAAGGATCTGCCTCAGAAGATAGAGATCGCCAAGCACCAGATTGCGGATTTCTACCGCTATCGCTTTCCTTCCCAGAACTCGCAGATTTACGGCGAACTCGGCAAGGTGGCTGCCGCAAACGGCGTGAAGATCGATCAGTTGCGGAATAAGCCAGCGGATACCTCTAGCAACGGAGTGCAGCCCATCGAGATGGAAGCAGATCTGTCGGGAAGCTACACGTCTCTGGCACGTTTCATCAACGCGATGGAACGCGACGAAATGTTTTTCGTCATCAATAGCGTGACACTGGGCGGCGAGCCGCAGGGTGCAGTGAAGTTGAGCGTGAAACTCGAGGCGTACTTGAAGGTAGGAACGTAGTGCAACTGGGACTCGAAAATAAGAAGCAAATGACGTGGGCGATCGTCCTCGGAGTCATTGCACTGATCGTGTGCGCGTATGAACTAATTCCTCTCATTGGTGGATCATCTACACCGGATTCGAGCGCGCAGGCGGCGTCCCCGCTTGTGCCTCGTCCTGCGGCTTCGAAGCCTGGAACGAAGGGATCAACCAAGCCCGGCAAGCAGCCGGCGGGCGAGAATCTCGACCCTACCTTGCGGTTGGATTTGTTGGCGAGCAGCGAAAAGATTCAGTACGAAGGCGCCGGCAGGAACATTTTTGTCTCGCAGCGAGAAGAAGTCGATATTCCAAAGCCGGTTGCTCCTGTGATCACGGATCCCGGTCCACCGGCTTATGTTCCGCCGGTAGTAACGCCTCCGCCACCAATTCCGTTGAAGTTCTACGGCTTCGCCAATTCTCCCGGCGAACCGAAAAAGGTCTTTCTGAAAAATGGGGATGACGTTTTTGTAGCAGGCGAGGGCGAGATTGTGGACCGCCGCTACAAGGTGATCCGGATTTCAGCCACTTCAGTTGAGATTCAGGACATGGTGTACAGCGGTCCGGCGCAGGTCATCGCACTGACGCAGGGAAGCTAGGAATGAGAAATTAGCTTTCGATGTCTTTTCGATCACAAACGCGGCGCGCCCATCGGAACGGTGAGCAGGGTTACGTCCTGCTCACAATGCTGCTGATGATTGCGGTAATGGGCATCATGGCGGCCACGCTGGTGACTTCGATCAAGTTCGATATCAAGCGGGACCGCGAAGAAGAGATGATCCACCGCGGCGTCCAGTATTCGCGGGCGATTCGCGCCTATTACAAGAAGTTCGGCCGGTATCCCGCTAGCATCGAGAATCTGGAAAATACAAACCAGATGCGGTTTCTCCGCAAGCGGTACAAAGATCCGTTGACCGGGAAGGATTTCAAACTGCTCCATTTCGGCGAAGCCAAGATGGGGCTGGTCGGGATGGTTGGCGGAGGGATAATCCCCGGGGCGAGCACGATCGGGGCAAATGGAACTTTGACTCCGAACTCAAACTCCGGTTTCGGCAATAGCAGTTCGTTTGGGAATTCGAACTCGTTCGGCCAATCAAACACCCAGAAGAGCGGCAGCGATTCCTCTCAAACCGGAACTGACTCTAACGCGTCTCAGAGCGCTTCTTCCAGCGGAAGCGACTCGAGCGGTCAGGGCTCGTCCGATCAACCGGCGCAGACGTTTGGCGGTATGCCCATCGTGGGGGTCGCCAGCCTAAGCAAAGATCCGACCATCCGGGAATTCGACAAGAAGAAGAAATACAACGAGTGGCAGTTTGTTTACGACCCCAACATGGATCGAGGGATATTGATCACAACTCCGTATCAGCCGCAACTGCAAATGTTCGGGACGGGTCCCCAGAATCTCAACGGGCCGGGGGGACAGGCCCCGACACCGGGCATGGGAGCCGGGGCACCCGGAACAACGGGGAATTCCGGCGCGCCTATTAGCCCCCCTCCGGGAAACCCTAACCAGCCGACGGACACTCCGGTACAGCAATAGCAGAATGCCAGATCAAATCGAAAGGGCCTCGTCCCGGGACGAGGCCCTTTTTAATTCCGCAAATTCCTGACGCGCTCCGCGCTGCGGACAGCCGACGACGGCTGTCCATATTCGGATTCTTAGACGCTAAATGAGGATCCGCAACCGCAGGTGCTCTTCACATTCGGATTCTCGAACTTGAAGCCTGCGCCCTCGAGCGACTCGACATAATCTACGATGCACCCGTTGAGATACATCACCGAGGTGGCATCGACGTAGACCTTAAGACCGTCCATGTCGAAGGTCTTGTCCATCATTCCGGCGCCGTTCTCGAACTGCATGGAGTAGGAGAAGCCGGAGCATCCGCCGCCCACGACTCCAATACGCAAGCCGGCGGGCACGGGATTCTGCTGTGCCATAATCTCTTTCACTTTGGCTACGGCGTTGGCAGTCAGGTTAACGGGTGCTGCTTTCTTAACTTCGGGCACGGTTGTTGTCGCCATTCGTATCTCCTTGGCTTTAAAGCTGTTTGATTATAGCAAATGTGACCCATCCCACCCGCCATTCAAGGCCGGGGATAAGGAATCATGTATACGATTTGGATGCGGATTGCAAGGGGGAAGTCGCACTGTTCCAGTTCTGTAACAGGCTTTTTCAACAGGGATTAAATCGTCGCCGGGGGCTTGCCATCAGGGCTATAATCGTGCCGTTAAGGCCTTCCCCGGGACTGTGTGGGGTCCGCGTGCCCCAATCAGCAGGTGGAAAGCCGCTGTGGTTGGGTCGACTCTGCCGAGGTGGCTTATGACGCCTATTGAAATCGTCGGGGGTCTATTTGGACTCTTCGCCGTTGGTTTGATCGTCCTGCTGATCTACAAGAGCACTCTCACGATGCATGAGGACGATCAACTGTTTCTGGATGATGCCAATTCCCACATGCAGGAAGAACAGACGGAGTTGCTAACGAAAGTCAACAAGCTCACGGTTCCGATGCGGGTGTTCAGTATTGGCTCCGGAGTATTTCTGTTGGCTTTTCTCGCGATGCTCATCTATCAGAAGCTGAACGAAGTGCAGTAATCGCCACTGGCGGAGCGTCGAATGCGGTCGACGCCTCCGTCGCAGAGCAGCATCCGTCGGTGACTCTCCTTTGTCGGTTAGTGGATACAGGCAAGGGAAGCGCGGAATTATTGGGTTCGTCCTTCCCACGCCAGAGGGCACTTCTATAACAATTCTGTGTTTTCCACGTCGACAGTGGTGCAAAATCAACTGCAGGGTCTGCAAGAGATAAGCCTTTCGGCGATCTAACGAGTTCTTGGAAGTGGTTTGTATTTGCTGAAGTCATAGAAAGTTCCACGGGCGGGCAACGTCATAGCACAATCAACATTCCTATGGGCGGGAGTAGCCGGAAATGTCAACAGCTCCTGCGGAAGTGACCCCCGAATCTGAGTCCTTACAGGAACAGCCGGGATCACAGCCGGAACCCACACCGGATCACCAAGGTCCGAGGCGTTGGCGCGTTTGGGTCATCGCGGCAGTCCTTCTGTTTGCTCTGAGCCTGGTACTGACACTCGTCTTCCGCAGCCGAACTCCCCTTTCCACTAAGCAAGTTCCCGTCACATATCAAAATCCCGAGTATTTCTTACGCCTGAAAGGGACCACCGAAGCGGTACAAGCGAGGGCCATTCTCGCGCCATTGCTGGCCGGGCAGCAGATCGGCACCCTTACCATCATTCACATCGCGCAAGCCGGGGCCAAGGTCAAGCAGGGAGACTTACTCGTCGAGTTCGACCGGCAGGCGCAGATGCGCGACATCATCGACAAGCAGGCGGAGTACCAGAAACTGGTGGACCAGGTTGCCGGCGAACAGGCAAAAGAATCGGCTGCACGCGCCAAGGATGAAACGGAACTCAAGACGGCAGAAGACAATCTGCGCAAGGCCGAACTCGAGATTCAGAAGACCGAGATCGTATCGCGCATCGATGCGGAAAAGAATCAGGAGAATCTCGAAGAGGCAAAGGCCACGTATGACCAGTTGCGGGAAACATTCGATCTGAAACGAAAAGCGGCGCAGGCGGCGATTCGCATTCTGGAGATTCAGCGGGACCGAACCCAGCAGACAATGGAGCATGCGAAGGCAAATTCCGACAAGATGCAGATTCGTTCGCCACTGGACGGCGTGGTCGTGCTGAATACGATCTGGAAGCAAGGCACCATGGGCGAGGTGCAGGAGGGCGACCAGGTTCGCGCGGGAGTGCCTTTTATGCAAGTGGTGAATCCAGCCACAATGCAGGTGCGGGTGCACGCCAATCAGCAGGACTTCCCTTCTCTGCAAGTTGGACAGATGGCGAAGGTGCGGCTGGATGCTTACCCGGAGATGGTCCTCGAGGGCAAAGTGGATCAGATTTCACCAATCGGTGAAAATGGAGATTTTTCCAGCAAGCTGCGCACGTTTGTGGTGATCGTCGCCATTGAGGGAAACGATCCTAAGTTGATGCCCGATCTTTCGGCGGCGGTGGATGTGGACACGACGAAGCACAGCGCACAGTCAGGCATGGTCGGAACCGGGGGTGGCTCGATATGATGCGGCGTTTCCGGCAGCTCTCAGCCAGAGGCAAGGTCGTGGTTGTCGCCGTCATTCTGCTTGCGGGAAGCGGCGTCCTGTTCGGCGCTGTGCGGCTGGGACGACGGTCACCGACAGTTCCTACGATCGAGGTGAAGCGCGGAGAGTTTCTCGACTCGCTGCAATTCCGCGGCGAAGTGAAGGCCCTGAAGTCGGTGACGATCAGCGCACCGGCGGAAGCGGGCGATCTGCAGATCATCAAGATCTCGCCCGAAGGAACTGTCGTGAAGACCGGCGACGTTGTCGTGGAATTCGACAAGACGAAGACCGAGCAGGACCTCGCACAATTCAAATCCGCGCTGAAGTCTGCCGAAGCTGAAATCGGACAGGCCAAAGCGCAGGCCCGGCTGGCCGAAGAAGAGAACAAGACTGCCGTCCTTAAAGCGCGATATGACGTGGAAGGGGCAAAGCTCGAAGCGAGTAAGCAGGAAATTGTGTCGAAAATCGAGGGAGAAGAAGCCAAGCTGAAGCTGGCCGATTCCGAGCAGAAACTGCGCGAGGCAGAGACGAAACAAAAATCCGACGAAGCCCTGAACAAAGCGACCATCGAAAGCAAAGAGCAGGCGAGCAAGAAAGCGCAATATGACGTGCAGCGAGCGGAACGAGCGCTCACGCAAATGAGTCAGCGCGCACCTTCGGCGGGGACCATCAGCCTCCTGCAACACTGGGGAGGGTCTGGAATGGTCACTTATCGCCCGGGCGACAGAGCATGGCCGGGAGCTGCCATTGCCGAATTGCCGGACGCCACGACATTGCGAATCACCGCTCGCGTCGATGAAACGGAACGTGGCAGGCTCGCGCTGCAACAACCAGTCACTGTGCAGTTGAATGCCATCCCTGACCGCCAGTTCAGTGGGCACATCGAGCAGATCGGCGCTATTGCCAGCCTCGACTTCAACAGTGGCTGGCCGATTACGCGGAACTTCATTCTCGAGGTTGGAATTGATCAGACCGATCCGCGGTTCAAACCGGGCATCACTGGTGAGGTGACGGTCGTAGTCGACAAAGTGGCGAATGCCATCATCCTTCCTGCGCAGGCACTGTTTCAGAAGTCCGGACAGAACGTGGCGTACGTATGGCACGGAGGAGATTTCGAGGAGCGTGTTGTCGAAGTCGGCCGTCGAAGCGGCGACAAGATCGTAGTCGCCAAGGGCGTTTCGGCAGGGGATAAGGTGGCGCTCAGGGATCCGACGGTAAAGGAGTGATGTAGTTCCGATGAAAAGCCGGAAGGCCATTGCATGGGCGGTTGTGGCGGTCGTTTTGTGCGCCGTAGTCGGCGTAGTTGCAGCCGTCCGAGGCGTTGGTTCGTCTACGAGAGCGATGGAGGTGCCGACCGGTCGAGTGAAGCGCGGCGATCTCGACATGAAGGTCTTCGTCACGGGCGACCTGAAGGCGAGTCACTCCGAAATGCTGACAGCCCCGCCCATCGGTGGAGGCGCCTTGCAGATTACGCGTCTCCTGCACACTGGCTCGCTAGTAAAGAAGGGCGATCTGGTCATGGAATTCGATCCCGGCGAGCAGCGTTTCAAACTCGAGCAGAATCGCTCGGAATTGTTGCAGGCAGAACAGGAAATTACGAAAGCCAAGGCAGACGCGTTGGTAGTCGCTGCACAGGATCGGGTCGCACTACTGAAGGCTCGCTTCGACGTGCGGCGTGCTGAGCTGGAGGTGCAGAAAAACGAACTGGTGAGCGCAATCGACGCGCGGAAGAATCAGCTCGCGCTTGAAGGGGCACAACGGGTCTTGGCGGAACTCGAACAAAACGTGAAATCGCGCTCGGCGTCCAATCAAGCAACGATCTCCCTGGCCCAAGAGAAACGGAACAAGGCAAAGCTGGCGATGGAGCAGGCGCAAGGCAACATTGACAAGATGCGTGTTATCGCGCCAATGGATGGACTGGTTGCGCTGGAAAAAAACGAGGGTTCAACCGGCGGTTTTTTCTTCAGCGGGATGTCGCTACCGGAATACCGCGAGGGCGATCAAGTTGAACCGGGCAGAACAGTCGGCCAGGTCATCGATCCGAACGGAATGGAACTCGTCGCCAAGGTGGGAGAACTCGAGCGGAATCGGATTAAGGAAGGACAATCGGTTGATATTCAACTCGACGCGTTGCCAGGAACCTTGTTTCACGGCACAGTGAAGAACGTCGCCGGCAATAACGCCCGCAGATTCTGGGATGACGATACCACTACAAGATTTGAAGTTTCAGTTACCCTCGCTTCCACCGATCCTCGGATGCGGCCCGGCCTCACGGCGCATGTGTCCATCAACAGCGATCCACGGAAGAATGTTCTTTATGTGCCACGCCAGGCGCTTTTCCTGAAAGATAACAAACGCGTGGTGTACGTGCGCAGCGCCGGCAACTTCGAGACGCACGAAGTAAAGATTCAAGCGGAAAACGAGAGCCGAGCGGCCATCGAGGGCATTAATGCCGGAACCGAGATCGGACTTGTCGATCCAACCGCTCCCCGCAAAAGCCCTAATTCCGGCGGGCTTCCCGGACCAGGAGGCACTCCTTAATGGCGACATTCGCCTCCACGCCATCGCTTCGAGCCCTGCGCGCATATCAACAATGGCTGCCCGATCTGCAACTTGGCTGGCAGAACCTCCTGCTGCACCGGCTTCGCTCGCTACTGACCATGCTCGGCATGATTTTCGGAGTGGCCGCGGTCGTCTCCATGCTTTCGATTGGGGCGGGCGCGCGGCAGAAGGTCATGGCGATGATCGAGCAGATGGGTGTGCACAACCTGATTGTCGAAGCCAAGGAGACTACGGAGTGGCAGGCGCATCAGAAGGTTCGAAAGATTTCCCAAGGGCTCACCTTTCAGGATTATCGAGTCATTCGCGACGACGTGGCTGACGTAGTCGCGGGCACGCCACGCAAACGAATCACTCCGTCCAAGACACTTCCCAAGTCCCAACTGGATCCGCCAACCATCTATGGTGTCGATCCCGTGTACATGAACATTGCAGGACTGAACGTACTGCAAGGCAGATTCTTCAGCGATAACGAACAAACCGGCGCAGCGCCAGTATGTGTGTTGGGGGCGGCGGCGCGTTCCAGTTTGTTCGGCTCAAGCAACCCGATCGGGCAGTACGTCAAAGCAAATGACACCTGGTTCCGCGTGATTGGTGTAGTTTCCCCGCAACTGAGTTCACAAACCGAAGTCGCGGGCGTGCCTTCGCAGGATGTGAACAACATCATGTACGTGCCGCTGAACTCGGCGATCCTGCGGCTCGAAGACAACTACAGTGACGTGCGCGACGAGATCGACGGCATTTACCTGAACATTCGCGAGAGTGCCGACATGAGTTCCGTGGCGCAAGTGGTGCGCGCGATTCTCGATTCCTCCCATCACTCCGCCGGCGATTTTAGCGTGATCGTTCCCGCCGAGTTACTGGCCGAGCAAAGGCGGACCGAGCGGCTGTTCAACGCGGTGATGGTGGCGATCGCCTCCATTTCTCTTCTGGTCGGTGGAATCGGAATCATGAATATCATGCTGGCCAGCATTCTCGAGCGCACGCGAGAGATTGGCGTGAGGCGTGCTGTGGGAGCGCGGCAGCGCGATATCATCCGGCAGTTTGTGGTCGAAGCTGTCCTCATCTCTTTCATGGGCGGAAGCTTCGGCATCGCGTTCGGCTTCATTATGTCGCGGCTGATCGCATGGCTCGCCGGATGGTCAACGATCGTCACGGCAAGCTCGATCTTGTTGGCATTCCTGGTTTCGATCACGGTTGGATTAGTGTTCGGGATTTACCCTGCAGTCAAGGCGGCCCGTCTGGACCCAGTCGAAGCGATTCGCTACGAATAGACGGGTTCTGTCTTCGCGTTAACGGTCAAAACAATTCTGGAGGAGTGAGGAATGAAGCGTTCCCACATGTTGATGGTCGCGTGTCTGTTGATGTGTTTCAGTCTGCCGGTCCTTGCGCAGAAGGATGAGGGTTACGGCGCCCTGATGACTCCTCAGCTCGGTTCTGACAAACTCGGCGCTCCCGAGCACTTGCGAGGCTATCTGGTCGACGGCAAGTTGCGCCTCGGCCTGCGGGACGCTGTCGTGCTGACACTCGAGAACAACAGCCTCGTGCGCGTGCAGGAGACGCAGGTGGAATCGTCCAAGTTTACTCTGCTCGGAGCGCATGCCCCGTTTGATCCGCTGATCACCAGCACGGATAATATTATTGGTTCAATATCCCCGCCTTTCGCTTTCCTCCAGGGAATAGGAGGGAACAGCTTCAACACCAACTTTAAGAATACGAGCAAGAATCTGCAAGTGAATTACTCCCAGACCTTCGAAACGGGAATGAATGTGCAGACCGGCGTGCTCACAAATATTGACTCCACGAACATTTCCCTCGGCTTCTTCAATCCGTTTACCACCTCAACGCTTACCTTTCAGTTCACACAGCCTCTGCTGCGAAATGGTTGGCTGGCGGCGAATCGCGCCGCGTTGGTGATAGCGAGGCGCAGCCTCGAACAATCCCGGGCCAGTTTTGCGGCAGAGGTGAACAACAGTGTCCTGCAAGCGGTGGCGCAATATTGGGCGGTCGTGCAAGCCCGCGGCAACCTGCGTGTCGCGCAGTCTTCGATGGAAGCTGCGGAAGCCACCTATAAGCACGACAAGCGGTCGCTGGAGTTGGGAGCCTTGCCGCCGCTGGATATTTACCGGTCGGAATCGCAGGTGGCATCGCGGCGCGTGCAGGTGATCCAGAGTGAATACGCATTGAAACAGGCGGAAGACACGCTGCGGTTGACGATCGGTGCGGACCAGGATCCGTATTTTCAGGCGCTTGATCTTGAACTAACGGAGCAGGCGGAAGCCGCCGGCGAGTTACGAACGATCGACGCAGCAACAGCTTTGCAGACAGCGCTGACGAAGCGTCCGGAGTTCGATGCAGCCCGCGCCGCTTTGGCGAGGGATGAAACGCAGATTCGGTTGGCGCACAATCACCTTCTTCCTCAGCTGGACTTGACGGGGCTCTACGCCAGTAATGGACTCGGGGGAGCCGGCTTCAATAGTCTGGGTCAACCCATTAGCAGCTCCTGGGTCAGCCAGATGTTCAGCTTTAACTATCCGACTTATGAGGCACAGTTGACGCTGAGTCTTCCATTGAAAAATCGGGCGGCGAAGGCCGAGATGGGGACCGCCCTTGTGGGGCGGCGCAACGATTTATACAGCCAGCGGCAAATCCGGGAGCAAGTCACCCTCGATGTCAGCAACGCCGTGCACCAACTCGAACAGGCCAAACTGAGTATAGTCGCCGGCAAAGAGGCGTTGGACTTGGCTAAGAAGACGATGGCCGCCGAGCAACGCAAGTACGAGTTGGGTTCGGGAACGATATTTCTGGTGCTCGAAGCGCAAACCGAAGTCGCCACCGCCGAGCAGAGCCTATTGCAGGCCGAAGTCGGTTATCAATTGGCCGTGGCCGCCATCGATCATGCGACTGGCGAGTTGTTGGAGCCTTATCATGTTCAGATTGCAGAGCTAACCAAATAGGAATGGAGTTTCCAGGCGCTCTTCGTCTGTTCACTTCTCTCGCCGCGCGAACGAAACTGCGCGCTTCAGTTCGGCAGTGAGGTCGGCATTACCGGTCGCGACATGGACTGGCTTTCCGGATTCCTTTCCCATCCAGTCATTCAATTCTTGTGGGGTAGTGCTTACGAATCGGCCCTGCCGCCGGACCGGCATCCCTTCGGATGCCCACCTTTGTACGACGGAAGTGGGTTCTCCCAGGAAGGCTGCGATCTGTTGCCAGCCTTTGAGTTCATCTGGTGTCGTACTCACCTTCGATTCGGTAGCCTTTGATTTTCGTGCCATCTCGTCTCCATTGCTTTGGATGCATCCCGACGGCACAAAGTCAATGCAAGAGCCGCCAGCCTCACGCTACAATGGGATCTCTGCCTTCGCTTTAAGCGTGCGAAAGTGGCGGAATTGGCAGACGCACCAGACTTAGGATCTGGCGGGTAAAACCGTGGGGGTTCGAGTCCCCCCTTTCGCACCAACAGAGCCATAGGAATCTTCAGTGTTTTCGGTTGCGCCGAACTTTGTGCCCACCCGAGCAGAAGGAGATTCGCCGATCACATGTGATGTCACGGTTAACGAATCGACCGCACGAGCATAGCGCGAGGCGAGGAAGTACCCTAAGCCCGACACCGCAAGTCTTCATCCTGTGAACCTCTGGACCGGGAACAAAGAATACGGCCCAGGTGTCCAACCAAGTCATGACTAGAAGACCTCTCCCAACAAAGCTCTCGTTGTTCCTGGGCGTGGCTGCCCTTCTTCTCCACCCACCATTGCAGGTTGCGCAGCAGTCGGACGGCAGCGCATCTCTAAAGTCGTTCGTGGGCACTTGGAAAGGAACCTGTGCCGACGGAGCGGAGTTCGTTGTTCTCAAGCTTACTCAGAGCGGAAACGAAATGGCCGGTACTGTGAGCATCGCGAACATGAATGGCGCTGACGGTCAGTGCGCAGCTGTCATGGACCCTCCAACCGACGAGCACGCTATGAAGATTCACGATGTGCAACTGCGAGAGAAGGCTTTGGCGTTCAAAGGAGCAGGACAGACGGCGTTCGAAATGTCCGTCATTGGCGATGATGCAGCAGCGCTCAAGTTTCTGGGGACTCCAGTTGAGAGCAACCCCTGGAAGCTGAAGCGGACGAAATAAGCCCCGGTTCCGCAAGCAGAATGACGTCAGCGTACTCATCAGGGCGGTTGCAGATCGCGAGCGCCATCGCAACTTGGATGCCGACTGTGCCCACTTTTGTGGCTACTAACAACCCCCACGGGTTGCTAGCGACAGAGACGTGCATCGTCTGAAAGCCTTGTCCAGAGCGCCGTCCATAGTAATTCGTCGTAGGTCATCGCATGTCTAAGTTGTTGGTTCTTGCGTCGCGAACTCCTTTCGCACCAGCAATTTCCGAGGTCTCATCTTGCCTGCTTTCGTCGCTGTGCCAATATTGTGCCCCCGTCGACGATTTCGGGAATTCTGGTCGTTCGTGGCAAGGGCTGAAAAGAGCGCCTGGTGGGCGAGCATCTTCGTCGCGGTGCACTGTTCGCCGGGTTACGGTCAACCGACCTGTTCCCGTAACGGAGTGCCTTGAGTCCCGACGTGGAGCGGGCCTGGAAGATTCTCAACCAGAATTGCGCTGCGCTCGGGTTGAATAATTCTCTCCGCCGCCCAGCTACAAAGTAGCCGGCTGACTGTGTGCAGCGTGGTCCCAGCCATCTGCGCGAGTTCCTCACACGAAAGGTCGATGGGCTGGCAACTCTCACAACGTTCCGATTGCGCAATCAAGCGCAGCAGAACCCGGGCCAGCCGCTGCGGGACCCGCTCGGTGGCGAGTTCGTGGAGACGGCCCTACGTCATCCGCAAGCGGCGAAAAAGTAAACGCGTGGCATTGCTCTGCAATGTGGGGAACCTTCGAACAAACTCCTCGAATACTCCTACATCCCACGTCAACACTTGGCAGCGGCCCATAGCTTCCGCCGTAAAGATGTGGTTACTTCACATCGAGAGCTTCAAACCATCTAGAACTTCACCCGGACCAGCCAGGTGGAGAATGACCAGCTTCCCGACGCGGTTGGAACGAACGGTCTTCACGCGGCCAGATACCACCGCATAAACGAAGCGAATGGGGTCGCCCTCCCGGAAGATGGTTTCGTCGTGTGCGAACACCTGTTCGCGTGCCGCCATCACGATGTCTCCACATACGGAGAGAGAAAGGCCTCGGAAGAGTTCAATCGGTTTCACCACGCGGGCGGTGTCGAGCATGGTCTCGGGAAAGCGGGTAGGCGCGCTCACCGCTCGAGCCCGCACTGTGTGCGCCGCACTTACACGCTTTGCGATTCCAAGCGCCGCGGTCTCGCGACCTGGTTGTTGCTGGCGCAAAGAGGAACGCGTGGCCACGTCGGGAAAGGTGAGAAGTGCCGCGGAGACAAATCCGAGACTATTACTGATTGCCATGGTCGCTCCCGTGAGCATTTCACAGCGAACTATCACTGGCGCCCGAGCCTTCGGCTTGAGAGGCCCGCAGATTCCGCTGCTGCCAATAAACTCGATTCTCTAAGTGTTTGGCACCTGCAGGGACCTGTTCGCGGCATACGCGACGCAGAGCGGGTTCCAGGGCAGCACGGCGTCGGCACTCTGACCGTAACCCCAGCACCGGAGACCATCTCGCCGACACCTAACCCGGCGTCGATGACCTACGGCGGAGCAATCCCGAGTCTGACCCCAAGCTACAGCGGGTTCGTCGTGGGAGAGGGACCGGGCAACCTGACCGGGACCGCGACCTGCTCCACGACGGCCACGTCCACCAGCGTGGTGGGCGCGTACACGAGCGTGTGTTCCGGCGCGAGCAGCAAGAACTACACGATCGCCTACCCGACGGGAGTCGTAAACGTCGGCAAGGCGAGCTCAGCCACGGTGATCATGTCCAATGCGCCGAGTCGGGCGATCATCGGCCAGATCGTGACGGTCAGTTTCAGCGTCTCCCCGCAGTTTACGGGCACGCCGAGCGGAACCGTGACGACCAGGGCCAGCACCACCAATGAGACCTGCAGCGCGGCATTGACTGCGGGCAGCGGAAGGTGCCCGCTTACGTTCGCAACTGGAGGATCGAGGACGCTGACCGCAACCTACTCCGGGGGACGGCAACTTCCTCGCGAGTTCGTCCGGGCCAGCTACTCAGCTCGTGAGCAACCTTAGCCTGAGCACGAGCTCGCTGCTGTTCGGCAACCAGCTCGTCGGTACCCGGAGCGCAAACCAGACAGTGACGCTGTCGAACGTTGGCACGACGCCGATCTCGATCAGCAGCATTGCTTGGAGCACGAATTTCTCCGACTCGAATAACTGCGGTACCACGCTGAACGCCGGACGAAGCTGCCGCATCAACGTCAACTTCCTGACGACGACGGGCGTCCTCACGGGCACGCTCACCATCACGGACTCCGACATAACGAGCCCGCAAATCGTCGCGCTGACTGGTACGGGAATAAGTCCCGCCGTCAGCATGACACCGACTGCTCGGTCCTTCAGCAGCACGCTGAATGTGACGACAGCGACTCAAACGGTGACCGTCTCTAACTCAGGAACGGCACCGGTAACCATCAACAGCATCGGTGGACTCGGTAGTCAGTTTGCCCAAACCAATACCTGCGGTGCATTCCCGGCCGTCGTAGCGGTGGGGGGAAACTGCACCATCGGAGTCACTTTCACTCCGACCAGTGCGGGTACGAAGAACGCGACCATGACCGTTGGCGTTGCCGCTCGTGTGGCCTCACAGTCGGTAACGCTCAGTGGTGCGGTCATCGTTCCGACCTTCACGCTGGCACCGGGTACGTTGGCTTTCGGCAACATCACGAGGAATACCAACAGTGCTCCTCAGGCGATAACCGTTACCAACACTAGCTCGGTGGCGCTGACGTTCACTAGCATTCGGACAGCTGGTGGCAGCGCTAATTAGTGCACGCAGAACAACAATTGCGGCACTAGTCTTGCGGCAGGCGCGTTCTGCACGGTCAACGTGACGTTCGCACCTACTTCAAGGGGTCTCAAAAACGCGACATTACAGGTGAATGTTGCGACTCCTGCGACGAGCGCGTCAGTAACGCTGACTGGCACAGGTCAGTAAACCAACATTGCGCGAGTAGTTGCGCTTCACTCTCGCGCGACTGCCCCCGAAGGAAGGTTCTTTCGGGGGTAATTTTATTGAACGCAACTGGAAGTCGTTAGCGTCCTCTCCAACGGCACCGCTGTTACTGCCGACAGGCGCGACTGGGGATGACACAGAATCATTGAGAAGACACCAAAGCACAGTCCTCGAACCACAGTCGGACCACATTTACTACCGCGCATCAGACCAAACTATTCCTACTCGATAGGCTTGCTGTTCGTGCGTTTGCTGTCGCGGATTTGCTCCGTCGTGAACACTCCTCCGCAAACGCTGCACCGCCAGCCAGGAGATGCAGCTTGCCCCATTTGCGACGCTGATTGCTGATCGGCGTGCCTGGCCCTCACTAGTTCGCTACCGCATTGCGGACACACTCTAAGAATCATAAGCTCGTGCAGAAACACATTTCTCCCACCCGGAAGATTAGTTGGGTAGGTGGATCGTGCGAGTTTCCTCAACCGTGAGCCGGGAAACATCGCAATAGCCGAACCCCTTCAGACAGGCAGTGTAATTACGCTTATGCTCGGCGTCAGAGAGGATCTTCGCCTCGTTTGGAGTCAACTTTGCGAAATCGCAGGTTGCCTCGCCGTCTTTACAAGCTGACAGGTTCCGTTGATCTTCCGAGTAAGCAGTTTGCCGGGCTTGCAGCGGAGTGAGTTTGGAGTGGTCGCACTGATCCCAGCCATTCACACAATTCTGCGCGTTGCGCTGGAGTTCCGCAGCGGTCGTTTCCCTGGTTTGCGAAGGACTCAACTGGGTATGGTCACATAGTCCAGCGCCATTCTCACAGTCGGATGCATTGAGTTGGCGCCTGGCGATGTCCACGCCCTCGGTTTCCGCCGGAGTCAGTTTGGATCGATCGCAGCTGCCGTATCCATCCCTACAAGCGGTGAGATTGCGCTGTCGCTCCGCCGCGGCCATCGCCTTGGCTTCCGATGAGGTCAGTTTTGAGGGTTTGCACGACTGCATCCCGTCGGTGCAGTCGGAGACATTTCGCTGGTGATCGGCGACAGCCAACGCAATCGTTTCCCGTTCCGTGAGTTTTGAACGGTCACAGGGGTCGTAGCCGTTCCGGCAGTTGACAACGTTTCGCGCATGCACAGCGAGAGCTACGTCTGTCGCTTCCGACGGGGTCAACCTCGAGCGATCACAAGTGTCGCGACCGGCCTTGCACGCCTCCACATTTTGGGCCAGATCAGAGGACTGGGCAAATGCCGAAATCGGCCAGAGGCTGAGACAAGCTAGTACCGCACCAAAGCATTTCCGTAAGCTGAATTTCATGTTCTTGCCGCCTTTCAAGCGATAAAGAGATCACGCTTTAGCTCAGAGGACCTGAAAGAGAGAGAGGGAGAGTTCGTCTCAAGCATCATGATGGGCGCAACCTGAACGAATAGCTGGTCTGAATTGCTCAGTTCTCAAACACCGCGGATAGACCCTCGGCAATGGCTGACTAATCTAAAGGGCTGCGCTCATAGCAAAAATGGCGCCCTCTAAAATCTGAGGGTGCCCAGAATAAACTCAAAACCCGAAACGATTTCGTTACTGCGGCCTCTCGCTCTGTTGCGGCTTCTCGTCCTGATGCTTCTCGTCATCCGCTTTCGCGGGCTCCGACTGCGGACGCTGTTGTAGCTGCGGCGCAGGCCGCATTTCCGCTGGACTTCGGGATTAACTTTAGATGCAACTGGCTTAGTGCAGTTCTGCGCGATTGAGTGCTTCCACAAAAGCGGTGGTCAGGGCCGAAGCCTGGATTGCATCAGGTGCGGCCCATTCCATCGGCAGCAGGTGGCGTGCGCGAGCTGGTGCGATCGCCTCGCTTTGCCGACGACCACATGATAAACAGATTGCTCCCACTTGCCGGATATCGGTTTCTTTCGATATCTCATTCTCGCGAACCGCCAGCGACCCAGCGACGACGGGTCCGTCGCACGCGTCGCAAGGGTAAGTGGAGAGGTGAAGATACTGTTTTCTCATAGGGATTCCTCCAAAAGAAGAGATACGACAGATGCTAAGGTCTCAATTCCCCAGATGTCTGGTCACAATTGCTCTGGTCTCTGTGATTTGGGAAGTGCGATGTGAGCAATTCTGGGCAGATTTTTGGGACTGCCGTATCTATACCTGAATGGAATGGCTGCCAGCAGCACTCTCCTCTGCATTCACCGAGACCCGGCTCAATTGGCTCTCCTCCGAGAAAACGGATACGAGTTGCTCACAGCGACTAGCGGCTCGGAGGGCCTACGGCTTTTGAACTCGCGGCCCGTAGATGCAATTGTGCTGGAGTACCATCTGGGTCTGATAGATGGTGCAGTCATTGCGGCAGACATCAAAAACGTCAAGCCAGAGATCCCCATCGTAATGCTTGCCGATCATCTGGAGTTGCCGGACGGAGCGCTTAAGTCCGTCGATGCTCTCGTAATCAAGTCCGACGGAGCCCACTTTCTGTGGGCTACCGTCCACTTTGTCTTGAATGTGAAGCCGACGCAACGCAGGGACGGAACGCTGAAGGCACAAAGGGAATCTCAACTCCGCCGTACGGGTAGGTCCAGGGAAGACGGAAAAGAGCAGAAAGCCGACGCCTCCCGACAACCGTCCGCTTAAAGAATGTTCGTTTTCCACCGCGACTTTGGAGAGGCCTCAGGAGCAGCAGGAGTACTTTCTGATCTGGACTGGAATTCGTCCCGGAGCATGTCGATCTCCGCTGGCTATCCTTGCTGTGCTTCTTTCCTCTCAAGGGAAACGG
>DATMOO010000254.1:0-15636 GCA_035568275.1 Candidatus Sulfotelmatobacter sp.
CCAAATTTGTCGATAAACACGCACAAATCGCTTAGCGGGCTGACAAGGCTCGATCCATGCCAAGTCAGTTTCAGGGCGTCGTCCGATTGCGCTAATTAGTTCCCCGGCGCCGTTAACGCAAAGCTAACAAAATAAAAGTACTCTGGGTGGCGAAGGCCGCGGTTCCTTCGACTGAGAATCAACCATTGCCGCTGCCGTTCATTCCCCCAGCAAAACGCATTCGTGTGCATGGATTGTGTTGGGGCGGACGCCTTCGTCCGCCCTCCGAGCGAAACTCGGATCACACAGCCGACGAGTTCGGTCAGTGGTGAAAGGCGACGGATACTTCTCTTGGTAAGAACAGCCCGCTCTCTCCGGAGACCGTGCTGGGCGAAAGCCCAATCCGTAACCGACTGTTCCCTGACCAAAGTGGTTCGTAAAACGCGCGGAAGACTCCGCGCCAACCGAAATTCAGTCAGTGGTGAAGTTCACGGCAACTTCGCGGCGTGCCTATAAACACAGGCCGGGGTTCGAGCCCCCAACCGTGATCCCAGTTCCCTGGCTGCGACCGCAGTTGCAGCGCGGGTGTTTTGCCCGCGCTGCACGCAGGGGAGACTCCACGCGCATCTCCGTACAGGTGCATCGCCGTGGAAGAGCGGCCCTCTAAGGGCCGCGTCTGTCGGCCCCATGAATCGGGGCTTTAGCCCCTGAGGGCAATTGTCGAAAGGAAGGTTTCGCCGGTGGCGAAGAGAAGAGTTACTTCGCCCCAAACGACAAAGCAGGTATGCGTAACCTGCCGAGGTGCAACTCTGCAGGGACGGGGGCGTAGTCCCGAAACAAAAGGTACCTGGAGAACGTAGCCTCGACTCTTTTCGCTATTCCCCGGCGAGAGCAACTGAAACAACAACCGGTGCTCATTGCGCACCTTAGAAAGTATTCGTAAGCAATGCGTGTCGACATGCACAAGGTCGTGGTGGAGCGGGAGCGAGGAAGGAGTACATGGAAGAACCGCAAGTGGGGCAAGAGGCTCCCATTCGTTCCCCATGCCGACGACGAACTTGAAATCTTGCCCTCTGAATAACTGACGAACGACATGATCGAATTTATCAAACACGTGCTCGGCGGCCAG
Source organism: Candidatus Sulfotelmatobacter sp. (assembly GCA_035568275.1). Lineage (GTDB taxonomy): Bacteria > Acidobacteriota > Terriglobia > Terriglobales > Acidobacteriaceae > Sulfotelmatobacter. Next base: position 1,109 of record DATMOO010000254.1, read on the forward strand.
AACCAGTTTGCCTCCGGCGGATTACTACTGATGGCGATTGGCGCGGTGGGCGCGTATCTTCGATCGATCCCGGAGAAGTTGTGGTACTGGATCGTCGGCCAGACCACGATGATGATTACGGTGAAGGACGACGACGCAGTATTCGTCTGGGTCAAGGAGTGGTTCCTCGATCAGAAGTTTCTGAAGCGCGTCCGGCGTATTGATCTCGATACGACCCTGCAGTCAGAACGCGTCGCACTCATTCCGGCTCCAGGCGTTCATTGGTTCTGGTATGCAGGCAGGCCGTTTCAGGTGTGGTTCACGCGCACCGAGAACACCCGTGAGCGAACAGCGAAGCGAATGGAGTCGTTGACGTTCCGTACGGTTGGCAGAAAGCAAGTGTTTCTCCGGCGGTTTGTCGACGACGTCGTACAGAGTCACAACAAGCGCCGGGGAGTACAGTCGTGGTTATACACATACAACGACGGCTGGGACTATTCGCAGAACTACACGCCGCGCTTGCTGGAGTCGGTCGTCTTGCAGTCCGGCGACAAGGAGCAACTGGTCGAAGACATTACGCGTTTCCGCAGTTCGAAGCAACGCTACTCGCGGCTTGGCGTTCCGTACCATCGAGGCTACTTGTTTTATGGGCCTCCGGGAACAGGCAAGACTTCGTTGGTATCCGCGGTGGCTGCACACTTCGCGCTGTCGGTGTATTGCGTGAACCTGACCGAGTTCAACGATCGAAGTCTGATGGCTGCAGTCAGTGAAGTTCCGAGGGACTCGGTATTGCTGTTTGAAGACATCGACTGTATGAAAGGCGGGCAAAAGCGCGAGCCCGCGAACGGTGCAGACAAGCCCGGCGACAAGAGAGAGAAGGAGAGCGCCAACAACGGTGTAACGCTTTCCGGCCTGTTGAACGTGCTCGATGGCTTCTTCGCGCCAACGGGAGTTCTGTTCATGATGACGACGAATCACATGGAGGTACTGGATCTGGCGTTGCTGCGGCCAGGACGAATTGACTACAAGCTGTATCTTGGCAAAGCGTCCGATGCACAGAAAGCAGATCTGTACTTGCGATTTTTTCCAGATGCGTCGGAGGCAGAGGCGCGAGAGTTCGTCAGAACCTGCAGCCACGCCGAGACGATGGCAGAGTTCCAGGGCTTGCTACTGGGCCTGGCGGAAGATCCCGCAACTCTGGACATCCGACGCAGAGTTACGACGCAATGCGGAGCAAAGGAGGAAGTGGAATCGGTGCTGGCCTAGGCAGCGCCAGAAAGTTCGCCGGTGGTGAAGTCAACGGTTCCTTCGAAGGTCGCAGGTTCGAGTCCTGCCATGTTCCCGACCAGGAGCATGTAGCTCAGTTGGCAGAGCAAGACCGTTGCCGCGAATTCCCCGGCGAGTTTCGTAACTATAACGGTACATGCGAACGCGTGGTGGACGTTCAATCCTCTGAAGGTTTCGGTACGAGTGAGGGGGTTTCGAAACCGATGCGCCGGTTGCCGGCCGGCAACGGCGCGATGAGTTCTTGGATGGCCCCGACCAGGTCCTGAAGCTCGGTATCGTGGCCGTCGAGTCGTGCTTCGAGTTCGGAGAGCTTCGACACGACGTGCTGATTGACGGCCATGTCCTGGCGCATCTGCACGAAGGCGCGGACTACGAAGATGCTCATTTCGATCGCTCGCTTCGAGTTCAACACGGTGGCAGCCATGATCGCGCCGTGCTCGGTGAAGGCGTTCGGCAGATAGCGGCGTCCGCCATGCTCTGAAGTTGAGGTCGCATCTTGCGACCTCAAGTTTTGGTACTCCTCGCTCGTCAGAGTGAAAAGAAAGTCGGCGGGGAATCGCTCATGGTTCCGTTTGATCTGCTCGTTCAGACGCTTGACCGGAACGCCGTAAAGTTCGGCCAGGTCGCTATCGAGAATGATCTTTTGATTGCGCAGAATCACGATCTTCGAACTGACTCTCTTGGCGAGGACGATTTCAGTTTTGTTCATGGGTGATAACCAAACTTGAGGTCGCAATTTGCGACCTCAAAAAAGGAAACGATTCATCATAGCAAGCCACAAGCACGGCAAGACCGAGGAACGCGAAGGTTCTAAAGCTGCTGTGTGGCCAAAGTAAATTATGAGGCGCGGCAATCAGGACAGTAGATTCTCACCGCTACGCGGATCGGAATGACAACGCGAACATTGGGAGAGGAGCGAGCGGCTAGAAGCTTCGGCTCATAGCTCATTGCTCCTAACTCATAGCTCACTGCTCGAATCGAAAGGAGACCACAAATGGCTCGACTCAACCTACTCAACCTGAACTTTGGCCCGCGGACGCACGAAGGTGCTCCCGCGCGCAACATCTCCACGGAGCTGCAACTGCGGCGCTCGGTGCTGACTTGCCTGCTCTGGGAGAGCCAGTTCTACGAGGACGGAGTCGAGATCGCGGGCCGCATCGCGGAACTCGTCCCCAAGGTTGCGGCCGAGAAGGTGGCATCCCTTGCCGTCGAAGCTCGCGAGAAGATGAAGCTGCGTCACGCGCCGCTTCTGCTCGTCCGTGAGATGGCGCGTCACGCAACGCATCGCGGACTGGTGGCCGAGACGCTGGCGCGCGTCATCCAGCGTGCCGACGAACTCGCCGAGTTCGTCGCCATCTACTGGAAGGACGGCCGCGTGCCTCTCTCCGCGCAGGTGAAGAAGGGGCTGGCTGCGGCTTTCCCGAAGTTCGATGCGTACGCGCTCGCGAAGTACGATCGTGGCGGACCCATCAAGCTGCGCGACGTTCTGTTCCTCGCTCACGCCAAGCCGCGTGACGAGGCGCAGGCCGAAGTGTGGAAGCACCTGATCGCCGGAGAACTCACCGCTCCTGACACTTGGGAAGTGGCGCTGAGCTCTGGCGCTGACAAGCGCGACGCTTGGGAGCGGCTGCTCCGAGAGGAGAAGCTCGGTGCGCTGGCTCTGCTCCGCAACCTGCGCAACCTGCGCGACGTCGGAGTGAGCGAAGATCTCGTTCTCGCCGCGCTCGGCTCGATGAGCACCGCGCGCGTGCTGCCATTCCGCTTCCTGGCTGCTGCGCGATACGCTCCGTATTGGGAAGAGGCGCTCGAGCAGGCGATGCTGAAGTGCGTCGCAGGTGCGGAGAAGCTGTGCGGAAAGACCATCGTGCTGGTCGACGTTTCCGGCTCGATGACTGCTTCGCTCTCGCAGCGTTCCGAGATGCAGCGCACCGACGCGGCTTACGGTCTCGCGGTGTTGCTGCGCGAGATCGGCGAGAAGGTCGGGGTGTTCAGCTTCTCCGACAAACTGGTCGAGGTCCCGGCGCGCCGCGGATTCGCACTGCGCGACGCGATCGACGCCTCGCAGCCGCACTCGAGCACCATGCTCGGCAACGCAGTCGCCGAGCTTAACGAGTCGGCGATGAATCAGAAGCAGGCCTACGATCGCCTGATCGTCATTACCGACGAGCAGGCGCACGACACGGTTCCGGCGCCGCGGGGCAAGGGATACGTGATCAACGTAGCCAGCTACAAGAACGGCGTCGGCTACGGCAAGTGGACGCACATCGACGGCTGGAGCGAGTCGGTCGTCGAGTACATCCGCGAACTGGAGCGGGCGGAGTAATCGGGAAAGGGGTGTTTACCTTTTTGTGAATGGGTAGGTACCCCTCCCCCTTGGGGTCCCTTGCAATTATCGAGTCATGGGGAAATTTCGCGCAAATCATTGGCGCTCAATATTTTGCGGGCAAAATCTTGGGAACATTGGGGTTAGAACATTGGGGTTAGAAGATCGACAGGCTTGCGACTTTCTGGACCCTAAATTCCGAAAATATAGATTTCAAAGAGCTAGAGCTTAAGTTAATTTGATCTCGCGACATGCTCGCAAAATCTTGAGCCTGTTGCACTTATACGCAATATTGCGCAATAAGCACTTAGCTCTCGGCCACATAGTAGTAGCCCAAGGCCTTTCGGCCTACGCCGTGATCGGACGTTCTGGCTGTGGAAAGCAAGGTCAGATGTCCCACGATTTGATTTTGTTCTGTGGAAAATTCGGTGAACTCGTTCACCGGGGAAGGAGGCTTCCGTGACGACAATTTTGTGGTGGGCGATTGTAATTGCCTTGGCGCGACTGGTTCGGTACGTCCGAACGAAGCCTCCGCGGCGAGCCCAGCGCGGGCTGTGCGCACGGTGCACCTTTGTCCACATGCAGTACGGTGCGACGGGGCGCAATACTGTGTTCTGCACCTTCGGTGGAGGATTACGTGAGGTGAAGCTCGATGTGCTCTACTGCACGGATTACCGGAACCGGAATGCGGTGCCTCGGCTGGTGCAGATTGGATTCGCGCCGGAGATCCGACGTGTTGAATCTAAGGCGTGATGACGCGTTGAGAAAGTCAAAGTCCCCACCCTAACGTCGCGTCGTTTGCGACGTTAGGATGGGGCACCCTTGAGAATGGCGGGGCGCCCCGCGACATCCGACAGGTTGCCGGCGCTATCTGCGGTCGGTATCGGGTTGGCCGGCGCTTTTGAGCGTGACCTGGTCTTGCGAGACTTCTCCGCTTTTATGGACGGGTGGAGTCTGGGCTCTGGGATCGGGCTTCGGCTCCGAGGGGCGGATGCGCGGCTTGGTGGATATCGACCGGGTGCGTGCGGACTGTTGATCGGAGTGATCATAGTGGTCTCCTGAAAGATAGGATCGGCAACCAAGCCGTGAACTTTAATTTCGCTGCCTAGCTGCGGGAACGTTGGTAAGCGTTACCCGCGTGATGAGTGGTTACCGTGTTTTAGTTCATCGAGAGAATGCCTCGAGACGCCTGTGATGCTCCGGGCAGACAGGGGATCCTTCGCTTCGCTCAGGATGACAAGAGAGCAGAAAGAGAACATGTATGACTGATCAGACTTACAACGTAATTCTTCCTGACAAGGGCGCGCCTTTTTCCATTGATGCGGTGAGGGAGGCACAGAAGGATCTGATCGAGATCATGCATACCTTGCGGCAGGTGGTGTGCGTGAAGGGGTAACGTCACATTTTTGCGTTGTCATCCTGAGCGAAGCGAAGCATCCCGCAGGTGCTTGTTGCAAAGACGTTGCTGGTGGGCGTTCTCAATATGGTGGCGGGTGCATGGGGAGAACGCCTTGAAACTTCTGCGGCGCTGAGGGCGGTCGTGGGGTCCTTCGCTTAGGATGACAGGGTTTGGCGGGGTTATTTCGAAACTGGACCTATTTGCTGTGCACGGATTCACCGGCGAACAGCATTTGTGCTCCCCAATGTTCTGCCAGATCTGTCCACCTGTGATTTCTGGATTCGATTAAGGCTATCTTTTTCGCGCGGGTCCAGCCTTTCAGTTCTTTCTCTCGTCCGATGGCGAGGTGAACGTAGTCGAAGCTTTCGTAGTGGACCAGGCGGGTGCAACCGTACTTCGAGGCGAAGCCGTCGATTTGTCCGCTTTTGTGTTCCGGGCGCGGCGGTAAATGCTGTTTGTCATGCCGATGTAGAGGGTGCCGGAGTGGCTGGACATGATGTAGACGAAGTACTGGTGGTTTTTCACGTTCATTCTTCCTGCAGCATCGAGAGAACGCCTTGCCGGGAGTGGGGTGCTGCCGGCGTTGGCGGGGTCCTTCGCTTTGCTCAGGATGACAGAATCTGGGAGTATTTGGCGGCCCTTGCCGCCCGTTTTTGTGCTCTACGATTCGAAATGGGAATTAAGCGCCAGCGCCGAAGGATTTTTCTTCGGGCTTGTCGGCTTCTTTCTCGCGCGCGGATCCCGCGGCTAGGTCTTGAACAAATTCCCGGCGGCGTTCTGGCTGGCCTTTGCGTTCTACCTGACGCACTCTGCGCGTCGGCATGGTGCTTGGCTCCAGGCTGACGATGCGGCCTTCGCGGACTACGATCTGCGAGCGGAACCAGTCGGTGCGGTACATGCGTCCGGCAGCGTAGAAGGTCATCGCTGCGGCGATGGGGCCTTCGAATTCGTATCCCGTGCAGGCGAGAAGGCGCTTGCCCATTTCCTGCGTCCAGGTGAGGCCTCCGACTAGCGGGTCGTTGAGGCGGCATCGCTCAAAGGGCGTGGCGTGCGAGAGCTTGCGCAGTTGCAGGAGCTGCAGCAGCACCGAGGTCTTCCCCAGGTTCGTGACGATGAGTTGGGCTTCGGTGTTCGCGACGCGCTCCATCTTGATGTGCAGGTCGGGATTCCATTCGCGCTCGAATTCTTCGCGGGCGAGGGCGAGCCCTTTGTCGGTGGACTCGACGTAACGCAGGGTGGCGCGCGCGAGCACGATGCTGAAGAACGTGGTCACGATCGTCGCGATCACGGGGATGTAGCTCATCAGCGTCGAGAAAGGGAGGCGGAACGAGTCAATCAACTGCATGTGCATAGACGGAATTGGCTCCTGCGGGCGCGGCTTGGGGAGGGCGACCGACGGAAGCGAGTGTAGCGGCGAGTCGTCGAGTGCTCCAGATGCAGTTGGGGAGTGGTCGGTAATGCGTGGTGTGACTGGACTTTGGTAATTGGCGGAGGAGGACCACGGGGGCTGAAGCCCTTCTATTCCGGGTCATTTAACGCGGCCCTGAAGGGCCGCTCTTCCACGGTTGTGTCGGCGGCGGATCTGCTCGGCCGAAAGGTCCACCACGAGAACGGGCGAAGACTCCGGCGCTACTCTCGGTCGACGCTACTCCAGGACGCTGTCGTCTAGCTTTTTCTTGCCCCAGTCGGAGGCAGCCTGGACGAAGGCAAGGACCAGCGGGTGCGGATTCTTTTCCGTCGACGACAGTTGCGGCTGGAAGAGCGTTGCCAGGTAGAAGCGGTGCGTGGGGGATTCGATGGCGCGGATTTCGCCTTCGGGGCCGCGGGCGACTACGGGGAATCCGGCTTCCATCGTAGTCCATTCGAAGTCGGGATTGATTTCGAAGTTGCAGAAGAATTCTTCGGTGACGACTTCTTTATCTTTGCCGTAGTACGTTTGCAGGTAGGAGCCGGGCCGAAGGCGAATCTCGGGAATGGCGCCGGAAAGCTTGGGCGAGTTGCCGTTTCGGTCGGGGACGGCGCAGGCGACCGGATAGATGATGATGTTCTTCGATCCAGAATTGTTTTCGGCGGAGTCGGCGTCGGCGATTTGAAGAACGTTGCGCGCGAATTCGATGAAGGCGTACTGGAATCCGCCGCAGGTACCGAGGAAGGGCCAGTCGCGGCGGCGGGCAAACTCGATGCCTTTGAGCATGCCGTCAAAGCTTTTGTAAGGGCTGCCGGGTGAGGCCCAAAGTCCGTCGAAGGATTCGAGCGTCTTCTCGGCGTCGGGATTGTCGAGGGACGGAGTCGGGATCCATTCGCCCTGCACTTCCATCTTGAGTTTGCGGGCGGCGTGCTGCAGGGCGTCGTTGGTGGCGTGATGTGAGCGGAAATCGGCGTTGAAGTCGCCCAGAATTCCGATGCGGACCTTGTCGCTCACGGGTTCGATTGTACTAGAGCGCATCGTGTGGACCATGGAACGAGCGACGCGGGAATGGTTAGGAGCGTGGTGCATGCGAGAGCCTGGTGCTTGTTGGTTTGGTCGCCGCGCGCGAGCTAACGAATGGCCAGGAATACGATCAGGCTGATCAGGGCGAGCATCGCCCCACCCAGCAGAAACATTTTTCGAAGAATTGAAGAGTGGGTCTGGGCGGGGGCCTGGTCCGGGGCAACGGTGGGAGTTTGCTGTTTTGTTATGGGCTCGCTCGGCGGGGTCGAATTCGACCACGCGGCGGAAGTGGCGAGTCCCGCTCGATCGAGCGCAGCTGCGATCTTCTGTTGCTGGCTCATCTCGGAGCTTCTGATGGCGCCGGGGTTCGTGGTGGTGAGGTGAATGATCGGTTGGGCTGCCGCGGGAGATTGAGCAGGTGGCTCTTGAGAGATGGGACTAGCCGCAGTCGGCGCGGAAGGGGGTTCTTGCGACGCGTTGAGCGCTTTGCGATTGAGCCGGAGTCCGAATAGCACGACGATCAATCCGGCGCAGCTTCCAATTGTGCAGAGGAGGCGAACGCCTGCGAGGTTGAGCGCACCGAGGGCTACGGCAACGGAGGTCATGGAGGCTTTGGCAGGGACCGTGGATACTGGGTCCCTTCTCATCAAGCTAATTAAGCAACGACGTGCGTGGCAGCTTACGTTGGTAATCGTGGGCGGAGTGACTAGTGGTCGTCGGGGCAGGACCGAAAGGCTTCAACCACTAAGGACACGAAGGTACACGAAGGAAACCTTAGCGGGCGGAAGCGCCCGCTCCACACTTAGGCTTGCATGACTTTTTGGAAGGCGGATTGGAATTTTGACATTTCGTCCTGGGTGCCTACCGTTATGCGGACATAGGTGGGCATGATGGGCCAGATGCGGCCGATCAGGACATTTTCTTTGGCCATGGCATCGCGGACTTCTTCGCCAGGACGTTTGGTGTCGAGCATGAAGCAGTTGGACTCGGAAGGAATAAACGAATATCGGTTACGGGTGAGCCAGTCGAAGGTTTGCTGGCGGATCGTGGCGTTGATGCGGCGGCGTTCGGAGACGAGGCCTGGATCTTTCAAGCTGGCGGTGGCGGCGACGACGGCGGTGACGGGCATGAAGTTTAATCCGCCGCGCTGCAGGACTCTGTCCGCGAGATCCGGGCGGGCGATGATGAATCCGCAGCGAATGCCGGCCAGGCCGTAGACCTTGGAGAATGTCCGGAGCACGATGACGTCTTTTCCGGCCTTCACAAGATCGAGCGTGCTGGGAGCTTCCGTGAGGTGAATGTAGGCTTCGTCGATCAGGACGATGGAACCTTTCGGTTTGTTCGAAACTAGATACTCAATGTCGGCGCGGGGCGTGAGGGTTCCGGTGGGATTGTTGGGATTGCAGATATAGAAGACTCCCGCATCGGAACCTGCGGCTAGCATGGCTTTGACATCGTGGGCATAGCTTTTGGTGAGCGGAACTTTGACCGTACGCGCTCCGGATTGTTCGGCCATCTTCATGCCAGTTTCGAATCCGGGATCGGCGGTGACGTAACTTTTCTGAGGAGAGGTGAAAGCTAGCACACTCAATGCGAGGGGCGGAGTGGAGCCGACTGTGGCGTGGATGTATTCGGGATTGAGGCCTTCGATCTTGGCGAAGGTGGAGACGAGATCGTCGGTGAGGTTGTCGGCGTAGCGTCCGCCCTGGGGGAGGATTGCGGCCATGGCATCGCGCGCAGACGGGGAGGGACCGAGGGGATTCTCGTTGGAGTCGATCATGACCGCATCGGGAGCGTGCGGGCGGCGGCGGGCCGCGGCGGCGAACATGGGCTCGGTCATGAAGCGCAGAGCCGTGGCAGAGCTGACTGCGGCGGAAAGGTGGAGAAATGAACGTCGCGAGAAATTAGGCATTGGAACCCTCGGGATCGACCTGGCGATTAGCTGTCGACAAGGCTTGTGTATAGCCTGTGGGTGTTCATTGTGCCTTTGAGGGAGTTTCTAAGTCAAAGGATTAGCAGCTTGGTTTGATTTCTTAACCGCTGAGATCGCTGAGAATATATCGCAGAGAACGCGGAGATTCGAACGCACCGGGCAGAGAAGGCTTTAACCACGAAGGACACTAAGGTACACGAAGGGAACCTTGGTTGGTTTACAGGAACTTCAGTCTTGGCTGCGGGCGGCGTAGTATCCGGCGCGGGCCTGGATTTTGTAGTTTTGCTTGTTCTTGATCTCGAGTTTGCGGTAGGTACCGTCTAGTTTCAAATTGGTCGGGACGTAGCCGATGTTGTACTGGCTGCGAAGTTCGGCGGCGATTTGATCGAAGGCTTCGCGAAGCTTGTCGAACTTGTTGCCGACGTTGATGACGCGGCCTCCGGTCTGCTCGGTCAGCTTACGCATGTCTCCCTCGCCGGTGTAGGACATGCCGGAACTGAAGTATCCTCCGCGATCGGCGCAGAGCAGGACGTAGACGATGGCGTCGGCTTTTTGCGCGGCTTCGATGGCGTCGCGGATCTTGAGGCGGCTGCCTTCGTCCTGACCGTCGGTGAGAAGAACCATCGCCTTGCGGCCCACTTCTTTGGCCAGCATATCGTGGGCGGAGAGATAGACAGCGTCGTAGAGCAGCGTGCCGGGAGCATTCTGCGTGGGGACGGGACCGCCGCCCATGCCGGGGATTCCGCCACTGGTGTAGTCGACGTTGACCTTGGCTTTGTTCAGCGCGGCCTGGAGACGGCGCGTGTCGCGGGTGAAATCCTGCAGCAGATCGACGGTGATGTCGAAGCTCATGACGTAGGCCTCGTCTTTGTCGGTCAGGATCTGCTTGAGGAAGGCGCCGCCGACTTCTTTTTCCATGTCGATGACGTTGCGCTGGCTGCCGCTGGCGTCGATCATGATGCCAAGAGTGAGCGGCAGGTTCGATTCGGCGGTGAAATACTTAACGGTTTGAGGCTTGCCGTCCTCGGAGATCTCGAAGTCGTCTTTGGTGAGCTTGGGGATAAGAGCGCCGTGCTTGTCTTTGACGTTGAAGAATAACTGGACGACGTTGACATTGACCTTCAGGGTTTCGGAGGGATTCTGGTCCGCCGGCTGTTGGGATTGCGCAGGTTGCGAAGACTGCTGGGCCAGGAGAAAGGGAGCCACGGCTGTGAGGGCCAAACCGGGCAGAAGTCGGCGAAAGCTTGGGCTTTTGAGCATGGGAACTCTCGAAGAGGTTCTTTTGTTAGTCTAATCCTGTAGGTTAGATGCACCAAACGGGGTGGGATTGGCATCCCAAAGGGGTGTAGAAGTGGATTTTTCTCGGTGGGTGGCGATGAGAATGGATCGAATCGGACAGTTTCGCGCGCTTTTCAGAGGCTGGGGAGCGCAAAGTCTTTCGCCCCTTCAGGGCTTGACTCCCTTTGGCGCGGATACCCACGGCTTACGCCGTGGGCTGTATTCTTTCGCCGCTTCGCGGCTTGCGGTTGTGGCATTAGCGTGCGTCTTGGGGATATCAGTCGCACGGGCGCAATCGGGCGGTACGCAGGGACAGGGCTCTGCTCAGGGTCAGACGTCCAATCAGACGCAGAGTCCAGCTAACTCACAGTCGTCGCAGGACATTCCGGATACGCCATCGGCGGTGCAGCCGCCGGCGCCGAAACCCGCGCCTAAGCCGGAAACGCCGCCGAAGCCGAGTCAGACGCCCAACCCAGCGCATTCGTCGACTGACGGTTCCAGACAACAGGGTGGTCAGGAGACCCCAGCCCCACCGAATATGCCGCCGGTGGAAACTGTTCCGCCAGGAAGTATGCCGGAGGCAAGTTCCCAGGGCAGCGCGCCGAAAAATCAGATCAATCCGGCGGACGATCTTTACAAGATCTCGATCACCTCAAACCTCGTACAGATTCCGGTGATGGTCAAGGACAAACAGGGAAGGCGTGTGGATGGTTTGCTGCCACAGGATTTCACCGTACTCGAGAACGGAAAGCCGCAGAAGCTGACTTTTTTTACCAGCGACCCGTTCCAACTTTCAGTGGCGGTCCTGATCGATCTGGGAATGGCCGATGTGTCGGTGCAGAAAGTGAATCAGACGTACTCAGCCCTAGTGGGCGCATTCAGCCCTTACGACGAAGTGGCGCTGTATACCTACAGCACCACGGTTAGCCAGGTAACCGATTTTACGGGCAAGCCGGAGAGATTGACTGCGACGTTGGACTCTTTGAAATTGGTGCGGGGACACAACAATGGGCCTCCAGTATTGGGCGGGCCGCTGGGTCCGCAACCGCCGATGGTGAATGGAATTCCGGTGGGCACGTCGGGACCGCCACCTGTATACACGCCACCCAAGGAAGCGCACGTGTTGAACGATGCGATCCTGCGGGCAGCGCTGGACTTGAGCAAGCGAGATCGCACCCGGCGGAAAGTGATCTTCGTCATCAGTGATGGGCGGGAAATGGGCAGCCGGGCTAGTTACAACCAGGTGCTGCACGTGCTGGAAACCCAAGGTATCCAGGTAAAAGCGGTTGTGCTCGATATGGGGGCCCTGCCGATCTATAAACAAGTGGAGAAGCTTCCCCACGTGTTTCGCCACGGGTATAGTGACATTTTGCCAAAATACACCAACGCCACCGGGGGCGGAAGCGTATTCACCGAGCTTTCAAGGAACTCAATTGAAGAAGCGTATGCGCAAGTCACGTCCGAGGCGCGCAACCAGTACACGCTCGGTTACGTTCCTAAGGCGATCGCCTCGAGCTCGGCATACCGCGATGTTGAGGTTCGGGTGCTTGGCCATGGGGCGAATCTGAACATCTATACCAAGGCCGGGTATTATCCGATTCCTGCGGCCCGTTAGGGTCGGTTTTTCAGGCAATCGAAGCACCGTGATTTGGGTGTACCAGCCCGTGAGGGCGGCGCTCGTCACCCGCGCCGTGGCGCTGCGAGCGACAGCAGATTCCTCAACGGCTAACGCCGTTTCGGAATGACAAGAAGGTAGATTTGCCACCGGGGTCACGTGAGTAACCTGCGGTCGGTACCCCCCGTATGATATAAAGACCGCGAGCCTCCTAAAAGGGACAGTTGTGCAGGCGGCGGCCCGCGAAGGGTTGTCCGCTTTCGAGGAAAGCCTTTGAGTTTCATCAACTTCGCAGCCCGGGAAATCAATTGCAAGATCGTGTACTATGGCGCCGGGCTCGGCGGCAAGACGACGAATCTGCAGGTGATTTATCAGAAGACAGCGGACCAGCAGAAGGGCAAAATGATCTCGCTGGCCACCGAGACCGAGCGTACGCTGTTCTTCGATTTTCTTCCGCTGGATCTTGGGTCGGTGCGCGGATTCAAGACTCGCATTCACCTGTACACCGTTCCAGGACAGGTTTTCTACGATGCCAGCCGCAAGCTGATTCTGCGGGGCGTGGATGGAATTGTGTTCGTGGCCGACTCGCAAGAGCAGCGCATGGACGCCAACGTCGAAGCCCTCGAGAACCTGATGTCGAATCTCAGAGAACACGGGTATGACTTCAACAAAATTCCCTACGTGCTGCAGTTAAACAAGCGTGATCTGCCGAACATTCTGCCGATTGATTTGCTCTCTACGGAACTCCGCAAGAAGAATGAGCCTATCGTTGAAGCGGTGGCCTTTCAGGGCGTCGGCGTTTTCGAGACGCTGAAGGAGATCGCCAAGCAGGTGCTGACGGAGTTGAAGGCGGGGGGATAGAAGGCAGTACCCAGTACCCAGTTCTCAGTTCTCAGTTCTGAAACGTTTGAAAAGGGGTGCCTACCGTTTTTCGGGTTTGGTTCTTGATATTAGGCTCAGACCTCAAACGTTAGATCGCCGCTTATTCTTGACTGACAGGAAGTCAAAATCCCCATCCGGTCGCACAAGACGCGACAAGGGTGGGGCACCCTCGTGGTTCATTTCCGATCGGTGGCCGGCGGGGACGCCCGCGCTACTCTAATGGTTCGTTCCAATTTACGACGCGTTTCTCGCGGCTGCTTTTGTGAGAGAGCAAGAGGCCACGCTGGGTGCGGAGGAATTGCTCTGGGGGAACGTCTAGCGGGGCCTTCTTTTCGATGGCGTCGCGCATGTTTACGTAGAAGCCGCGATAGTCGCCGGGTTCGGTTTCTATCTTGCGCGGGTTTTCGCCGACGCGGGTGAGGGTTCCCCAGTGTTTCTCGGTTTCGCGTCCCCAATCTTTTCCCCAATCGAGTCCGTCGGGGTAATTGGGGCTACGCAGGATTTCTTCCTGCGGATCCATTCCGTACTTCACGAACGAGCCTTCCGTTCCGTGCAGCAGCAGATGATGACTGGGCGTGTAGGCGATGATGCGGGCGCGGAGCGTCGCCCGCAATTTCGGATACTGCATGATGACGTCGAAGGCATCGTCGATTTCAGCACTTTCCCGCTGACGGAGAGTTGCGGCATAGATGGACTCGGGCTCGCCGAACAGGACCAGAGCGCCGTCGATGAGGTGGGGGCCGAGATCCCACAGAACACCGGCGGCGGGGAATTCAGGCTTTTCCCGCCAGGCGCCGGGTTTGGCGTCGAGGCGGAAGCGATCGAAGCGCGCTTCGTACTCGGCGACTTTTCCGAGAGCGGCTGCTTGAATCAGCTTTTTCACGGTGCGGAAAGCGCCGTCCCAGCGGCGGTCTTGATAGACGCTGATGAGGAGGCCACGGTCGGTGGCGAGGCGGACTAGCTCTTGGGCTTCAGCCATCGTCGGGGTGAGGGGCTTGTCGACTACCACGTGGCGACCGGCTTCCAGTGAAGCCTTCGTGTACGAGTAGTGGGTGTCGTTCGGCGTGGCGACCACGACGAGGTTGATCGATTTGTCGGATAACATCTCGTTGAGAGTTCGGGCGATTCGCACTTCGGGATAGCGGGTTTTGGCGATGTTGGTCTTGCGCTCGAGGACGCATGCTAGCTCCATGCCCTTGACGCCGCGGATCATGGGAGCGTGGAATGCCTGTCCTGCAAGGCCAAATCCTATGAGTCCTACTCGAATCATGTTTCTTCCTTGGGATGAATTATCGGTCTTTAAGGCGACGGACGAATTTTAATCCAGACCAGACTTCGGTGACGGCGCAAACCTTCACGTCGACCAGTCCGGCGGCCAGACCAATTTCGCGGACCAGGTTT
>DATMOO010000255.1:0-4881 GCA_035568275.1 Candidatus Sulfotelmatobacter sp.
GTGTCGATCAGGAGCGGTGCCGAGACCTCATCCCAGTCGAAGCTGTCGTGCGGAGTGTACTGGTGATAGCTCTTGATCTTTCCGGTATCTGGGTCGAGAGCAAGCGTCGAGTCGGTATACAGATTGTCTCCGGGCCGATCATCGCCGACCCACGGCCCCGGATTCCCTGTCCCCCAGTACAGCGTGTTCGAAGCAGGATCATAGACCCCCGTGATCCAGGTCGAACCGCCACCCCGTTTGTAGGTCTCACCCTTCCAGGTGTCGCCACCAGGCTCGTTTGGCGCAGGCACGGTATAGCTTTTCCAGATCCGTTTTCCGGTGAGCGCGTCGAACGCGCTTAAGGAGCCCCGAACGCCGAGTTCGCCACCCGAGTAACCGGCGATGATTTTGCCGCGAACCGCAAGCGGCGCCAGGGTCGAGTAGCAACCCGCCTTGTAGTCATCGAACGGGACGTCCCAGACCACTTTGCCCGTTGCGGCGTCAAGAGCCACCAGCGCGCAATCGGTAGTCGCCATGTAGACGTAGTCGCCATACAGAGCGACCCCGCGGTTTGTCGGATGGAGCTGGAACAGGCCGTCCGGGTACTTCCTGGCATACCGCCAGAGTTGGGTTCCGGTCTTGGCGTCAAGAGCGATGATGTTGTTTTGAGGCGTCGTGATGAACATGCGTCCGTGATTGACGATCGCCGTCGTTTCGTGAGCGCCAAGTAGGTCAGTGCTCATCGACCAAGCCAGCGATAGCTTTTGAATGTTGTTCGACGTGATCTCCTTCAGCGGGCTGAAACCCCAGCCGTCATAGGTTCGCCGATACATCAGCCAATCGCCCGCTTCCGGATGCTGGAGCCGTTCATCCGTCACGGTTGGGTACGCCGTCGATTCAACATGCGCGCCTTGCGCATGCACGCCACGTGCGGCGAAGAGCACAATGAGTAGGCCTAGCCAAAACGTCAGATACCACACGCGCTGAAACCTCATTTGCTGTCTTCCTTTCGCAATGGGACCGCGTAGATTCGAAAAGGCAAAGAAGGCGATAAGCGCTTCTTCGAAGGATCGAAGAAGAACGAAAGCTGGCCCTCACTGACCCACGCTGTCGTGCCAATCCGAGTAACCGACGTCGGGGTCACGAAACCGTCATGAATCGGAGTGACGGCGAAAGCGTCGCCTCTGATCACGACGCGATCTAATCTTCCTGATCCCTCGATCACGAGGAAACTGTTGTTGCCTAGGGCTCGGAGAGCATCGGGAAATTGCAGGTGACGGTTACCGGAGAGTTTCGTGACGCGCCCGGCCCTTCCATCCTTGACTTCCACACGAAAGAGTTCGCCAGCCTTGTAGGTCGTCACGTAAAGATTGCCATCGCTGCCGAAAGCGATCCCGTCGAGCCCGGCACCGCCGCTTTGAGGCGGAGAAAACGCAGAATCCTGCGCGAACACGTCAAAGGTCGTGGTGCCGGCAGAGAGTTTTAGGATGGTGGGATTCGCGCTGTCGGTGACGTACACGGATCCCTTCCCGTCCGCAGTGATGTCGTTGCAGAAGGCGTGAGCGCCGGGCAACGAGAAACTGTGTTTTGCATCTCCGGTGTTAAGGTCGAAACTTTTCAACGCGCTCCACGTATCACTGCCCGCTGCAAATCCGCCCAGCGTACTCAAGTCGTTCGAGCAGGCCCACAGCGTGCTCGATGCCTCATCCGCGAAGACTCCCAAGATCGAGCGCGAGCCCGCTGCGCCCGGCTGGACGAATACGGTGCTCTCGGCCGTGTGCGGTTTGACGCGCACGATTCCACCATCCCCCACGCTCCCGACAAAGAGAACTCCATCGGAAGTCGATGTGATGCTCTCTGGAAAGGCTTTCGTCCCCGGAACGGGAATTGATTCGACCTTCTGGGTCGCCGCTTCAACTGTGAAACTCAGCACCAAGGCGAGGAAGGCAAACTTAGGTAGACACCGAACCCGCCCGGACACCGTCACCCTCCCCATGCGGTTTTCCATCGAGACAGATGAAGGGCGCTCGGATCCTGTGGCCTTCAAACAGCACGACATCGCCGAGCGGATTTCATCCGGACAATCCAGGTCGCCGCGGTCAGTGTCTGCATGAATCCTCATGGCGTACACATGAGGCAATTACAGGTCCAGTGTAAAATGCTGAATTCAAAAGATTGGATAGCTGCGTTAATGGTGAGATCTCGCCAATGGCGGGATCCTGGCAAATTCAGACAGCCCGAATCACGTGGCAGAATCGCTTGAAGCGCACTTGCAAGCTACGCTGAAATTGATTCCGGCGTATACGTGGTAGGCCACTCCAGCGAGCGCTTCGCAGCGTGATTGAAAAGGAGTCGTTCCCGCGGGAACGCTAATGCACTGTCTTGCGCATAGCGGCGTACTCCGCTTTAGCTTCCTTATAGATGGGCAGTTCGGGATCAGCGTCTTTCCAAAGCGCTAGAAAATCTTCATACGATTTTCGCGCCGCCGTCGTGTCGTGCGTGAGGACTTGAGCACGAGCCAATTGCAGCTTGGCAAGAGCACCAGTGACGAAACCTGCCACGACGCCGGAATGATCGAGAACTTTTCGAAACTCGGCTGCTGCCAGGTTCCCTTCCTTGAGTTGGAGATAAGCAAGACCTCGGAGGTAAGCCGGGGACACACAAGCGAAATTGTCGCTGATAACCAAGTCGTATGGCGTTACCGGCCGCAGAATTTCAACTGCAGCCGCTGGGTCATTTTCGTCGAGCTTTATCGCAGCTCGCGTCGTAGGCAAGCTGAAAGCTTTAATTGTAAAGTCGTTGGGGAAGAGCTGATTCAGCTTGTCCACCAGTTCTTTGGACTGTTTTATGTTTCCTGCGCGAGCGAATGTTAATGCGGCCAACATCAGAACATTCTTATCCTGGCTCTTCCGTAGTGCGTCTGTAACCGATGCCTGACTCTGTCGCAGATTGCCGATCTCGGCATCCCTTAAAGCATCGCTGCTCTCAAATCCGGCAGCATCCGACAACAAACCCGCTTTTGTGGAGGAATCTACATCCATTTGCGCTAAGCGATGAGCTTTACGAGAACGCCCGTAGAAGCCTTCGGCCTCCGATTCGCGATAAAGGACGAAGCGGCCTCGGAGAGGATCCTGCGATGCCCAGGTCCACTCCTTCTGCATTTCGGATTTGTCATTTTGAAGGAATGCCAGCTGCGCGTGATAACGGTGCAAGCCAGGGGAGCCCATTCCACGTGAGATGGCTTCATCGTACGTCTCTCGCGCTTCGTCGATTCGTTGAGCACACATTGCGGCAACTAGAAGCCTAATTAGAGTGGGCGCGCTTGGAAGCAGCCTCGCCGCCTCGCGGGCTTGAACCAACTGCTCATCGTGCCGTCCCAAGTTTGCGAGGCAGAAGGAGAAGTTTATTCGTGCGATAACGTCGCGTGGAAAGGCTCGCACCCATTCCTGGCCGACACGGCAGGCCTCATCCCACTCGTTTCGAGCGGATCCGTAATAGGCCGTTTCAACCCGAAAACGCGAGGGGGTCGTTATCCGGTTGCGTAGCTCAAAGGCCGCAGTGTAACCGGCCAAAGCTGCCGCATCCTTATTAAGCCATTGATTCCCGCTCCCCTCGGCTGCATAAGCCAGTGCGAAGTTCTGATCCTTCTCGATGGCGCGTTCGTAGTAGGCCAGGGCACGGGGAATATCCCCGCTTAGCTGCTTCTCATAGCCTAAGGTCAGGAACTGTAGAGCTTCCGGTGAAGCACTGGTCGCTTGATCAAGAGGTTGATTAAACCTGTCGAGGGAATCTTTCGATTCACCCAAACTTGCCCTCAGTTGCCAAGCGGACAAACCGAGAGTTCGAACGATGTCTTCGCGCCTTTCCGCTTCATGGACCTCTCGCTCCAGCGTTTTCCCGGACTGGCAGTCAATCGCGCTCAACTCGATGCGGAACCGATTTCCTACATCCTTAATGGAAGCAGAAACGACAGCGCGACTGTTTGTTTTCCTGCAGACCTGCAGAGCGACCTGCGGAGTGACTAGCGGAGTGATTTTGGTATCTTTACTCAGCCCAAGCCGCCGAGCCGTCTCCTGGAGTTTATCGCCGCCCAGGAGACTGAGATACGGAGTTTGCTCTAAGGCGACTAGCAGGGCAAAGCTCAGGCCTTCGTCTAAAGCAGCATCACTAGTTTGATTGGTCACGTCGGCAAGAACGAGGGTGTCGGACGAAGAAAACACTATCCTGCTGTGATGGCGCCAGAAGAGTGCGCCGGCCGTACCTAAAAGCAACAGCGATGCGACGATCGCCAGCCAATAATGGGAAATGCGTGTGCCGGCAAGTCCACCATTCCGATTTGCTGGAAGGGGTGTCGAGGTCTGCAGATCTTCTACCCTTGGGATGTCCGCCGTGCTCTCCTGCCATTCGACTGGTGCGATCAGTCTGTATCCGCGACGTGCCAGAGTTTCAATGTACTTGGGGTGGTCGGCATCGTCTGCGAGCGACTTGCGCAGGATCGCCATTGCAACGTTAATGCTTCTGTCGTAGTCCACGAAGGTGTCGTTCGGCCAAAGGATCTGCCGTATTTCCTGGCGGGAAACAATTTGGCCTTGCCGCTCGACCAGAATTCGCAGAATGCGGAAGGGTTGCTCACGGAGCAGGACCTTTGCCGATCCAGGTTCCACAGGCCCAGGTTCCACAGGCTCCGTTCCGATCGAGACAAGTTCTCCGGTTCGGACATTGAGCTCAAATGTTCCAACTCGGACTCGCTCGACGAGATTGGTCGACTCCTCATTCATACGTCGGGTCTAAACTCCCTTTGGTGTTCACGTCACTACCGCCATCTAACTCATTGATCGGCAAACAGATAATGAAAAATAACCGCAAAATAATGCCTAAGTGTATTTACCTCCGAAGCAGGAA
>DATMOO010000256.1:0-15218 GCA_035568275.1 Candidatus Sulfotelmatobacter sp.
GCTCAAGCTCCGCCGCGAGAGCCTTCAGTCCGATTCCCAACGAGTCCAGATATACTCGCAAGCTAATGATGGCTATCGATGTTCCAGAATTGCGTCGAAGGGCAGAAGCGGGTAGTTGTGCGGCCCAATCCATACTGGGCGGCTGCTACTTATACGGGTACGAAGTCGAGGTCGACTACAAAGAGGCATTCCGGTTTCTGTCGGCAGCCGCCAATCAAGGCTCTTCACGAGCCATCCTTAATCTGGGTCGGATGTACGCAAAGGGTTTGGGAATCAGTCAGGACATTCAGGAGGCAATTCGTTTGTTTGAGGCGGTTGGTAGACCTTCCAAGAGTACGGATGCTTTTGCTGCGCGGATCGAACTTGGCCGAATCTTTTCTCGTGGTGTAGGCGTACCCGTCGATAAAGACGCTGCGCTCAAGTGGTATGCAGCTGCTATTGAAATCGGTGGGGATGACAACGACGATGCAGAAAAGCTACGCGAAGCCCGTGAGTACGTGGACCAAGCGGCATCCTAAATGATGAAATCAGCCTCTTTACGCTCAGAACGCCTCAATGAGCGATATAGAGATTTTGCAACAGTCACTGCCAGTTGGCTGGCTTCTGCACGAACCCTTTATCGTTTTAGATTGCGCAAGCAATTTTGTTATCTGCGGTTTGCTTTCAAACAGTGGGTAGCAGGTCGGCAACGCTTTGGTCAGGCACCGAGCTTCGCTAGGCAGGCCGCAGAGAGGGAGTGGAGCAAGGGCATCGACGGTATCCAAGTGATTTGAAAGCCTAGCCCCCGGCTGGAAAGCCAGAGTCAGCGAAGCGATTGAACGGACCAATCTCTTGACAATCTTTTTGCGGCCTTATGACAAGCCGTCCGATGACTTTTGGTAGGCTCGCACCCTGCGGAGTAACCCTTAAGAAAGAGGATAGCCCCTCAATAGGGACACTTTTCCGGCGCGACACCTCCAATGCGGGTGGAGAATTGAGGAACATCCTGAAACGTCTCGTTGAGCATACTGCGATAGCAATTGCAGGTGGTGTTATCTTTTCAATGCTGGTGGGGTTGGCCTTCGATGGCGTTCTGTGTGCCCTCGGGTCTGAAGGAACGATTCGCCGCCTAGCCTCTGCATGGTACGGACCTGCGATCTGGTGGCCTGGCACACTCGGCTTTTTTGTGAATCGCCGCATGCTTCATCGGGCAGCATGCTTTGTCTGGTTGCCCGGCTTGGTTTGGCTGGCTTTGGGGATTCTGAGCATCGCGACATCTTGGGGTCCGGTGGAAATGTCATCAATGACACATCTCAGGGTCGAACTTTTTCCTATGACTCGCAGCGACTATGACGGCTGTGCTTTGAACCAATGCCTCGGTCCGCTACTGTGGACGTGGCCAGCTCTCTGTGCGGTCACTTATTCGATTGGCGCGGCACTCGGACTTCTGTCGCAATCTGACAGACGATCCGCCTACGATCATTTCGAATACCTCACGATTCTAAGTCTGAAATAGATGTGGTTGGCCCTCGGCTTTTCATGAGGCCAGACTCATGGACAATTTCACGCAGGTCCATGAGAGTTCCTCTGGGGTGCCGCGACTCGATGTCCTGATAAATAGCCTACACAGACTTCAGGTTCGCCACGTTCACGGTGGGCACAAGTTCGCGGGGCATGTCCGACGGGCCAAAAACGAGGTTCGTGCAAATCTCGTCGCAGGGCAACGGAGTCTCGTCGGCAGAGTGAGGGCGGTAGGCCGTTGATCAAGGAGAACGCTGGTCAACCTGACACGCGCCCGACTCAGAGCGGGGAACGCGTGTCCCAGGGGTTAATAGGCGCGCGGGAAAGCAGCACGGGGTAATAAGGAGATGAAGTTCACAGCCTTGCTCCATTATCTGACCGTCGACTTGCTGCGGGAAGGCTACCCCATTAACAGCAATGTTGTGCCCTTCCTTTTTGCTAGCTCCGAATTGGAAACGGTCTTGGGACACCAACTCCGTGTGTAGATCGAGCGCTGGGTGGCGCAGCTAACACGACAAACCTTAGTAACCTTCAGGTCACTTACCGCTGTCACCTGTTCCCCTGCGACACGCCGTCCTAACATTGACCGGACGCCATGTCATCCTGGTACAGAGTGGACATTCCGCCGAGTGAGTGCTGCCGCGACGGCAAGGCTGATCTGCTGCAAGCGGCCTTTGAGGTCATGTTCCTCACCAGGCGCAGCCCCAGGGATGCGGCTCTGTTCGAGTGGCACGATGAATCACTCCAGACCAACGTCTTCTTCTTTTCTCCAGAAGCAGCAGCGATGGTTGAGACTCTGATTGAGCGCTTCGGCGGAATTGAATGTAGTCCGCCAGTTCTTTCCGAGCGGCTGGTGTTACTGGTCGGACACCCGAGCGTGAGGGAAACACTGCTCGACACAACCCAAAGGTAACTTCAGCCTGTTTACTTTCCGGCCATACCCCTTGTGCCCCCCACGTTTTAGCCATTTCCCTCAGCATCCAGCGTCGGCATTATAAGCAGGACATGAGAAAGACCATTAGCCCGCTTCTAATCGGACTTTGCCGGAATACAGAGGGGCAAGACGTGGCCGAATACGCGATCATGCTGGCGGTCGTCCTCGTGATTGTAGTCGGCACCGTACGGGTGATCGGATCGAACGCCGGTATTGTCTTTTCTCAGGTCGCCAGTGGGATTCAATGAGCACTGCAGCTCGGCTCGCGCATTCACCTCATCTGCTCTGCAAGGTCCGTATCGAGCTTGACCTGTCGAAGAATTCGAGATTGAAAGATATGTACAGGCATCCCGAGTTCCACCGGGAAATCAGGATTTATCTGCGACAGAACGATCTGGAAATATCGAATCAGTCAGTGAACCCACAAGGTAGGATCACAAAGATCGAGATGACAGGATCAGCAGTTGGTTTGCGATCGTTCGTTGATCGCTACTTGTATACTGATGCTCTTGGTATCGCCTACAGCATGGATTACCTTTAAGATTACCCCGAGCGGGAGTAGCACGTTGCAGTGCGCTGGGAGTCCATCCCGGAAATGGCGGTGCAAGTCCGCCGTCCCGCTCTAATCGGACATGGCCACTAAAAACATCAAACGGCTCATTCGGAGAGATGCGCTGCCTTTCACCTGCCCTTCGTGCGGTGCGAAGCCGAGAGAGCGATGTATGTCGTTAGCGGGACACGTGCGACGCGATCCGCATCGCGAACGTCGGAGCAAGGTACCAAATCAGCCAGCAGCCGCTCTCATCGGACCTGCCTCTCGTAGCTGAACACACCCATCTGCTGCTGGTCGTCTCCTCGCATGCCTTCTTCTTATCAGTTCGCGCTGTGGAAACAAGAGAGTCTTCTGGTACGCCGTGTACACTGTTGGGCGCAAGGAGAAGAGAGAAGTATGGGATTCTTCGGTAAGCGCTCGACGAGACGGTCAATCGAGGACCCTGACTTTGGTCGTATCACAGAAGGAAAGGCCGAGTCTTGGGGAGGGGATGGATTCCAGCTTTGGGGAGGCACTTCAATTCAAGTGATGATTGATGCAGGTCCGGAGGGGCCATCCGCAGAACAGCGGTCATTCGTTCGCTCTCTTCGTGGGGATGAGGGAATTCGAGTGAGAATTGAGCGGCCGTTGCAATGCATGCCAAAGCGACCACAAACAGAATGGGGGCTCTTCGACTTTCCGGCATCTTTCTACCTCAATCTCCGCTTCGCAAGACATGGAGGGTCAGGTTCGACATGGAAGGAGAGGAACATTACTGGTACGGCGCTGAGGTCGAGGGATCACAGCGCATTGTCCCTTTCGCGGAGGACTGAGTGACACTTTCTGAAAGCATCCAATAAATAGAGACAGCCGCTTTGTCCGACTGAGTTTTTCCGCAGCGTGCTACAACTGACCATGAATAGCTCCATCGAACATGCACTTGTGAGTTTCGACAAGAAAGACTTCTAAAGCTAAGCTGTGGTTATGACCGGTCTTTTAATAGCTGCTCTCATTGTCGCTGCTCTCTGGGCTGGTAGTCGTGTGATGGCTCGCGTTAACCACCCTTAGAGAGCTTCGACCTGCAAGTTCCTGCCGCGCCCGACTGCGGGATGCCTCCTTGCGGTTGCCAATATAAGTGTGCTTCCATCAAAGACCAATTCGGGTTATTCTTTCCACACCCTCCCCTGTTCCCCTCCTCCTGACGCTGCTCGAATCGAGGCATTGTGTTGGCTTTCGAGCACGAACAGCGTATTCGCGCCCTCATCAAAGCCTTCGCGGGAGAGAAGGACCCTGAAAAGTTGAAGGCCCTGGCAGCAGAACTTCAAAGACTGCTGACTTTGGAGAGCAAGCCGTGGCTGGTAGAGGATCGGGAGGCAAGCTAATCGGCCTCCTCCATTTGGATGTTTACTAATGCCTAACTCTGCCGCGATCTAACGTCTCCACCTTCCCCTCGCCTCCCCCCAATTAGTTTGCTGCCCTCCCACCAGAGTCATGAGGGGAGGGATATTTATTCACGAGGACAACCGTAGGCCGAGCCCGCGTCAACTGCATGTTATCGAACTGGTGGCCAAGGGTTTCAAGAACCAGGAAATCGCGAAGAAGCTAGGCATGAGCCAGCATGTTGTTCGGAATTATCTCGGCATCATCTACGACAAGGTTGGCGTGAGTAATCGCGTTGAACTTGCCCTGTGGTACGAGGCGCGAGTGCACGAGGGGAAGTTTCAGCGGAAGGGCACCTAGCGTCCGGCCCTGGCGCGAAGAGTTTTCACAATTCTTTCCGTTGCCACATACAACCTGCTTGGCGCGCTGATCTGTCCTCGCACAAGCTTGCCATCGACAACCTCAAAATAGCCTTGGTCGTCGTGGCACCGTCCGCAACTGGGGACCGGGCAGACCTCTATGAGTGTCTGGCCGAATGGGACCATCTCCAAGTTCGTATGTCTGTCGCAGGGAGGCGATGGCATGGGGGAGCCTTCCCAACGGAAGACTCTATTGGCGATTGGCTGGCTGGGTCAAGCGGATTCGGAATGTCACGGATGGCAGTAGTGTTTGACTTCAATCGCGATAAAGCGCTTGATCAGATCGCTGGGCGTCCCTGAAGAGTGTAGAATGCTACGACGCTCGGGTCTGCTTGGGGCGTTCAGCGAGCTCGGTAGGACCTTTCCCTTCGGCCTATTCGTGAAAGAAACGCAATCCGTATGCTCCGAACTGCATGTCTCGTTCTGCTGTTGCTGTGGCTGATCGGGTTTGCTTACCAGGCATACCATGGGTGGCTTCGTTCATGTCATGTTGGTGCTGGCCGTCGTGATTGGCCTGATCGGCCTAGTGCGCGGGAAGAACTCCTAAATGCGGTCTGGAGAGTGCGGGCTTCGCCGCGCTGTCCGGTCGTTCTCGCGGGGTGTGCTGTGGAACAGACCAATTTAATGACAGCAATTGCAAAGTTAGTACTGGCCGGTGAGCGAGCCGGATTCACGGTCGAGCAGATGATTCAACTCCTCCAAACGGCACCAGCATAGAGGTCTTGTTGAGCATGATCGAATGGCGGCTACTGCCTTGTGCCTCGGAGCCCTGCTCCTCACGCTGGAGATGTAAAGAAACTTTTACCCGCCCAGGAACCCCGGGCAGACCTAATGATCCGGCGCGTCCAAGTTCGTATCGGAGTCTCGCGCAATGCACGCAAGTCCGGAAAGGGCGGCTAGTTTTGCTCTCGAAACCTGCGCTCATGCACTCGCGCCTCGTACCACAACGCTAGTTCGACGCGATTGCTAACACCAACCTTGTCGTAGAGTTGCTGCGGCAGAGCTGGTTTTTGGAGAAGCGCGGGGAGCAGCCAATGACACACATGGCTCACCTGGCTTAGAGCCGCAAGCGCGACAGGCAATCATCAACGCATGTCTGGGGACAAGTCTCTTGCGCTTTATGGCATGGATTGAGGATCGTGCATCGGTCGCCGGATTTTTTACGAAAACCGAAAAAGCGAAAATCAATGAACGCTAATGTTGCCGGAATCTCTACATTAGCATGCGATAATGCCGCTCATGCAATTGGCTGTAATCCGAGAACGCGTACATGCTCTACAGCAGGAGATCTCCAGACTTCGGGTTGAAAACGCAAGCTATGTGCGCAAGCACCTTCATTCGGCGCTGGAAGCTCGTGAGCACCGACTGAGAGAAGCGCGGTTGCAAGAGATCGTCGAAGAACTTGGCAGGCTCACAAAGACGAAAATCCTTTGACGCTGCAGCTGCCTCACAGATCGGCAAAAAGTGGATGCGGTTTGAAATTCGGAACAAGTGGCATCTGAAATCTCACTAGATCAGAAGGGCCGTAGGACTGGTTTTCGCCACACTCGTCACATCGAACAGTAAAGAGTTCCATCTGTGGCGGCGGCGTGAATTCATCTGTTTCGCATAAGGCGATCTTGTGGCCACTATAGATATTTTGCTGTTCATGAAATTTGCGATTCTTGCAGATCACGACCCAATAGTACGCTTCCAGCTCTCCGTCTTTCGAGATGACCTGAAAGGCACTGTAATTTCCAGTGATGGATCGTGGTGTCACTACCGTTCCAGCGGCGTCGCTCTTTCCCTTAGTCGAGCTGTTCGGAATGCACGGCCAGACTTTTCCCGGCAGGTGGCGAGGACCGCTCGCTCGACCTACGTGGGTGGAAGACATGGCATCCTTGACTATCAGTTCCATCGGGCCAACGCGAAAATCTGAAGGCAGGATGTCACGAAATCGGAAATGCAGCCAGCCCTGTCGTGGAACTCCACATTCCAGCGGATCGGCCGTGTATAGCTCGGACAATTTCTCTTGGACCGCCCGAACCTTATCTGTATTCCACTCGTCCTTCACGAGACTACCGAGTCGCCAATTCTCCATATCCGAGCTGACTCGCTCGCCGACCTTGCGGGAACCGTCACGCGCTCCTATTGTCAGCTGAATCGGCTCCACAATCTGCAACGGCAGGTCAGTTTCGTTCAGTAGCCAGCAGTTTAGGAATACCTCGAATTCGAGCCCCGATTCGTCCGTGTTTCCAATCTCCTGGAACTTCCCATTCCGCTGTGGACGAGCATGAACCTCTTTCAGCAGAACCAGCACACGTGCCGTTTCGCGAACTCGCTCGCTTTTCTGCGCAGCATCTTTCTGGGTTGTACCCCTTGCTTCAGAAACAACAAACATAACGAAGCCTACGACCAGGCACACAGCTGCGAATGCAAGCCCCGGAGCACCGCCTGCGACGAAACCCAAGCCTGCACCGACAGCTAAAATCCCCAGTCCAAGACGCCTAGTTTTTGACATGTGCGACGCCCCGACGCACTCGCAAAGGCATGACCTCAGAACGATCGGCTGAATTTCAAGAAGGGCGCTAGCGTGACTAGAGAAAGGATTGTACGAATTCTTGGTCCGATGGTCCAACCCGAAGACGGCCGCGGGCGCAAGGAGCCATCCGAACGACACGCGCCGGGATGCCGCAAAGACCGATCTCGCATGATTTATTAGCTCGCCCGGGCCTGTGCTATCCTTTCCGGCAAACCTAGAGAGACGCCAGAAACGAGCCGCCTCCATTACTCCAATTGGGGCGGCTTCTTTGCTATGTGACGCAGATCACTGACGTCCAAGTCTAGTTTCCATACTCTCTCCGAAACCTACACCGAGGCACGGTAAGGCTGCCTCCAGACCGGCCTCGTCGCGCTCTTGGTTTCCATCGGGAGGGTGAGCCGTGGAAAAGTCGATCATGACCGCGATCGAAAAGCTCGTGCTGGCTGGCGAGCAGGCTGGATTTACTGTGGAGCAGATGATTCAGATTCTGCGAACCGGCGAGAGCGTTGAGGCTCTCCTCCACATGATCGAGTGGCGACTCTCACCTCTACCCGTTGAGCCACGCTCCTGCCGCTGGATCATGTAACCACCCAGAGACGAGCAGGTCCAGGAGCTGTTCGAAGCATTACATCAACTGACTCGGCACTTACGTTGGCTCCCGGCTAAGGTCCATTCTGTGCTATCGTGTGCGAATCCCATATCGTTACACCTCGGGCCGTCTCACCATGCCTGAAGGGCGGGACGGCTTTTATGTTTGGACTACGTCATCCATCTGAACGAGGTTCTGTAAACGTCTTTTTACGTGCCGGGACTTGGGGAATTCTCATCATTACAGATGCCCAACCGTGGCCTGAGTTCTCCGACATGATGCTGTTGACTCTCGTGGGGGAGGGCTCCTCGGCAACTCTTGCGGTACTCAGGCCACCGTTTCGCAAGATATTCTAGCAGTCGCCGCCAACTGACCTCGAAGGCTCGTTGACGAGATGAATTGAGAACCGGTGGGCGCTTCATCTGCGTGATGCAGGCTTCCGCCAGAGGCGCAGCGCGAGACAGGGGCCTTTATCGAATCTTCGTCTTCGTCAGCTGGCTGAGCTCGTCGATGATCTGTTGCAGCCGAAGTTCCCGTTGCCGTTGCGCGTGTTCTTCCACTACCGAGTGGATATGACTTGCTGAGATAGCGTTCGTTTTCGGCGCGCAGTCCTGCGATCTCAGCCTGCAAAGCCGTCACGTGTGCGCGGATCGCCGCCTGAGCGGAATATATCGGTCGATAGTTGCGCTAACTTGCGGCCAGCATTTTTGTATGTGCTCCTGCCATCCCTCCAAGATGCTGAAGATCAGCGCAAACGTTGCGCACAGTCCTGCGAATAGGCCCGAAAGTCCAATTAAGCTTCTAGCTGTCGGGGAATTGGTCATTGATCGGCCAAATTCCCAAGCTCCTAGAGCCCTTCTCTTGCTGAGCCGCGACGCGCTTTTCTCCATCAAAACGACTTGGCCACGCGCCGCCGCGATGGGAGCACGTACTCGCCAGTTCTTACTGAAGCCGTACGATCCATCGCGGCATTGCGCAGAAGCGCCCGCAGGTGCGGTTGAGCAGTTCTCTGGCCTGGGAACTGTTTGGTCGTCTTTGTTCTGGTATGTGCCGTTGTCAATGCAGGAAGGTTGAGGCTGTCTGGGTCGAGCATTCGCCGTTGCTGTAAATCCAGAAATCGACGGTGTCGACGGCTGAGTTTGTTGCGCCTGGCTAGGCTCTAGCAATTGGCACACAAATGGTGAGCGGGAATGCAGGAACTCTTCTCATAATGAACCCCGGCCAAGATTTCATCACCTAAGAGCAGGCATGGGTACGTTACGCCCGATGTGGTCCTGTTGACGCGGTCTGAGTTTGTTACTAATGTTGCGTGGCCAGACTAACGAATCGCCTTCATGACGAGCTGCGTCGAAAAGAAGGATGTACCAGCTCCGTAACTGACATGCAGCCGTTCTGCTTTGAAGTCCGAGATGAGAACGTTGCGGGAGATAGCGACTGCGTCTCTCAGAGTAAAATGACTCGGGTTTGCCCGTTCGCCGTTATAAACGCTAAGCAAGAATATGACGCTTTTTTGACAACACCGAGACAAGTAGTCCACCAAGCCTTGCTACGCTGCGGCTACTTGGAGGAGTTACTATGAACTCCTTTCCGTTGAAAGCAGCGTTTGTCTGCGGATTGCTTATCACTCCCGTCTTGTTGGCCCAGAACTTCAGCATTCCTCCAGTAAAAACATGCACGGTGACATCCATTGGAGGAGTGCCGATTGCTGGCCTGGCATGTGGCGGATCGTCGCATGGACTCGGTTGCACTGCAGGCGCGCTCTACAACTGTAAAACGGGACCTGTTGGAACGCAGAATAACTGCACGCTCGCACAAGCGTGCTCGATTGGCTGTATCACGAAAGGATCGCCGAATCCGCTGGCTGACAAGTGTTTCTCAGGGACAGTGCCTCTTACCCTTTCAACTAATAACATCCTGGGCGGGGAAGACCTGGCTGCAACGGTGACACTCATCAACACTCATCCAGGCGGTGCTTACGTAAACCTATCGATTGACAGAGGAGACCTCATCCCGGGCGCATATTGTGCGCCGCCCGATCAGCTCGCAGGGGGAGCCAATTCGGCAAGCTTTGGGTTGTCTACAGCGGTCGTAAGCTCTCGGGCGTTGGCGCGCATGTTCACCGACCTGTCCTACATTGATGCATCAGGTGTCGCACATGACGTGGTGAGTGTACCCCAGAGAGTGACATTGAACCCCGGGGGAACGGAACCACCCGCTCCTCCACTCGCCTCATTCACGTTGACCCCGTCCACAATAGCGGCGGGAGGTCAGTCCGAGGTAGATGTCACTTTGGCGAAAATGGCTCCCGCAAGTGGAGTCAAGGTGCAGTTAACGAGCAGCAATCCATCTGTCGCTTCAATTAATCAAAATGCCCTCCCTGTCATTCTAGGCAGTTGCACTACCAGCGGCGGTTCGTTTGGTGTTCAGGCAGCCAGTTCGCTTCCAAGGCAAACGACGGTCACAATTAGCGCCAGCGATGGCGCAGCGGGACAAAATCCGCTGACGCGGCCACTCACGGTAACCAGTGGTTGTGTCCCGGTCGCGTGTTCCGGAGGGCCCGCTTGTGGGCCGATGCCCGACGGTTGTGGTGGTACACACACATGCGGATGTAGCCTTCCGGGGCAGACCTGCGGAGGTGGTGGGATGCCGGGTCAGTGCGGCCCGGCGGTGCTAGCAGCTTCGTCGGTCAGTATGAATCCCAGCACGGTGACGGCGGGGAATTCGTCCATAGGAACGGTCACGTTGAATGGGGCAGCACCTTCGGGTGGCGCGCTGGTCACTTTATCCAGCACAAACAGTTTCGTACAAGTACCGAGCAGCATCACGATCGCAGCGGGCCTCACCAGTGGAACTTTCACTGCGAGCACGACCGCATTTACCGCTGGTACTGTGTCGGCCGAGATTTCCGCCTCGATCGGTGATACGGTTACGACCATTCTGACCGTAAACCCGGCACCCTGACGCGCCGCGGGGTGGGAACACCGATCGCGCAGCCGCACCCTTTTCCCGATCTTGAAGAGCAATCTCAAAAAAGGACGCGTGGATACGAACCGAACCTCTCCGAGGGCATTGAGGATGCGTCCTTATACTTAGCCTATAGGTTAGTAAATTCCAGCGTCTGGTCATCACAACAGTGAGATGGAACTGGAAACTGTATTGTCCCCAGAGTTCGCTACCCAGATGTTGACTCCGTCAAAAGCAATGCCGAAGGGGTCCTTGCCGGCACCATAAGTTCTTAATATACTGCCGTTCTTTTTGCGCAGCACCACAACGTTGTCGCTGCCATTATTGGTCACCCAGATATTGGTCCCATCGTAGATCAGACGAGCTGGACTACTACCGACGTAAAAGGTGCCCACCTTTGCCCCATCACGTGCCCGCAATTTTGTCACGCTGTCGGCGAAGAAGTTCGCGACCCAGATGTTGGTTCCGTCGAAAGCCAGTCCAAATGGGCTTTCCCCAGCAGGGAAGGTCCCCACTGCAGAACCATCGCTTGCCCTCAACTTCGTGACGGTCCCGTCCAAATTGTTGGCAACCCAGATGTGGACGCCGTCAAAGGCCAAGCCCATGGGGCGGGAGCCCACAGGGTAGGTACCCACGATCGCTCCATCCCCAGTCCGCAGCTTCGTAACACTATCGCCGTCCCGGTTTGCAACCCAGAGGTTCGCTCCGTCAAAAGCCATGTCCCCGGGAGTGGTGCCTGCGTGGAAGGTGCCCAGCAGAGCCCCATCCCGCGGGCGCAACTTCGTCACCGTCCCGCTCACCAGGTTTGAAACCCAGATGTTGCTGCCGTCGAACAGCACTGCCACCGGACGCGTTCCCACCTGATAAGTGCCGACCTCGGCGCCGTCGCGTGCGCGCAACTTGGTAACAATGTTACTGAACTGGCTGGCGACCCAGACGAACGTCCCATCGCAAGCTACACCTTCGGGACTCTCACCCACCGGAAAGGTGACCAAGACTTGCGCGCGGGCGCCAGGCAACAAGGCACATAGAAAGAGCACGGCGACGAAAGCTTTTGCTCCGCGTGCGCTCCGGGATGGCAGTTTGTGGAGAGCGGGCATTCGAGCGGGCATTCGAGTCAGTCCTGGAACACGCTCCGGTCCAGCCGCAGATCACAAGTTCTGCCGCCAGCTTCTATTTCGCGGTCGCAGCGGCGGTCCCGGTCTCCGATGCTGGTCCTATAAGCGGATCATCGGCTTCTGCCAAGATCGTAGTTATGATCCCCTGCGGCCGTATCTCTGCCGGACAAGCAGACCAGCGCAACATGGGCTCGTTCCCGATTCGTATCATGCCGATGTGATTGGATTTGTCGGCGTCCTCCTCCGCGTCGGGTGAAGTAAACCCCAGCGAGCGTCGCAGCGTCTCGATGTCCTCCGGCTTGCCGGTCAGGAATAACCACCCCGGGCCGGCCCCATGCATTTTCGCGTATTCCTTCAGAACCTCAGGCGTGTCCTCTTCCGGTTTGAGGCTGATGGAATACATGAAAATATCGTGGCCGATACGCTCAGGCAACATCTTCTGCACATGGGCAAGGTTTGCAGTCATAGTCGGACAAATTTTCTCGCAGTGCGCGTACATAAAGTTGATGAGCACCATCTTGTCCTTAACCAAGTCATCGTAGAAATGCACGCTCTTGCCATCCTGCGTTATCAGCTCGACATTCGGCAGATGTCGCCGCCGAATGACCTCGCGGGGAGACACCTGCTCCCATTTGCGGGTGGGATGATTCGCGTGATCATCCCCTGCACCCATGCGGGCAGCTAAGCCGGCCACGGCAGAAGCAGAGCCAGCTGTCAACCAAGTCCTCCGCGTGATCCCTGACATAATCCTCGCCCCTTTCTTTGTACTCCGCACTTGCCGAGGCTCCCCGAAGAAACGTCTGTCTCAGGGGGCCGTGTTGTTGTCGCCCACGGTGCCGATTTGCCACAACATCATCATGTTGTGGTCTTCGTGAACGACGTTGTGACAGTGCATGGGGTAGTCGCCCAGAAAATCGCGGAAGCGGATCATGAGTTCCACCCTCTCGTTGAATTGCAGCCGGCACACGTCCTTCCGCGAGCGTTCGCCCATCGTAGGTACGTTTCCGTCGCGCGAAAGGATCTGGAACTCTTCAGTATGAATGTGGACCGGATGCTGCCAGCCTCCGGAAGTATTGATCAGGATCCACTTTTCTGGAGCGCCTCTTTGCACGGTAAAGCGGATGTCGGCACAGCTGTCTAGTCCTCTGCCATTAATTTGCCACTGGCCATTCTTTCGGTTGAAATTGAAAGTGCGAGTGATGCGGGGGACCACAGTTGTTGTCGGAGGCAGCTGGTAGAACGTCATCCCCCCCTTCATGGGATCCAAGCTCCCGTCAGGAACCGCAGCACCAATCCGGAACTGCATGCAGACCGTGCCCTGACCTCCGGGGAGCACCGATTTGGGAGCCCGCCCATCGGTCTGAAGCAGGCGATTCTCAAGGTTGAGAACGGATACGCCAAACTGCTTCTGCAGCCTGGCAAAGTCAATAACGATGTCAAAACGCTCCGCCGGCCCCATCCGGATCATGTCAGTTAGGAAAGGCTTGGGTAACAGATTACCGTCGTTTCCTATGACCCAGAAGTAAATCCGCGTGCTCGGATTCCTGGGGTCAGTCAAATGGAGT
The DNA here is from genome assembly GCA_035568275.1 of Candidatus Sulfotelmatobacter sp. Taxonomy (GTDB): domain Bacteria; phylum Acidobacteriota; class Terriglobia; order Terriglobales; family Acidobacteriaceae; genus Sulfotelmatobacter. The sequence goes on from DATMOO010000256.1 coordinate 13,523, forward strand.
TCGTAGAAGCGTGACGGCCCAGTATCCAAGACCCGGAACCGGTAACGGCGGGCGCTGACGTCCTGGAAGGGCTGGACCTTGCCATTAACCAATTGAACGTCACCGACAAGGCCGTCGAAGCCAAACGTGTCGAAGCAGAGCAGGCCGGTCCCCGGATCGACCAGTTTGTCGGCCAGTAATAAGGGTATGTCGTACTCCGGGAAACTGGGCAGACGAAATCCAGTACCTTCATCGCCTGTGTCAAACTGGTTGAAATTAACTTGAAATCCGGCCATTCCCTTGTACGTGTTTTCTGCCGTGTGATCCTTGCGGTGGTCGTGATACCACAACGACCCCAAGGACTCCCGTACATCTCCAGTGGGCGAAAAAGGCGTGGTGCTAAACCCGGCCTGTTGCCCGGTGTGGTAAAAGTCGTAGAACTGTCCTCGGAAGAAGTAGCGACACGGTCCGCCGTCACTTTCTGGTCCAGAGTGATAATTGTGCAGATGGGGGGAAACCTCGGGAACTCCGAAACCGCCATTCTGCGCTTGAGGCGGCAGTTCGTTGAACCGGCGAACCAAAAATGGAACCTGATAGTGGGTCACGATGGTGGGGCCAGGAACCATGGCGGGGTCGCTGCCACCCTGGTTGTACCCCCAAATGGTTTGCGCAGGGATGCTGGTGTCCGATGTAATCCTGAAGTTATGGTTTGCCCGCAGGCGCTGGACGAAATAAACCTGTGGAGGATATTTGTGGAAGTACTGGAAGCAGTCTTTTCCCGGCTGCAATACTCCATTGTACTGGCCGCGTCCCTCGTAGGGACGATTGATTGCGGGATTAATTGCGTTGTGGGGGCACTGCTGCGGCGCAAGCTTAAATGCCGGATCCGTCAGCGGACGCGAAGGCACGATTGGCGGAATGTAAAGGGGATCGAGGAAGGGTGGAATGAACGGACTGCATCCGGGCTGGCAACTGCCGGCCGCGCAGCTTTGCGCCCAGGCACTTAAGCCGTTTTTCTGCACGAGATAGCCAGCGCCGGTCAGAAGGCCCATCTTGAAAAGATCGCGCCGGGTCAACCCTGCTTTGATAATTTCCAGTCTGTTCTTGCGAGCATTTGCGATTTCGCGCTGAGTTGCCATTGCTTTCTATCCTTCCTGCCGAACCCGGGAACCAAGGTTGGGCCGATCCTGTCGTTTCCCAAAATCCTTGCGTGCGGCGTTAATGCCGAACGTGCACAGCACCTTCTCGCCCCGTATCTTGCTTCGCAAAGAGCCGAGCAGCCGTGCTGATACGCCTATCGCTGCCAATGATCTTTCGCAAATGAAAGCCAGAAATTGTGACGACAACCTCCGTGGTTCCTAGCCCTCAAAACAAGAACTCAAGTGAACTTTCGGAAGCAGCCTATAGAAAGTTGCTCAACTGATCTTCAACAAGTGGGGCCCAGGAGCCGAGTGGTCGAAAAAGAATGAGTGCGAAAGCCGTCTCGCCGACGACCAGAGGGAAGGAGATGCTGAGGTCTATGCGAAGCGGCAGGCCTACTTGGCCCGAGAGCTTGGCACGGAAGATTCGACCTGTCAAGACGAATTTGCGGGAGGTACGTTGGGCCTCAAGCCCTGTGACTTGGTGTAGCGCAAACGGTTCCAAACGAATTACTTGTGCCAATCTTCGTAGCGGGGGAAAGACAGTTGACGAAACCGCATTATAAGAGGGCGCCCCT
>DATMOO010000257.1:0-71097 GCA_035568275.1 Candidatus Sulfotelmatobacter sp.
AGCTTGCGAGTGAATTTTGGTTGTCGGCAGTGATGCAGCGGAGCTTCGCACCGCCGGACAGCCGAGGGGGGCTGTCCCCACATAACTCCATTACTCTCGGCTCCATCGCTCTCGCTGGGGATGCCTGGATTTTCAAGTTCATCATCAATACCCGTCAGATTCGAGAGTTCCAAAGTGAGGCACAGTTCCTGGGTGGCGAGCGCGCGGGAGGCGAGGCGGGCACAGAGTTGTTCGAGCAGGCGGTTCAGCAGGAAAGCTAATGGCTCGCGCAGGACGATGGGATGCTCCAATTCGATGGCCTCTTCAAACACCAACGGCGCTTCCACCGGGACCAGTGTGCGGGAAGCGGTGCCACACGCTAGTTTCTGCAGGTGCAGGCCTTGTTGTCCGAGGCGTTCGCTTAGCGCGATTTCAGGCAATGCTGCTAGTGCGCGCAGGTTGCGGATACCCCATCGGGCGAGGGTTTCGAGCAGGTGATCGGTTGCTTGTTTGGGGTCACCTTGCAGATGGTCGTCAAACAAAACTTCCACCGGCAACGGGCCCAGTCTTTCTGCTTCTTTTCCTGTTGGAATCACAATGACCCTGGGATTTGGTGCGCTATCCGGTGCGGGGGCAGGATGCCCCCGCGACAGCCCGCAAGATGCCGGCGCTACGGAAAAGCCGCGGGCGGCTAGCACTGCCGCATCGGGGTTGGAGGCTGCAGCGACTGTGACTGTGAGGCCGAGAACAGTGGCGCGATCGGAAATGGCATGAGAGATTTTCGTCAGCGAGCCGAAGAGAGATTCCATGCCGGCGAGATCGAGCAGAACCGTGTCGCGGGTGGTGTCTTCCACCGTGGGAGAGAACGACTGGGCGCAATCGAGCAGGGCGGAGTGAGCGGACGATTCCTGCAACGGAGAGCGCGGGCGCAAGACAATGTCAGAGCAGAGTTCGGCCTGGGCCTTGCTCATTCCTGGGGAGATGCCTAGCTCACGGGCCGTTTCATTCACCGCAAGAATTTGTTCCAACGGAGGGTTGCCTTCGAAGATGGCGATGGCGTGCGCCTGCAGTTCCGGCTCGGCGCGAAGGGCGGCGGCGATGGGAAAGTTCGGAACGTAGATGCACGCGAACGGCATGGAATCATTGAGTCATTGAGTCATTCAGTCATTGAGCCATTGGGTCATTTACCTTTTATCCGGCCCAGGCGGTTTTGGTTTCGAATGTGATGGATTGAGCGGGCTTGCGATCCAGGCGCGAACGGATTATTTCGGCGTGGATTTGGAGTTCGGTTAGCAAGTGTGCATGAGAGGGATATGAAAATTCAGTCAGGGTTTCCGCGATTGTGCATATTTTCTTTCGCCCATCCTGGGCTTGGTCTTCCTTCTGACTTAACCCACGGCTTTCGCCGTGGGCTGTATTCTGTCGGCGCTTCGCGGCTGAGGCATCGGCAGTCCCCAATTGCAGCAGCAGAGACGAACAGCTGCCTGCAATCGGTTGTTGCTCGATCGCTAGCAGGATTGTGGGCTTGTGTTCGATGGCGCGGCGGAAGCGGAACCAGGTGGTCAGCGGGATTCGGCGCGCGGATTGGGGAGGAAGGTCGGCGAGCTCGAGGATGATGAGGCCAAAGCCTCCGCTTTCTAGCAGCAGGTCAGTGGCGCGGAGGACTTGTTCGAGGCGGTGTTCGGAGGGGCGCGTGTTGCGTGTGAATTTCTCCAGGGACGAGTTTCCCTCGCATAGGGGACTAGAGCCGGCTTGGCGCTGCTGAAAACCCATACGGCCTTGGGATGGAAAGTCAAAACCCCCACCCTGTCGCAAAATGCGCGACAAGGGTGGGGCACCCGCTGATTCTTTTGTTGATTTCGGAGCCTTTTGTTGGATGTCGTCTCCGCAGCGGACCCAGAGCAGGTGATCCAAATCAATTCCGGCGGCTGCTAGCGAGTGGGGATCAAGCGCGTCGCTGGCATCGATTACGGCGCAGTATTCGCCGCGATGGGTGGCGGCGGCCAGGGCGGCCAGCAGGACCGTGGTGCGGCCGGAAGAGGCGGGGCCGCAGATTTCGGTGAGGCATCCGCGGGGGAGGCCGCCGGTCAGGGCGTCGAGCGCGGGGATGCCGCTGGTGACCATCTCGGGCGCGGGGCGGATTTCGAGGCGCGAGGCAGGGGTGACGCTTGCCAATCTGGGGTCAGAATAAGGTAGGGATCCTTCGACTCCGCGGGAAATGCGCTTCGCGCCTTTCCCGCTCCGCTCAGGATGACAACGCACTTCGGGCTTGGATTCAGCATCAAAAAGAAAAGGGCGGCCCAGGGCCGCCGAAGTGGAAACCACTGCGGAAGACATAAAAGTACCTCGAGGGATTTCAGGGAACGCCGCGACTGGAGCTTGCGGAGGCGATTTATTTTCGCTTTTTATTCGCCTTTAAATATTCTGCTCGGGCGCGGGCTGATTGTCAAGCCCCTAGTGCTAAAGCCGTGGACTGCAAGCCGTGACAAAAGAAAACTGAGGCCGTTCTAATCTGCCTCAGTACCGCGTAGGCCAGTCACCAAGCTTACGCGAATTCGGAAGAACAGCGGCTTGATCTCCTCGTCACGCAGGCGGATGCGGCGCTCGGCCATGGCGTTCAACCACCAGTGGTGACGTTTTTGCAAGAGAGTGCGGGCATGAGCGCGCTCGTGTTCGAATTGCGGTTCAGGGAGTTCCTGGTACTCTCCGTTGGCGATGACGCTGACCCAATCGGATTGGCTTCCGATCTCGTCGATCTGCACGCAGACTTTGGGATTCGACCGCATCCATTTGATCTTTTGTCCCATGGTGGAGAAAACGTAGATGTAATCCTCTTCGTACGCTATGCCGACAGGGACAACATACGGTTGATCGTTCAGCGAGCAGCCAAGGCGTGCCGAGGAGGCGCGAGAGAGGATCTCGCGGCATTCGGTTTCGTTCAGTTCATCGATTCGCATAAGTCCGTGTCTCCGGAATTTCGAGCACTCACCACAGAGGGCACAGAGAGACACAGAGGATTATCAAAGCATCGGGTCTTTTCCTCTGCTTACCTTGCGGCGGTCCGCTCGTCTAAGCGCAACAGCATTGGGTAAGTGTGCTCAATTCACAAATTCCAGGTTCTAGTATAGCTGCCGATTGCGGTCAAGCAGACCCGGCGGCGCGGAGGAGACTTCCATGAAAAAGAGGTTATTTATTGTGTTGGCCGGCGTTTTGTCAGTGGCCGGCTCGTGCTATGCCCAGACTGCCACGGGTGAGACCCTCATGCTCAACTTGCCGCGGGCGAGCCAGCATGCGGCGGTGACGCAGCGCATCGGGATTACGGATATCACCGTCAACTATCACCGGCCAATGGCAAATGGCCGGCAGGTTTGGGGCAAACTTGTGCCTTATGGTCAGGTGTGGCGCGCCGGAGCGAACGAGAATACGACGATTCGTTTCACCGACCCGGTAATCATCGAAGGACAGGCGCTCGACAAAGGGATTTATGGGCTGCACATGATCCCGGGCGAAAACGAGTGGACCGTGATCTTCTCGAAGACCTCGACGGCGTGGGGAAGCTTCACCTACAAGCAGGACGATGATGCCTTGCGCGTTAAAGTGAAGCCGCAGGCGGCGGAGTTGCATGATGCGCTGGCCTACGACTTCGACAACGTTAAGTCGGATTCTGCTGTAGTAACCATGCGGTGGGAAAAAGTTGCGGTGCCATTCACGGTTCATGTCAATGTGAATGACATTGTGACGGCGAGCATCCGTCAACAGATTCACGGGATGAATCAGTATTACTGGGAAGGCTGGGACGATGCTGCCGGATATTTCCTTGCGAACAAGATCGATCTGGATGAGGCGCTCAAGGATGAGGATCAGTCGATCCAAGTCGAAGAACGCTACGACAACGTGATGAACAAGTCGAAGATCCTGGATGCGATGGGGCGGAAGCAGGATGCGGATACGTTCCGCGCCAAGGCGCTCGACATGGCCAACGCGCTGCAACTGTATGTCTACGGGCGGCAGTTACAGGGTGAGAAGAAGCAGGATGAGGCGCTGGCGATTTATCAGTCGACGGCGAAGAAGTTCCCTAACTACTGGACTACGCACCTCGGGATGGCCCGCGTGTACAGCGCTAAGGGGGATTTTGACAATGCGGTGAAGGAAGTGAAGCTGTCGCTGAACGGGGCTCCGGATGCTAATAAGAATGCTTTGGAGACTTACGCGAAGCGGTTGGAGAACAAGGACGACATTAACAAGTAGGAGTGGGGACGGGGGCCGCTGGGCTTCGCCACATGAGTTGACTCGCCACTTAACAAACAATAGGGCCAGCTTTTGCTGGCCCTTCTGTTTTGCATTCCGGCAATGCACGGCTGGATTGCCTTACAGGTACTTTCAAGACTGACGGCGTCCCACTCGGAGCTTCGCTCCTTGGGGCGGACGAGGCGTCCGCCCCTACACCAGCAGTTTATTACCAGACCCGGCAGGCGTTGGCTCTTACCATTTTTTGTCCAGACTTGCAGCCGAAGGCCTGGCCGAATTCCGGCATGTTGGAGATCACGTTATTGATGCGGAATTCGGGAAGGGAGTGGGGATCGGTGGTGACGATCAGGCGCGCGATTTGCTGGCGGACGTTGGCGCACCAGGAATAGGCATTGGAGAGGAAGAAGCGCTGGCGGTAGGTCCAGCTGTCGTCGCCTTTGTCGTCGAGCGACTTGCCTTGCTGCTTCAGCGCGAATTCCAGAGCGGCCAGCGCCAGACGTATCCCGCCGTTGTCGGCCGTGTCCTCACCTTGGGTGAGCAGGCCATTCTGCTTGACTCCGGCTCCGGCATCGGGAACTTCCTGCGTGTACTCGTCAGAGATGCACTTGCCGCGTTCGTCATACTTCTTGGCATCGTCGGTGGTCCACCAGTCGCGGAGGTTGCCTTTGTCGTCAAATTTGCGGCCCTGGTCGTCGAAGCCGTGGATGATCTCGTGTCCGATGATCATGCCGATGGCGCCGAAGTTTACGGCGTCATCTTTCGTGGGATCGAAATAGGGCGGCTGCAGAATGCCTGCTGGAAAGTTGATGGTATTCAACTGGGGATCGTAATAGGCGTTGATGGTGGGCGGCGTCATGGTCCATTCGGCGCGGTCGACGGGCTTGCCGATTTTGGCGACCCAGCGCTCGAACTCGAAGGACGTGGCCTGTGCGACGTTGTTCAGATAGCTGTCGCGCGCGATCTTCACGCTGGAGTAATCGTGCCAGTGGGAAGGATAGCCAATCTTGTCTTCGATCCCTTTCAACTTGACGACAGCTTGCTGTTTTGTGGTTGGCGACATCCAACTCAGGCTTTGAATATCGGAGTTGAGGGCCGTTTCGATGGAGTGCACCATTTGGATGGTGCGAGCTTTGCTCTCCGGCGGGAAGGCGCGATCTACGTAAGCCTGGCCGAGAGCGTCGCCGAGATCACGATCGGCAGCGCGCACGCAGCGACGCCAACGGGGTTGCTGCTCTTCGGCGCCGGCGAGGGTGTGTGCGAAGAAATCGAAATTCTCATCGACCATGGCTTTGGTTAGATAAGGGGCGGACCGGTGGATCACCTGCCAGCGGAAATAGGCCTGCCAATGGTCCAGGGGATGAGTGTTGATCAGCTTTTCTTCAGCGCGGAAGAAATCGGGAGAGGTCACGATGTAGTGATCGCTGGCGGGAGCATTCACGGCTTTGAGGTAACCGTCCCAATCGATGGAAGGTGCTAGGGCGCGAATCTGCGCGAGGCTCATTTTGTTGTTGATGTTCTTCGGATCGCGGCGTGTAACGTTATCCATCTGGGCCTGCGCCAGTGCGGTTTCGAGTTCGATGACCGTTACGGCATCGGCGGCGGCCTGTGATTCCGACTCACCCGCCAGCGCGAACATCTTTTGCAGATGCTTGCGGTACTTGGTGAGAATCTCCTTCGATTTGTCGTCAGTCTTCAGATAATAGTCGCGGTTGGGAAGGCTGAGTCCGGCCTGATCGATTTGTGCGACCACCATGGAGGCATTGTCGTAGTCCTGCTGGCCGGTGAAGCCGAAAAGCGGCGAACTGCTTTCGTTGTCTCCGGGCTGCCATGCGCCGGGATAAGCATGCTGCAGATGGGCGATCTCGATCGTGATGTCTTTCTTGGTCTTGAGCGCGGCAACTCGCGCGAGTTCTGACTGGAGAGGCTTGAGTCCGGCGGTTTCGATGCCGCTTTCGTCCATGCAGGCGGCCCAATAGTCGCCGATCTTCTGCTGGACGGCCGTGCGGTTGGGATCGTTCTTGCTGGCCGCCTCCAGCGTGTCGCGAAGCACTCCCTCATTCCACAGTTGAAGGCCGCTGCCGGTGCTCCAGTAGACCTGGTCGGCGGGAATGGGATTGGCGGTCAACCACTTGTTGCAAGAGTATTTGTAAAAATCGTTACAGGGGTCGAGTGTCTTGTCGACCAGGTTGGCATCGAAATGCTCGAGTTTGGGGACATTGGTTTCGTCGGCGGCGCTGGAGGCCGCTGCGGGGCGGACGCTTCGTGCCGGGATCGTTTGGGTAAAAGCAGCGGATGTGGCCAGACATAGCACGACGGCAGCGAAGAAGCGAGTGATTAGCATAAATCTCCTGGATGAGTTGAGCAGGCTTGCAATTGGATAGTACGCATTGGTAGAGGATCAAGTTCCGAACACACATCCGCCTGCAGGACAGCATAGTAATGGACGCGCGACCGGGCCAGGGGTTAGCACCCGCAAAGATCCTTAACCACGAAGGAGACTAAGGTCCACTAAGGAAAACCCAATACCTTTAGCCGGTGTTGTGCAGGCCAGCGGCGATTCCGTTTATGGTTGCGCCTAGGGGGTATTCCAACTCCGAAGTTTTTTGTCCGTGCTGTTTGCGGCGGAGGAGTTCTACCTGAATCAGGCTCATGGGATCGACGTAGGGGTTGCGTAGTCGGATGGAGCGGGCCAGCACGCGGTTTCGCGCCAGAAGTTCGCGTTGTCCGGTGATGCGCAAGATCATGTGCCGGGTGCGGAGGAATTCTGCTTCGAGCATCGAGAAGACACGCTTGCGGAGCGCGGAATTCTTGACCAACGCGGAGTATTCGCGGGCGATCCCGAGATCGGCTTTGGCCATGCCCAGTTCGACATTGCGAAGCAGGTCGGAAAAGATAGGAAAACCACGAGCCATTTGCCGCAGGAGTGGCTCGTTCGCGGCATTCTTCTCGGAGAAATGTTCAAGAGCGTGACCGACGCCGAACCAGGCGGGGACAGCGTGGCGGCTTTGCATCCAGCCGAAGACCCAGGGAATGGCGCGGAGATCTTCGAGGCGCCGTCCTTTGCTGCGGCGTGCCGGACGCGAGCCGATGCGGGCGGAATCCAATTCATTCACCGGTGTGGCTTGCTCGAAATATTCGAGGACGTCGGGATCGTCGGCGATATCGCGGCGGTAAACGCGATACGCTTCCTGTGACATCTCTTCGATTGCCTCTTCCCACACGTCGTGCTGGCTTTCCCCGGCGAATGTGGGACGAGTGAAAGCTTCGAGACTCGCGGCGATCATCAACTCGAGATTCCACTCGGCGAGAATGGGATCAGCATACTTCCAGTTCAGCACTTCGCCCTGCTCGGTGACGCGGATCTGGCCAGAGAAACATCCCGGCGGTTGGGCCAGGATTGCGGAATGCGTTGGCCCGCCGCCGCGTCCGACGGTGCCGCCTCGGCCGTGGAAGAGGCGAAGGTTCACATCGAATTCTTTTGCTACCTGATGAAGTTCGCGGTGGGCCTTGTAGAGTTCCCAAGTGCTGGTGAGCATGCCTCCGTCTTTGTTGGAATCGGAGTAGCCAAGCATGACTTCCTGCCAGCGTCCCCACGAATCGAGAAGGGGCTGATACTCGGAACTGCTCCACAGGCGGCGCATTACCTTGCTCGCGGCACGGAGCGAGTCTATCGACTCGAAAAGAGGAACCGGCATCAGGCCGGGATCGTTAGCGGATGCCGCAAGCTGGACGCCGGCCGTCTTTGCAAGCCGGACAACATTCATGACGTCGTCCTCAGATTCGGCGCCGCTGATGATGTAGTGGCGAATCGATTGGCTGGGGTAGGTGCGCTTTAGCTCGGCAATGGTGCGGAATGTGTCGAGCAGTTCGCGGGCGACCTCCGACGTGGGTTCAGTATTGGGCTGTTGTCCGAGTTCATCGACGACTTGAGCATGCACTCGCGCATGCTGGCGGATGTCGAGGGTGTGGAGATGGAATCCGAACTTGCGAACCTTTCGCAGCAGGGAAGAGATGTAGGTGTGGGCGAGACGCTCTCCGCGATTCGCCTTCAGGCTCATTTGGATGAGCACCAAGTCTTGCTCGAAATCAGCGGCACTGCGATAAGATGCAGGCGCGTCGACCGTTTCCCGAGTGTGCCGCAGCTTGTGAAAGATGTAAGAGAGAAAACGCCGGTAACTCTCGGCCTGATTGTGTGGGCCCCAGGCAAGGTGCACGCCCGGGATGGTGCGCTCGTAGTGATGCAGACGAGCAAGAAGATCTTCTGAGATTGCCGTCTGACGGCGCGAAGAACTGAGACGATCGCTCATCGCTTCGACGTCGTCGAGGTATTCGCGGAGGATTACAGCGCGCGCCATTTCGAGCGCATGACGAATGGAATGGGGTTTGACGAGGGGATTCCCGTCGCGGTCGCCGCCAATCCATGAGCCAAAATGGACGATGTTCGGAACCGAAGACTCGTCGAGTTCAAGCCCGTAGACATCGCGGAAGGATTCCACAATTTCTTCGTAGATCCGGGGCAGGGTGTCGAATAACGACAGGCGGAAGTAACGCAGGCCCATACGGATTTCGTCATCGACCGTCGGCTTCGTCAGCCGGACTTCGTCGGTTTGCCACACCGAGGTGACCTCGGCGCGAATGTTGTTTTCGCAGATCTCGGCGTCTTGCGGAGTGAGCGGCAAGCGGTCGAGACGCTCCAGTTGTTTGGTGATGCGGCGGCGCTTCAGAAGAACGGTCTGGCGGGCCACTTCGGTGGGATGCGCGGTGAATACCGGAGTGATCTGGATCTGGCGCAGGGCAGCGAGGGCATCCTGAGCCGACATGCCGGCCTCTTTCATGCGCAAAAGCGTTCCGCGAAACGAACCGGCGAGAGGAGCTTGATCGCGATCCAATTTGCCGGCACGGCGGCGTCGTTTCCGGTGATTGGTCTCGGCCAGATTCGTGAGCTCAAAGTAAGTCGCGAAGGCTTTGGTCACCTGATAGGCGCGGGCGAGGTCCATGTTTGAAATGAGTTGCTGCGCCTGGCGCATGAGTTCTTCGGAGGGCGACTCCCCGGGACTGCGGCGCGTGCTGTCGCGATGCTCAATCAGTAGACGGCGCAAGGTCTCGACGGATTCGAACAACTCCTGTCCTGCCTGCTCGGAGATCACTTGGCCGAGGATTGCGCCGAGTGAGCGTACGTCCCGCCGCAGAGGGTTGTCTTTCGCGGGTTCGTCTGATGGAGCGATGAGTTCCGCCAGACGAGCCTGCTGGTCGTCCACCTTCCACAGAGGTTTGGACTTGTTCGGCATAAAAAGGGAATGCAGGACAGAATAAATGACTGAGCGGCGTTGGGACAAAAAAGCATAACCGCAGAGAACGCAGAGGACGCGCGGAGAACGCGGAGAAAATAGTGGGGGTCAATTTTGAACTCCCCAACCAGAGAAAGGCGTCTATTTGGGCACTTCGAAGCGATAGCCGATACCGCGGAGCGTTTTCAGATACTGAGGATGGCGGGGATCGCGTTCAATCTTCTCCCGCAGGCGGCGGATGTAGACATCGATGGAACGCGGGGTGACGAAGGGAGTCTCCTTCCATACGGCATCGAGCAGCTGATCGCGGGTGAGGACGCGGCCGCGATGCGAGGCCAGATACTCGAGCAGGCGGAACTCACGAACAGTGGTCAGGACGTTGTGTCCGCCGACCTGAACGGTCATGCTTGAGATGTCGATTTCGAGGTCGCCGAAACGGAGCACCTCCGTTCCACTGGACGAGTGACCGAGGCCGCGCAGTACCGTTCGAATGCGCGCCACCAGTTCGCGCGGGCTGAACGGTTTGGTGATGTAATCATCCCCGCCAAGTTCCAGGCCCTTGACGCGGTCTGCCTCCGACGTTTTCGCCGTGAGAAAGATGATCGGGATGGCGGAGAGCGCCGGGGTTTGGCGGATCTGGCGGCAGAGTTCGAAGCCATCGGTGCCGGGCAACATCACGTCCAGCAGAAATAGAGAGGGTGATTCGCGGACCGCCTCGGTAAGAACAGAAGCTCCGCTGACAAAACTCTGCACTTCGAATCCGGCAGCCTGGAGATTGTGAGAGATGAGTCGAGCGATATCCTCTTCGTCCTCCACCACAAAAATGATGGGACGATTGGACACGGAGGCGCCACCGCTAAGACGTTCTGAGGGTTCTGCCGGCAAATGCATGTGGCTTCAGGGTCTTACTCAGCTAGACACTTCGGAACACGAATGAGATCGGATACTCAAGAACTCTATGGCGGGAATGTTGCGCGAATGTTTCGGGTTTGTTAACGAATGATGAATTTGTGGAAGAGCTATGAGCTATGAGATGTGAGCTAAAACCTAAAACCTAAACACCTAAAACCCTCGACCCTAAAGCCTGACGCAATCAGTTCGCGGCCTTCTTCTTAGGCATGTGCCGCAGGCTGCGGCCTTCGATAAGACTGTAGAGATCTTCGGCCAGGTTAGTGGTATGGTCGCCGGCGCGCTCGAGAGCTTGGGCCATAAGCAGGATTTCAAAGCCTGAGGTGTCGCCCTGCGGAACGGTTTCGGCCAGGTGTTTTTGGAAAAGAGCGTGGCAGACGCGATCGATTTCCTTGTCCATCTGCAGGACCTTGCGCGCGCATTCCAGGTCCAGGTTCGAGAATCCTTGATGAATCAGGTCGAGCATGTCCCGCAGTACCGCCGCCATTTCTACAAGCTGGCGCGAGTCGGAAGCTGGAATCTTTGCGGTGCGGGCCTGAACCCGCAAGGCCACGCTCATGACCAGGTCACCAATACGTTCGAGATCCGTGGTCGACTTGAGGCTGGAGAGCAGCTGGCGCGCGCGGGTCTCATTCACGCGAGTGATGGCTTGGGGCAGGCGCTCATCGATCTGACGCTCGATCAGGTCGAGTTCCTTCTCGCAATCTTTGATGGCAAGGAAGGCCATGCGCGAGGAGTTCGTAAGCAGGTCGCGGACGTTGAATGCGGCGTCACGGGCGATGAGGCAGGCTTTCAAGGCGAGGCTGGCAAGGTCGTCAGGGTCGCTCGGTGCCGGTGTTTTCGCACGCGGGCCAGCCGTCGACTCTTCGTCCGGTTTTTTGTGTGCGGGGGATTTGCGTGGCATCTCGGTCAGAGTTTTTCGCCTCGAAGTCTATTCTCCCAATGTGAAAGGATGGTTACAAGGTCGCCGTGTTCGGAACCACCGACTAGAGTACGCTGAACAGGGTGGATGGAGGGTGTTTTGAATCTTGCTGATTATTTGCGGAAGGATTTTGTCTATAACGCATGGGCAAACCATGAGGTTTTGGCTGCCGTCCGGTCGAGTGGTGGGGAGAATACCCGCTCACTGCAATTGATGGCGCACATTCTGGCGGCGGAGCGGGTATGGCTGGAGCGGCTCCGGCAAGTGCCGCAGAGCGTGCCGGTCTGGCCGGAACCAAACTTATCGCAGTGCGAAGCTGAGGCTGACAAACTGGGCGGGGAATGGCATGCGTATCTTGATCTGGTGACCGCAGGGGATGTGAACCAGACGATTTCGTATAAGAACAGCAAGGGCGAGGCGTGGACGAGCGCGATCGTCGATGTGCTGACTCATGTCGTGATGCATTCGGCGTATCATCGCGGGCAGATTGCGAGTTACATGCGGTCGATCGGACAGACGCCGGCTTACACAGACTTCATCCACGGAGTGCGGCAGGGGCTGGTGAAGTAACGGGATTCGCGATCGTTGTCTACGTGGTTTGCGGACTCTACCGCAAACCTTAACCGCAGAGGACGCAGAGAAATCCCGCGGAGTTCGCAGAGGGGAGCCTTCTCGCGCGGAGGCTTGCTTTGCCCCCGCTCCTTCGAAAGACGTAATATTGCTGCGATGAACAGACGCCTTGTGCTCTTCCTCCCTGTCGCGTTTTCACTTCTACTGCTGGCAGCCGATCAACCTAAGATCCCCCCCATGCCGAACGCGGTTACCAGTAATGCCGTTGCTTCGCTGAGGGGCGGGCTTGACGTCTACTCGCTCATGGGACTTGGAACCAAGAAGACCTGGGACGACGTGAGCAACAAAATGTATGTTCTGAGTCTAAGGTCAGGGAGGTGGATCGAAGGGCGTCCCGTACCGGGCGTGGCGGGACGGTTGGGCGCTTCCGCGCTAGGGGCGAAGGGTCAGGTCTTTCTTTTCGGCGGATACACGATCGATGGGCAGGGAACTGAGTCCGTATTAGGCGATGTGAATTCGTATGTTCCCGGGGAACATCGGTGGTACCGCGCGAAAGACATACCGACACCTGTGGACAGCGCGGTCATCGGAATGACGCACGACCGCTACATTTACTTGGTCGGCGGCAGGTCGCGAAGCGGGCCCGTGAACAGTGTGCAGGTGTATGACGTGGAGAAAGATACATGGGGTCAGGCGACGGCGTTTCCTGGCACACCAGTGTTCGGGCATGCGGGAGGAATCGCCGATGAGACGATCGTGTACGTAGACGGTGCAAAGAAAGACCCGGGCGGCGCGAAGTATGTGGCTTCCGACGAATGCTGGATGGGGAAGATCGACCATAAAGATCCGAACAAGATTGAGTGGAGCAAGTTGCCGGCTCATCCCGGACCCGGGCGGTTCGGAATTGTGGCGGGGGCGGGGGAGCACGACCACCGGTTCCTCTTCTCCGGAGGCACCACGGCTCCGCACAATTACAAGGGTCTGGACAATGATGGGAAGCAGGCAGAACTCTCGCCGGTGACATTTGCGTTCGAGTTGCATGGAAATAAGTGGGAAACCATCACGGACGACACGTATGACGTGCGTGCGGATACGCGAGGGATTGTGTTTACGCCGATCGGTCCGTTGGTTGTGGGGGGCACGCTGAAGAATTCCGCGATCTCGGCGCGAGTATTAACTTTGGCCAAGAAATAGCTGGCTAGCAATCCGAGGGCAATGCATTCGTTTGTGAGTCGATTCTAATAATCTGAATCGCGGTTCCCTCTATACTTAGTGATCTTCCCAGGCAATGCGCCAAGCGTGAGGATGGCGATGTTGCAGAGAGCGAACGTCAGTCATACCTCCTGAGAGAGCGGCGAAGGGACCTCCGACCCTTCGCCGCTTTTCTACTTGGATATACCATTCCAAGTGCGGTAATATTTCGCCAACGCTGTTCGTTTCCCGTGGGACCCGCAATTCAAACGATCCGCGCTGAGGAACACCATGTTCATCCCTCGCTAATTCGCTCCCCTGCTCGCCCGGTCGTCGGGCTTCCCTGATTTGTCTTTCCTCGAAAGCATTGAGTCTGCGCGGTCGCGGACGCCATTGCAGAAAGTTCAAGGTTGGTATGGATACTGTTGTTGCGGCGGTGGAGCCCCGCCGCTCACTTTGGTCGTCCTTGGTGGAGGCGGTTCGAGGTTCGCATCAGGACTACACAAACGGCGACTTGAATCGCGCCATCCTGCTGCTGGCCGTGCCCATGGTCCTCGAGATGGTTCTGGAGTCTTTGTTTGCGGTGGTAGACGTTTTCTTTGTGGGCAGGCTGGGGGCGGACGCGGTGGCTACGGTCGGGCTGACCGAGTCGATGCTGAGCCTTGTGTTCGCGGTGGGCATGGGCCTGAGTCTGTCGACCACGGCGATGGTCGCGCGACGAATCGGGGAGAAGGATCCGGAAGGAGCGGCCGATGCAGCGGTGCAGGCGATCTTCCTTGGCCTGATGATTTCGCTGGCCATCGCGGTGCCCTGTCTGTTGTTTGCCCCGAATCTTCTGCGGCTAATGGGAGCGACTCCTCAGATTGTGGCGGTGGGCAGCGGGTACACGAGAATCTGCCTGGGAGGCAGCTGCGCCGTACTGCTGCTGTTCTTGAACAATGCGATCTTCCGCGGCGCGGGAGATGCGGCGATCGCAATGCGCCTGCTCTGGGTTTCGAACATCATCAATCTCTTTCTGGACCCCTGCCTGATCTTCGGGTTGGGACCGTTCCCAAAATTGGGTGTGACGGGAGCGGCGCTGGCCACGTTCACCGGGCGGAGCATCGGCGTGATGTACCAGTTCTACCGGCTCTTCAAAGGGACGGAGCGTATTCGTGTGCTGGCGCGGCAGGTTCACGTGCACTTTAGCGTGCTGTGGAGGCTGGTCCGCGTGTCGCTGACGGGAATTTTGCAGTTTGCGATTGCGCATACGAGTTGGATCGGGCTGGTGCGGATTGTGAGCACCTTTGGTGCGGCAGCGCTGGCCGGGTACACGATCGCAATTCGAATTGTGATCTTCGTGATCTTACCGTCGTGGGGATTGAGCAACGCTGCTGCAACGTTGGTTGGCCAGAATCTGGGCGCGGGGAAGCCGGATCGTGCCGAGGCCGCGGTGTGGAGGACAGGACTCTACAACGTGCTCTTCCTGGGTGCGGTCGGCGTCTTCTTTGTGATCTTCGCCGAGCCGGTGGTTCGGCTGTTTATCAGGGATCCCGAGGTTGTGCCTTTGGGAGCGGCGTGCCTGCGGATTGTCAGCTACGGCAACCTGGGGTACGCGTACTTCATGGTCATGATGCAGGCCTTCAACGGAGCCGGGGACACGATTACTCCGACCATCGTGAACTTCTTCGGCTTCTGGCTGCTGGAAATTCCGCTCGCGTATGTGCTGGCGAAGCCGCTGGGCATGAAGTCGAACGGAGTCTTCTTTTCGATCGCCATCGCCGAGTCGGCCATGGCGGCGGCGAGCGCCATCCTGTTCAAGCAAGGAAGGTGGAAGCAGAAGAAAATCTGAATTGTTTGTCAGAAAAACTGGGGCTGGAGGAACGGTTTCGAACCGTCATCTCCGGGATGGAGCCCCGGCGCAGTGCCGTGGTTATGCTACTCCCGCGTGTCCGAACTGATTCTCTCCGGACGTTCAAAATATTGCATTAAGAATTTTCTGTCAACAAGGAAGAAGTCCAGAGGAATGGGGTTTGGGATGAGGAATGCGTGAGTTACGCAACAGTATTGATCTCGTTTATCGACCCGTTCGGAACGACTTGTACGAAAAATCAAAAACCCCACCCCTTCGACTTCGCTCAGGGCAGGCTCTGTCGCACAGAACGCGACAAGGCTGGGGCACCCTCGATTCCAGAATCGCACCTATCGCGCGCGTGCCAGGACCAGCGTGACGTCGTCCGGTTGCTCGTTGTCGCCGATCCAGTCGTCTACCGCCATGGTGACGATCTGGCTGATCTGAGGCAGGGGAAGATTACGGTTCTCGCGCACCAGTTCGATCAGGCGTTGCTCGCCGAACTCGCCGAAATCATTCTCGGGCTCAGTGACGCCATCGCTGTAAGCGAGGAAGACTTCGCCGGGAACCATCACGACCGAGTCCTCTTCGTAAGTCATGCCGTCGAAGAGGCCGACTACAGTGCCGCCAGCTTCGAGTCTGCGGACGGTGCCGTCTTTTCCGATCAGAATCGGCGGCAGGTGGCCTCCGTTGCTGTAGGTGAGGGTACGCGAGCGGCCATCGTAGATTCCCACGAATAACGTAGCGTATTTCTCAGGCGGGGTGCTTTCGAAGAGCTGATGGTTTAGAAGGCCGAGCAGCGCTCCGGGAGAGACTTCAATGCCCTCAGGCCATGTGGCCATGATTCTTCCCGAGCCGGCAACCGCGCCCACAGCGACAGGTTCGCGCATCTGTGGCAGGTTCTCGACGCTGTACGCTCGAACCGCCGAGTGGATCGTCGCCATGAGAAGCGCGGCGGAGATTCCTTTGCCGCTGATGTCGCCGACGGCAAGGATCAGTTTGTGCGAACTGGCGGAAAGGAAATCGTAGTAGTCGCCACTTACGGTGCGAGCGGGGCGGCAGAATCCGTGGACTTCCAAGGATTCGAGGCCGGCGGTTTGCCGCGGAAATAGTTGGTCCTGCACTTCCTGCGCGATGGCGAGCTCGTTCTCCAGCCGCTGCTTTTCTCTCTGTTCCAGCATCAGCTTCTCGATGGACGCCGTCATGGAGTTGAAGGAATTCGCGAGATCCGCCAACTGATCGCTGGATTTCACCGGAATGCGATGGCTGAAGTCGCCGCGGTCGACGTGGCGAGTGGCGACGTGCAGGTCCGCCACAGCCGCTGTTACGGTGCGGGTCATGCGCGTGCCGATGATCAGCGCAATGAGTTCAATGATCGCGAAGAAGATCGCGACCCCCATCAGGATGTAGGTCACGCCACGAACGAATTCGCCGAGAGCAGCAAATAGATGGCTGTAGAGAACTGCGGGACGAGTCGTGACTTGGAGAACGGGACCGTACTTATCGGAAGTGCCATTTTCCCAATCGACTACGGGAAGTGGTGTACCGAACGTGATTTCCCGGTCGAAGCTGGCTGTGGATTCAGGCATCGATCCGACGGTGAAAGCCGGATGCAGGACCCGAGGACCACCTGGGGACGCGGCACGTTGATTGTCGTTGGCGTTGATCACAAATCCGCTGGTGCGTTTCGGGGTACTCGAAACTGGAGTTTTGTCCTTTACCCCGGTTGTTGCGGGAGCCTGCTGTTTCGGCGAACTTTGATCTTCGGCTGTGGTGTAGAGGGTGATTTCCCCAAGGCCCTCGGCGATCTTTCCCACAAGATCCTTGTCGAACGGTTCGCTGGTGACCACGGTCAGTCGGTTGGAACCGACCTCCAGCGAGGATCCCACTCGCAGGTGTAACCGCTCGTGATCACGGACGAGGTCTTGGAACTTACTCTTTATAAAACCTGGGAAGGCAATGGAATCGCCGTGGAATTCGTTGCAAAGAGGGAGGGGCTTATCGCCGTACCAGGCACATACCTGGCGGCGACTCCAGGCTGGGTCGCGTTTGATCAGGCCGGCAAGAGACTCCGGTACAGGTTTTTCGCCGCGCTCCAGATGGGCCGCGAGTTCGCTGCTCACGGTCGCATTGACAGCCGCCAGACTGCGCAACTGGGCATCAGTCTCGGAAGTTACCACGAAGACGGCGAATTGCCCGCCCAGTCCGTAAAGCGTGATGAGTCCCATCGCGACCAGCAGCACGGCAGGAATTACGCCGATGAACATATAGGTCACGATAAGGCGATTGCGCAAACGCCAGAGAATTCGGCGTTTGACCCAGCGGAAACCCAGAATGAAGAAGAGGACGCAGGCCAGAAATGTGAGAAAGGTGACCCATCCACCCAGGTGCTCCCCCCAGGAGAGCGAGAAAAGGCCGAGCAGTTTCTCCAAAGCGAATAGAACCACGGCGAGTGCGGCCAAATAACAAGCCAGGCGGGCCATTCGGCCCTGCGGCCAGAGATCTGCCTCGATCAGCTTGCGCCTCAGTTCTGGATAGGACCATTGCATACTACGTATCGGGCACCTGGAAGATTAGGAATTATACGGCTAGAGAAAAGATTCAGTTTGACGAATCGCACCGAATCAGTTGGCGATTTGTTAGCCACAGCCGATGACTAAATGCCAATGGATGACCGACTCGGGCGCCTAGATCTCGGGATAGAGATCGAAGAACGCCTCCAGACTGGTACGAAGTTGCTTCTCGATCTGCTCTTTACTGCCCTCGAGGACGTGCATGGTGACGTGCGCCTCTCGTCCATTTGCGAGTTTCACTGGAGCCTGGCCGACCTCGACCACGTCTTCGGAGGGAAGCAGCCTCATGCCGTACACCAACGTCAGATTCGCCATACTTTGATTTTACGACGTTCGCGGTGGCCTTCGCGACCTTGCGTCGCTTTTTGAAATTTAGAATTCTGGGCGCTCTCATTTAGAATTCCGGCGTGCCTAGAATTCCGATTCTCCAACTATCCATCAGCATGATTGCGATTATTTGTGCGGCCGGGGTGATGGGGCAGCAGCAGCCCGAGGCGGCGGCCTCGCAACAACCTCAGGTCAAGGTCAATATGCTGAATGTCTGCACGCCCTCTGCCGAAGAGCAGAAGGAGATTGCGGCCGCGCTGGCGAAGATC
Organism: Candidatus Sulfotelmatobacter sp.; assembly: GCA_035568275.1. Classification (GTDB taxonomy): domain Bacteria; phylum Acidobacteriota; class Terriglobia; order Terriglobales; family Acidobacteriaceae; genus Sulfotelmatobacter. The sequence goes on from DATMOO010000257.1 coordinate 18,108, forward strand.
CCGAAGCAACCGTTATTCGACGCGGACTTCGAGGTGTCGCGCGGACGCTCGACCTTGACCGACATGCCCACCATGCTGGAAGCCGGAGCGGCCGGCCATGTTGCGGGTGAGCCCTCGATTGCGAACTATGTGCGCATCCGGCGTGAGTTCTCAGTGCAGGCAATGTTTTCGAGCGTGCAGTACTCGTTCAGCAACGACGGCGTGAACATGATCGAAACACTGGTGCTGCACGTGCGTGATCCGAAGGACCTGATTCAGGTCTCGCTGGAGGACAGCGCTTCGGCGGTCACGAGTTCCACAACGATGCTGAGCGTGAATACGCCCGCCAGCCGCATGCGGTTGGAGCGGTTTGGCAAGCCTTCGGTGGCGCTGGCTCGCTGCCAGGAGACGGCGGCCGGACCTGCGCCAAATCAAAGTGCGTATGAGCCTTTGTTCCACAGCGCTTCGGAAGTGCTCGCGAACTATAGGACGCTGCTGGGAGTGAAGAAAGTTGTTCCAGATGAATTGGCGAAAATCAGCGCTGAGTCGAAGCCCGTGGCTCCGCCAAAATCCAAGATGATGAAGCCTACGCAACCGCAGAAGTGAGGCGCATAAGGAAAAGCTGCGAGAAGGCAGCTGTGCATCGTAATCGGGAACTTGCCATCTAATTTGCTAGCACGAAACTATCCATGAGCGAAACTCGGAACGTTGTGATTATCGGGTCCGGATGCTCCGGACACACGGCAGCCCTGTACACCGCACGCGCGAACCTGAAGCCGCTGGTCATTGAGGGCCACGAACCGGGCGGACAACTCTCCATGACCACCATGGTGGAGAATTTCCCCGGGTTCCCCGAAGGAATTATGGGGCCGCAACTGGTCGAGAACATGCGTAAGCAGGCGGAGCGGTTCGGGGCGGAATATCGCATGGCGCACCTGACCAGCGCCAATCTCAGCCAAAGACCATTTGTGCTACACCTCGGTCATCAACAGATTCACACGCAGACTCTGATCATTGCCAGTGGTGCTTCGGCTCGATGGCTAGGGTTGCCGCACGAGCAACACCTGATCGGGCATGGGGTATCGTCATGCGCGACCTGCGACGGATTCTTCTTCTCGGGGAAAGAAATCGTGGTTGTCGGAGGCGGCGACTCTGCGATGGAAGAGGCGCTCTTTCTTACGAGATTTGCGACGAAGGTGACGATTATTCACCGTCGCGATGCGTTTCGCGCTTCGAAGATCATGCTGGAAAGGGCGCAGAAGCATGAAAAGATCCAGTTCCTGCTCGACACAATCGTCGAGGACGTATATGACGCCGGCAAGAATGAGGTGACCGGGCTCAAATTGAAGAATGTGAAGACCGGAAAGGTCTGGGACTTTCCGACTAGCGCACTGTTCCTGGGAATCGGGCACGAACCCAACGCCAAGATGTTTGCCGGCCAGCTTGACATGGATTCCGAGGGGTACCTGAAGACCCACAATTATGTGTTAACGCGTGTTCACGGAGTCTTCGCTTGCGGGGATGTGCAGGACCGGCGGTATCGGCAGGCCATTACGGCAGCGGGCACCGGTTGCATGGCGGCCATGGAAGTAGAGAAGTTTCTGGAAGAGCACGGCAAATGAGAATTGTTCTTCTCTCGAAACCGTGAAAATCAGTGAAAACAAAGCCATAGGCATAAGTGCCATTACTTCCGTGATCTTCGGCGAGAAGCTGCCATTCATTAGACTGTTCTCACCATGAATCCCCTGATGCGGCGGGGTACCCTTGCGGTACTATTTATTGCTACGGTATTTGTTTTGCCTATCAGCGCCCAGGAATCCAGCGGCGGCTCCAGAAAAGTCCTGGTTCAAACTCCTGCGGTATACCCGACACTAGCCCATTCCATGAATATCCGAGGGACGGTGAAACTCCAGGCTCAAGTTGCACCCAACGGTAGCGTGAAGAAAATCGACGTTCTGGGCGGCCATCCACTGCTGACCCAGAGCGCCGTTACGGCCGTGGGACACTGGAAGTTTGAGCCCGCGCCGCACGAAACGAAGGAAGCGGTAGAAATAAAGTTTGATCCCCAATAGCCGCGGGCGGGATCGCCGTTTGGTAACGTCCTGGTAACCGTAACTAGCACTTCGCGGCAACGGCTGTAGGCCGTGCCCTTTCAAATCAGGCTCACGCGATGCAAGGGTCACTCCCGTTTGCGTTCTTCCAGAGGTAGGCTGAGTCGGGGCCGGTTCGAGACCCTGGAGTTACGAGACTCAACGGAGCACTCTCAGGAAACTTCGGGGGATCGCTACATGCACGCTCGCTTGGTCTGCATTTTTGTCTTCTGCTGCAGTCTGTTTGCACAACAGGCTTCTCAACCATCACTCACCATCTACAACCAGGATTTCGCCGTGGTCCGGCAAGATGTGCCGCTGGATCTGAAGTCGGGCGTAAACCAGGTCAATGTGAATGACATCTCCATGCACCTGGAGCCGGATTCGGTGATCCTGCGGGATCCCTCGGGCCGCCACGTCATCAATGTGCTGGAGCAGAATTACCGCAACGATCCGGTTTCGCAGTTTTCACTGCTATCGCTATACGAGGGCCGCACCATTGATTTCGAGATGCCCGACCACTCGATGATGAAAGGAAAAGTGATTCGCAGCGGGTTCGTCCGACCGGACTACTTCAATGTGAATGGTTACAACCAGGGCTATCCAGCGCAGGAAGAACCGATCGTTGAGATCGGCGGCCAGTTGCGCTTCGGTCTCCCTGGGACACCGATCTTTCCTGATCTCACCGGAGAGACCATCCTGAAGCCGCGGCTGGAATGGGTGATCGCCAGTGACAAAGCGGGGAGATTTCCCGCCGAGCTTTCGTATGTCACCGGGGGCATGAGTTGGAAAGCGGACTACAACATTGTTGCGCCGGAGAAGAGTGATCTGGTCGACATTGTGGGCTGGGTCACGATGGACAACCGTAGCGGCCACACTTTTGAGAATGCCCGCATCAAGCTCATGGCAGGCGACGTGAACAAGATTCAGCCAGGGATGGAGTATAGGGGCGCCGCGCAAAAGGCTGCCATCTATGGGGCGATGGATGCGATGTCTCCTCCGGTTACCGAAAAGAGTTTTGACGAATACCATCTCTACACTCTTGAGCACAGCACGACGCTGCGCGATCGCGAGACCAAGCAGGTGGAATTCATCCATGCATCAGGCGTTGCGACGAAGCAACTCTATATTTATGACGGGGCGAAGATCGATCCGAATCGCTACAACGGGTGGAACTGGGAGAATATTCGCAACGATCATTCCTACGGGACGGAATCCAATCCCAAAGTCTGGGTGATGCGCGAGTTCGTGAACTCGGAGGCGAATCACCTGGGTATGCCGTTGCCCAAGGGGCGAGTCCGCTTTTACCGGCACAATGACGACGGCCAGGTGGAATTCACCGGCGAGAACATGATCGACCACACGCCCAAGGACGAAGCGATTCGCATCTACACCGGTAACGCGTTTGACGTGACGGGCGAGCGCCGGCGCACGAACTACACGGTCGAGACGTCAAGGACTACTGCCACCGAGACGTTCGAGATCCGAGTGCGCAATCACAAGAAGGAAGCCGTAGAGGTGCGCGCGGTCGAGCATCTTTATCGCGGGAAGAATTGGGAGATCACTACGAAGTCTGACGACTACAAGAAAAAGGATAGTCAGACAATCGAGTTTCCAGTGACCATTCCTCCCGACGGCGAGAAGGTGATCACCTACACCGCGCGTTACACCTGGTAAGCATCCGTAAACAGCGGCGGGAATGCTCGGTTCGACATTCCCGTCCGCGCTCAACTGCAGGTGCGAGTTGGATCACACCCGGTAAGTCCCGGTTGTGATACAAAATTCTGTGGTCTTCCTAATTCCGACCAACTCTACCTTTCTTGTGTTGCACAACCCAATTCATTTCGAGGTGGCAGGGACTCCATGTTGAGGACCTTCTTCGTCCATCTTTCCGAGAATCGTTCTTTGCGCAGTTTCGCCGAGCGCTCGGCGATCGGACAACGGGTCTCCGGCCGCTTTGTCGCTGGAACAGAAATCGCCGACGCAGTTCGGGTCACACAAGTCGTCAATCGTGCCGGCATGAGCGTAAGCATCGACAACCTGGGCGAGAACGTAACGAATCCCGAGGAAGCGCGGCACAGCGCGCAGTTGTATCAGCAGATTCTAGATGCGATTGCCGCCAACGGGCTCAACGCCAACATAAGCCTGAAGCTGACCCACATGGGGCTCGACGTCGATGAGGCCATGGCTCGCGACTTGGTGAGCGGACTGGTGGCGAAGGCGGCGTCGATGAATCCGCCGGGGTTCGTGCGCGTCGACATGGAGGGCTCTCCGTACACAGAGCGCACGCTCGATTTCGTGCACGAGTTGCACCGCCGGCCGGGGCATGCGAACAGCGTGGGTACCGTGATCCAGTCTTATCTGAAGCGCTCGGAAAGCGACGTGGAGAAACTGCTCTCGGAAGGGATTCGGATTCGCTTGTGCAAGGGTGCTTATAAAGAGTCGGCTAGCATCGCATTTGAAAGCAAAGTGGATGTCGATGCGAACTACATCAAGCTGATGAAGATCCTGATGAAGAGCGGGATCTATCACGGCATGGCTACGCACGATGAAAACATCATTCGCGAAGCCCAGGCGTTCGCGACCCGTGAGAAGATTTCGCGCGATGCGTTCGAATTTCAGATGCTATACGGCATCCGCCGCGACCTGCAGCAGTGCCTGGTGCGCGACGGCTGGCGGATGCGGGTTTACGTGCCGTTTGGGACCGAGTGGTATCCGTACTTCATGCGGCGGTTGGGGGAGCGACCGGCCAACGTGTTCTTTATTGCGCGGAACATGTTGCGGAAGTGAAAACGGGCGTCAGACCTCAGGCGTCAGACCTCAGACCTCAGACCTCGCACTACACTTCCCTCCAGTTTTGGAGCGTTAACGCTCAACACAGAATGCGCGGTCGGTAACGATGCCCGAGAAAATCAGGATTGAATTGCCGAGCGCTGACGCCTGAGGTCCGACGGCGAATTCTACTCCTGCGTCCCCGGCTGATCTCCGCTGTCTGCGGGGGCAAGCGGAAGCCGAGTAGCGTCTCGCATCACGTCGCGTTCGTGGTCCGAGAAGATCCCTTTGAAGCGGTCGGAGTTGATGATTTGCTCTCGCTGATCAGGGGGCATGCCGCGCAAATCGTCAATGGCCTTATGCACTAAGCGCCGGCGGTCAGGCGGAAGTTGCCGCATCTGGCTGAAGACTTGGCGCGCCTCCTGCTTCTGTTCAGGTGTCAAGTGTTCCCACGTCTCCATGCGGTTGAGGATGCGTAACTGCTGCGCAGGGGGCAGGTTGGAAAACTCACGCAACTGCTCAAGGCGGTGTTGTTGCTGCTGCGGCGATAGCCGGCGGAAGTTTGGATCGTTCTGAAGAGCGCGCTCCTGCTCTTCTGGAGGCAAATCTTTGTGCTGCCTCAACCAGTCGCCTGCGTGGCCTCGCTGCTGTGGAGGTGCCGATTGTGGACGCGGCGCTTGCGGCCGCGACATATGTTGCTGCGGCATTGGGGCCGGCCGTGGGGGCGCTGCGTGAGGTACGGTTTTTTGCGCCAAACTGAAACCGGGAAGCATCGTGACCACCGCCAGCAGAGCGACGGCCAAGCGTCCCGGGATGTGGGCCTCCCATTTCATGGCTGTTCGGCGCCCTTTGTCGATATGGGCACCGCCTCTCGCTAGTCGGCGTTCTGGGGAGTTGCTACGACATTCTGCTGCAGGTCCAAATCATCCAGCAGTTCGAAATCGGCATACATCTCGTTATTTTTTTCCAGAGTTTGCAAGTCGCTCACTGCGCTTCCGACCTCAGCAACTGGGGGGCGCGGAGGAACTGGTCCGTTGCCGCGCGCAAAGAACAGTCCAATCCCAACTCCCATGATCACTGTAAGCGCGGCGGCCAGCACGGGGCGACGAAACCAGTGCAACCATCTCGCTTGCGGCTTGGCCATTTCTTCCCGCAAGCAGGCTTGAAGTCGCACATCGAAATACGGCGACGGTTCCGGAGCCTGCCACTCATCGAGCAGCGACATAGTGGACCGAATCGATTTCAATTGCTGCGCACATGCGGCGCAACTTGCCAGATGATTGCTTTCTTCCTTAGTGGGCTCGCTGCGGCCAGCGGCCACATCAAGCACCCTTTCGCGAATCTCCTCGCATTTCATGACTGCTTCCCCTTCACGCTCTTCGCCAATGTCTCTTCCCACAAATCAAATCTTGCTAGATAAATTCTTTTAACTGGTCCCGCAAAGTCTCATACGCCCGGAAGAGCAATGATTTCGTAGCCGACTCGCTCTTCTTCAACACATCGGCAATCTGCTTGTAGTCCATCTGCTGGTACTTATGCATGATGACCGCAAGCCGCTGCTGCTCGGGTAAAGCCTCTACTTTCCGACGGATCGCCAGCATGCGTTCGCGACGCACCATCTGTTGCTCGGCGTTCAACGATGCGTCCGGCAACTCCAGTGTGGTGCCGGTGTCGTCGTCCGGCTCGTCCAGGCTGACCTGAACCTCGGGTCGTTCGTGCCGCGAATCGCGGGCATGGTTGACTGCGAGGTTTGTCGCAATACGATACAGCCAGGTCGTAAATTTCGCACTCGCTTCGTAGTTCTCGCGCGATCGATAAACACGCAGGAAAACCTCTTGCGCCAGGTCTTCCGCCGCAGCCGAGTTCCGCGCCATCCGGTACATGAAGCTCACCATCGGCCGGCGATATTTCTGCACCAGGTACTCGAAAGCCGACTGGTCACCCGCTTTGACGCGGAGCATGATGTCGGCATCGGTCTGCGAATCCGGTCCCGCGCCGGCGGAAAACACCGTCGGCATTTGCGGTGTCGCAGCCAACAACATAGCCCGATCAAGTGCGGCTGTGCTCACATCAGTTTGAACCCCGCCGGAATCCGAAAGTTGCGCCTTATGGTTGTCCGCAGAATCGGATGAAGTCCCTTGAGATGAGATAGATACGGGTGGGCGCGGCGGCTTGGGCTCAAACGTCATGAAGAAGCTGGGAACCCCAACTGGAGGCATCATTCCAGAAAGCGTAGGCCTCGTTCGCACTAGGCTACCACGGGCCACGGCTGCTTCCAACCCGAGCCTCCCAAACCTGGGTTCTGAAATCCGACTCGGAACGTCCGCGGTGCGGGCTCATTCGCCCGCCTTACCAGCTCAGACCCCCCGTCACTCCTCTCATTCTGCTCAGACTAAAGCGGTTTGGTGTTTTACGATCAGGTCCCGAGGAGGCGCGAATCTTGACAATGAGAAGGTATCCGCCTAGCATCGCTGGCCAGACGTGAACTTGGCCGCGACGCACAGATTCCTGTCGGGCGGTGAAGCACAAAGCGAAAAATTCCCCCTTGTAACAGGTGAAGCGGCATGAAGTTGCTGTCGAGAGTAGTGTGGGCGGAGGGGATGTATCTGGCGCCCCACCATTTCCAGGCGCAAAACCGGTATTTCGAGGAGTCCGTCCATTTTGCTACGAGCAGCCTGTGGAAGGACGCATATGGCCTGGCCGCTTGCCAGTTGGATGCCGACGCGCTCCGCAACGGTACGGTAAGCCTGTTGCACGCGCGCGGAATGTTTCAGGATGGGCTGCCCTTCGATATTCCAGAATGCGATCCACGTCCTGATCCGTACAACATCGTGGAGGAGTTTCTTCCGACCACTGACAGCCTTACTGTCGCATTGGCAATCCCACGGTGGGTTGCAGGACAGCAGAATTGCGAGTTGGATCCTTTCCCGTCTGGAAATGCCCGTTATCTCAGCACGACGGAGCTGGTCCACGATGAAAACACCGGCCTGGAGCCGAAGCCGGTGCAGATGGGCCGCAAGAATATACGGCTGGTGGTGGTCCCGAGCCGCGATGAGAACCTGCTGACCTTGCCCATCGCGCGGGTGATGCGCGATCAGTCCGGCCATTTTGTTTACGATCCTACGTTTGTTCCGCCATGCCTCCGTGTGAGCGCCAGCGAGCGCCTGTCTTCGATGTTGCAGCGGCTGGTGGAAATCCTGGAAGAGAAGAGCGCCGTTGTAACCCAGGAGCAGCAGTCGGGAGAGAAGTTTCAGACCGGAATGTCGGCCCGCCAGGTGGCGCAATTCTGGTTTCTGCACGCGATCAATTCGAGTCTGACCCCGCTGAGGCATATTTTGTTGGCGAAACATCGCCACCCGGAGGACCTGTTCCGCGAGATGTCCCGTCTGGCCGGAGCTCTGTGCACCTTCAGCCTGGATTCGAACCCGCGCACTCTCCCGGTTTATGACCACTCGGACCCGGGCCGCGGCTTCACCGCGCTTGAGGAACATATCCTGCGGCATCTCGAGATCATTGTTCCGTCGCAGGCGATCGTAATCCCTTTGAAGGCTGCGGCGCGCTACTTCTACGAGGGCGAAGTGCGCGACGAGCGCTGCCTGGGGCCATCGCGCTGGATGCTTGGGATTCGGTCGCACGTAGGAGAAGCGGACCTGATTGCAAAGACTTTGCAATTGGTGAAGGTGTGTTCCTCGCAATTCGTCCCCGAGTTGGTGAGACGCGCTCTACCGGGGTTAAAGCTTGATCACCGGCAGGTCCCGCCCGCGGCAGTCTCGGCGAAGGTGGATAGCCAGTATTTCGTGATTACCCGGAACGGTCCCTGCTGGGAGCACATTATGCGCACGCGCAATGTAGGCGTGTACGTGCCGGGAGAACTGCCTTCCCCGGATCTGGAATTGATTGTTTTGCTTGAGAGTTGACATGAGTTCTTCACAAGTCACACCTCTGGGAAGTTATCGAGGATCGAGTCCGGCACTGGACCGGCGCGGCTGGAATCTCGCACTGGGATTCCAGGAAGTCTTCACAGCCGTGGTGCGGTTGCGGTACAACCGGCAGGCGGTGTCGGACGCCGAGACCTTCCGCGCGCAGATGAGACAGGCATTGCGGGTTGCCGAACAAGAGGCGCGCAGCCGTGGGTGCAGCGCGGAGGATGTGAAGCAAGTCATCTTTGCCGTAGTGGCGTTCCTCGACGAGTCGGTGCTGACTTCGCGGAACCCGGTATTCGTGAACTGGCCTCGGCTGCCGCTGCAGGCGGAACTGTTCGGGCATCAACTGGCCGGCGAAATTTTCTTCCAGGAGCTGCAGAAGGCCCTGAACCGCAGCGATTCGCAGGAGACTGCGGATCTGCTGGAAATCTACTACCTGTGCCTGTTACTAGGGTTCAAAGGTAGGTATGCCGCCGGGGGAGACCTACGGTCGGTGATGGCGGCAACGCAGGAGAAGATCCGGCGTATTCGTGGGCCACTGGGAGCGTTGTCGCCGCGCGGCGCCATTCCAGCGGACGCGGTTCGCATGTCCCACACGGATCGCTTAAGCCGGGTGCTCGGTCGCGTGGCGCTGATTACGGCCGTAGTGGTTGTTGTGCTCTTTATTCTCTACAAGTTTGTGTTGATGTCGGGTGCGTCGTCACTCTCGGCCTTGGCGGCTGGACTGCTGAAATAGGGGGGTTGGGATGTCCTTGATGTACTGGGTGATCGGTTTAATTCTGCTGATCTACATGACCCTGGTGTTTCTCCTCGGCAGATGGTTACCCCTGCACGGCAGTGATGTATGGATTTTGCGCGGTGCTCTGACGGTGCTCGGCCTGATTGGAGCCGTGGTCGCGTTCTGGTACCAGCACAAGGTGAACAAGGCGAAAAAAGAAGCCGCGGCGGATGGAGAATCGGAAGAAAACTCAACCGGTGATCTTGAGGGGCTGGTTCGCGAAGCGATCCGCCGACTGAAGCAGTCGACCCTCGGCCGCGGCACCGATCTGAGCAGCCTTCCCATTGTTTTCGTGCTTGGAGACCCGGGCGCGACGAAGACGACCGTACTCATTCATTCCGCTCTCGATCCGGAATTGCTGGCGGGGCAGGTGTATCGGGACAACGAGGTGCTTCCGACTTCAGCCGCCAACCTGTGGTACACGCGCCAGGCAATATTCGTAGACCCATCGGGCTCGATGATGGGACAGCGGGAGCGCTGGAGGCGGCTGGTAAAGCTGCTGCAGCCGGCACGCTTCTCGGTGGCAGTGGGAAAGAAGGCACAGGCACCACGTGCGGCCATCGTGTGTTTCGACTGCGAAACCTTTTTGCAAGGTGGGGCGAGCGAGGCCATCATCTCAGCCGCGCGGAGATTGTCCACCCGGTTGCAAGAGGTATCGCAGATTCTCGGAATCAGCTTTCCTGTGTACGTTCTCTTCACCAAGCTGGACCGCATTTCGTTCTTCACCGAATTTGTCCGCCAGATGAGTAAGGATGAGGCCACAGAAGTGCTCGGTGCGACTCTTCCCATGCGGTCGTTGAGCGCGGGGGTCTATGCAGATCAGGAAACACAACGGTTGACCAAGGCATTCGACGAGATCTTCTATTCACTCGCCGAGCGTCGCATCTTACTGCTTCCGCGAGAGAACGATGGCGACAAGCTGCCAGGGATTTATGAGTTTCCGCGAGAGCTGAAGAAACTTCGTACGTTGCTGGTGCAATTTGTGGTCGACCTGCTCCGTCCGACTCAGCTTGGAACGAATCCATTCTTGCGGGGCTTTTACTTCACCGGTGTGCGGCCGGTGGTGGTTGACGATGTGGTTGCGGCACCAGTGATGGTTGCCGAGCCATCCGAGGCTTCGCTGAATTCGGGAGCGACGCAGATTTTTCGCGGCGCCGGCTCACAGGTTGCGGCGCCTCCCGCGATACGAGGCGGCGGCCCGCGCCGGATGCCGCAATGGGTCTTCCTGAGCAGTTTGTTTAACGACATCCTGGTGAAAGATCGGATGGCGCTGGCAGCCAGCGGCTCCAGTTCTCACGTTAGTCTGCTTCGCCGCATCGCGTTGGGGTTCGCTGCTTTTCTGGGACTCATTTTTCTTGCCGGCTTCACCATCTCATTCTTCCAAAATCATGCGCTGGAGAGCCGTGTGCAAGACGAAGTCACGGACCTGAGAACGTTGCAAACTCCGGCTGATCAGCGCCAGCCCGCCTCGATCGGCGATTTGCAGAAACTCGATCGCTTGCGCGCTGACCTGGTCGACCTTTCGGACTGGGAGGAGAACGGCGCTCCGTGGAGTATGCGCTGGGGGCTTTATTCAGGCCGCGAAGTTTATCGGGACGCGAAGCCGGTTTACTTCGACCGATTCCGCCGTTTGCTGTTTGGCGAGTCGCAGAAGCGGATTGTGGACAGTCTGCAGGCTCTTCCAGACGCTCCGCCCGCAAACGCGCCCAACGATGCTTATGAGAAAACGTACAGCGAACTGAAAGCGTATCTGATCACGACTTCATTTCACGAAAAGAGCATAAAGGAATTCCTGACACCTGTGCTGATGAGCCACTGGGTCGCGGACCGGGACATCGATAAAGACCGCAAGGACCTGGCATCGTCGCAATTCGACTTCTACAGCACGCAGCTTGCGAAGGAGAATCCATTCTCGAGCGGCAATTCTCCGGCGATGATCGTCCATACCCAGGCCTATCTCAACGGCTTTGCTGGCATCGATCGGTATTATGTGGGACTGCTTGCCAAGGCATCACAGAATAACCACGACGTCAGCTTTAATGAGGAATATCCGGACTCCAACGGCGTGATCATAAGCGCTCATAAGGTGAAAGGGGCCTTTACTCGCGGCGGATATCAGTTCGTGTTGGATGCTCTGAAGAATCCATCGCTGTACATGGGTGGAGAAGAATGGGTCCTGGGGAAGAGTGTCGCCCAAGGTCTTGATCCTGCGGTCGTTCGTCAAAAGCTGACGGATCGCTACAACCAGGACTTCGTGAATGAATGGAATACCGTCATGAAGACTTCGTCCGTGCCTCCTTATAGCGGGTTCCCGGAAGCCGACAAGAAACTGGCAAAGATTACGGACACCAAATCTCCTCTCATGGAGCTATTTTATTTCGTTTCGCACAACATTGACCCTGCGCCGGCAGATGTGAAAGCGCCTTTTGCTCCAGTGCAGGCAGTCGAGCCTCCGGGACCAGCGGACAAACCGCCAGATGTGCTGATTTCGAAAACAACGCAGGACTACATGAAAGCTCTCGGAGGATTGCTGGCTGCGGTCCACGTTGCGGCCCAAAGTCCCGGCGCTCCCGATCCAACGGTATTAGCCCAAGTGTCGACGGCGCAATCGAATGCCTCGGGAGCCGTCACAGGTGTGATCACGGCAATTCCAGTCGATAACTCGCAGCCGGTTGGTAACGAGAAGGAAGTACGACGGTTGCTTGAGGGGCCGATCACGGCAGTTGATGGACCGAATAAGCTCGCCCCGCTTAAAGCTGCTGGCGCCGCCGCCGCGGGATTCTGTTCTCAGATGAGGGGGATGTATCCCTTCGATCCAACTTCGTTGAAAGAGATGCCGCTCGACCAGCTCTATTCTTTATTGGCAGGCGACGAATGGAAGAAGCTCAACAAAGGCGTGGAACCATTTGTGCTTAAAGTGGGCTCGGGCTTCGCAGCAAATCCGACAGCAACTGCCAAACCGTCACCGGAATTCCTTCGCTTCTTGAGCAAGATGGAAGCTCTCAATGAGGTGATGTATCCCAATGGATCGGCTCCGCCGCATTTCTCCTACACGCTGAAAACGCTTCCCAGTAATCTGGAGGGCGTGGAAGTAACGATCGGAAGCGAAAAGCTCTCCGGTAAAGATGCACAGAAAACGTTCGTATGGACGGGCGGCCCTGAAAATATTGATGTCTCCAAGAATGGAGACACGCTGGACTCGGCGAGCGGGCCGTGGGCCGTTTTCCATTTCGTGGCGCGCGCGCATCATCTGACCTATAACAATCTCGAGTGGGTCATCGATAACAACGGAAAACCGGTGATGCTGCCCAACAACAAGATCAAGTCGTATGACTTTCAGTTGCAGGTGGGCGGGTCAGCCAATCCGTTCTTTGATATGCCTGGGCTCAAGTGCGTCAGCCAGGTCGCAGGAAAATAGTGGAGATAGATCTTTGCGATGTCATCCTGAGGAGGGCGATAGCCTTCCGAGGGACCGTACGAATCGCGCAGAGCGGCAATGCGGTCGGCGAGACTCCGTACGCCACATGCACCTGGGGCATTCCCATCCACAACATCTAAGCTTCACCGTGTTGTACGGTCCCTCACAACGGCTTCGCCGACGTTCAGGATGACATGCCAAACGGAGTAATCCGAATTCAGGTGGAACTCTTCTGTGCCGGTCCCGAAAGCCGGCCGAAGAATCGGTCTTTCCAGGATGGCGGTGTGGCCCGAATCAGCAGGCAAGTGATGTTGTCATCGCTGCCGCCCGCTTTGGCGGCTTCAATCAAGTCGCTGCACGCCTTATCCAGAGAGTCCTGATTTACAGCCTCCGCGATTTTGTCTTCTTGGACATAGCGCGAGAGACCATCGCTGCAGAGCAGCAGCACGTCTTCGGGACTGAACTCGTGATCGGCCAGATCGGGTTCGACCGTGTCGTCGGTTCCGAGGGCGCGCACGATCACGTTCTGCATCTTTGAATTTTCGGCTTCTTCCAGAGTCATCAGGCCGCGCCGGACCTGTTCCATCACCAGGGAGTGGTCCTGAGTCAGTTGGGCAAGTTCACTCTTGCGGATGAGGTAAATGCGGCTGTCGCCGACGTTGGCAATCGAAAACAGATTGCCTTCGACCGCGACTGCGACGATGGTTGAGCCCATACCGGCAATGGTGATGTCCCTCGCGCCGGCTTCGTGAATTGCTTGATTGGCGAGTTGAATAGCCCCCGCGAGGTCGGCGGCGCGTTGCGAGACGCCTTCGAATTGCGGCACGCCGGCGCGCGTCGTATCGCCCGTCTCACGGTAGAAACCCAGGACCGTGTCCACTGCGATCTTGCTGGCCAGTTCACCGGCTTGCTGTCCACCCATGCCGTCGCAGACGACGAAGATGCCATGGCGCAAGTCGTATCCAAAGTTGTCCTCGTTGTTCTTGCGCACGAGGCCGATGTCGGTCATGCCGGCGGCTTGAATTACGTAGTTCATGCTGAGTCAGGGAATCCTAACGTATCGGTCTCTCACCGTAAACCCTGAAAGGCTGGACAGAATCGGAGTCCGGAGCTTTGCTGTGGAAAACGGCGACCAAGCCGGAACTCCGCGGTAGATTTTGTACCAATACTGACTAACGCCGCGTCCTGCCCGCTTTCTTGCTGAGGGCTTGCCACTCGTTCTGCAGGTCTTTGCTGGCGAATTCAGCGAAGGCGACGACCGAATCCAGGGCCTTGGCAGCCTGTTTCTTGTCTCCAGCACCGAACGCGGCGCGCGCTCGGTCGATCGCCGACGACATCTGGCGATCCGCTACCGACTTGCGGCGCGACGCGAAGATGGGCACGATTCGGGTGAGGAGCGGGGATTTCGGATTGTCCTGCAGCGTGCGCTTTCCGCCGCCCCCGTACTCGAGATCGGCGTATGCGGTACCGACCGCCTGCAGGGCTGTGGCTTCACCGGCACTGGCCTCGCGCACTGTCGCCAGGGCTTTCTGTACAGCTTGAGTCTGCAGGATAGATGGCGGCTGAGACTCGAGTAATCGAACGGCCTCAGCGTACTGCTCGTGGATGCGGAGTTCCTCTGCGGCCAGCAAGGCAGACTCGATGGTTCGTTCGAAGGATTGCAGGCGCGCTCTGGCATCTTCCAGGACGAACATCAACGAAGCTGACTCCGGTTCCTGCCGGATGGCGCCCAGCAGGTCGACCACTTCGGCGTATGCTCCACGCGCCATGAGTTCCTGCGCCTGCCGCATCAACCCCTGAATGTGGGTATTCTTCAGGCCGCGATCGGCCTCCTGGCGGGCGAAGTCCATCAATTCAGCAATCTCAGGAGAGAAGATGCCTTCCCTCTGGCAGGCTTCCAGAAGACGCAGCGCCTCAGGGTATCTACCAGCGCTCATCGCTTCATGCGCGCGCTGCAGATACTGGGAACGGTTCTGCTCCTGGGTACGGTCGGAAATATGACCGACGATCGTGGATTGAAGCGCCAGCAGCCGCTCATTTCCCGGCGCTTCGTGCAGGAGTTGATGCACAAGCTTCAAAGCTTCTTCCGGAGAAGTCACAATCAGGCTGCGGCAGCGCAGGGCGATCTCGTCGACGCGCCGGCGAATCTCCTCATCGCGCAGTTTGCGAGCAAGGTTGCCCTTCAGCTTGATCAGGCTGGGCTCGTTGGGAAGGCGCTCCAGACCTTGCTCGACCAGTTTTGTGGCGCGCATCAATTCCTCAACCGTGGAAGCAACCGAAACTTCGTTCTGAAGTTGTTCGAGGATGCGACGGCGCTGCTCCTGCTCGCGGCCTTGCCTGGCAGCGGACTGTAGCGTGATCAATTCAGGATTGGCGGGATCAACTTTTTCGGCTTCGGCGAGGGCTTCCATCGCCGCGGTGAAATGCCGGGCTCCGATTTCTTTGCGTGCACTCTCCAGCAATTTCCTGGCTTTGGCCTGCCGCGTGGCTTCTTCGATCAGACGCGCCAAAGTCACGTGAGCGACGCGAACGCGAGAGTCCTCACGATCGACCTCAAGAGCCTTGGCGATTACCGCCCCGGCAGCCTCGAGATCGCCGCGTTCGCGGGCGGTATCAGCTTCGCGCAGATATCCGTCGATCAACTCCCGGCGTCTCTTCTTTTGCCTCACCGATTCCAGTAGATCCGCAAGTTCCGAACTGGACGGATCAAGCCCGCAGGCTTCTTCCAGGCAGTGAATCGCGTCTTCATAGCGCTTGTCTGCCGACGCCTCCTCGGCTTGTGCTTTCAGTTGCCGGACTTGCTCGGCACGCGCCCTGAGATTGAGATTCTGCTGAACCAGCGCGATCATCTGCCGCGCTGTGACTTGCTGGTTATCGACTTTCAGTACCTGCAGCAGGATGTCTCTCGCGGAGGTGAATTCTTCTTCCTGCACCAGTCGCTCAGCCTTTTGAATCCACCCGCTGACCTGCTCTTTCCTCAGTTCCTGCTCAACCGATCCGATTTCCCCGGCCATCTCGTCGGCTGAGGAGTAGCGGTCGTCAGGACTTTTGGCGAGCGCGCGGTCGAGAATAGCGTCCAGAGCGGGAGGATAGTTCTCGATATAAAGACTGAGCGGAGGATGCTTCTCCGTCAGGATTTTCTGCACGATGCTGTAATCGCCGGTGAACGGGAGTTGCCCGGTCAAAAGCTGATACATCATTATGCCGGCCGAGAAGATGTCGGACCGGCCGTCGAACGCAGCGTTCCTCAAGCGCTCGGGCGCCATGTATTGCAGCGTGCCAATAACGTGTCCGGTGCGCGTCAGATGCCCGTCTGTCTTCTCCTGCCGTGCAATTCCGAAATCGAGCAACTTCACGACGCCGTCGGATTGCACGATGACGTTGGCAGGCTTGACGTCGCGATGGATGACGTCATTTCGGTGGGCATAGCCCAGGGCGTAACAGACTTGCTCCACAATCTTCAGCTTGAAGGCGAGCGGCTGCGACTTGCCGGACTGAATCAGACGATCCAGAGGATCGCCTGACAGGTACTCCATGACGATGTAGGGGAAGCCGTCCTGCTCGCCCAGATCGTAGACCGTGACAATATTTTGATGTTTCAGGGCCCCGGTCTTCGCGGCTTCCTGGTAGAAGCGCTTCAGCATTTCCTCATCACCGGAGAATCCTTCGGTGAGGGTCTTGATTGCGACCTCGCGATTGAGCTGCCGGTCAAAGGCGCGATAAACCAGACCCATCCCCCCGCGACCGAGAAGATCGATCACTTCGTACTTGCCAATGCGCTTAATATTCGGAGTGGTCACGGAAGTAAGTCGCTTCATCAGGGTGAAGCGGCAACCCGGGGAAGAAGTACATGTGCCGAGGGCCTGCTTTCTGGTCTGCCGGCCGATTTACAGCACTAGGATAATACAGGGCAAAACAGTTCTGCGCTAGGCGGTACCGCCCGGCCAAACCATGTTGAACTGATCGTGGAGGAACTTCCTGGCCTCATCGCGTTCCGGGGTCTGGGTATCCGGAGTCGAATTGAGGTACAGGATGTACTCCTCGGCGCTGCCATCCGTATCCCCGTCCATGACGTGCTTGCGCGCCTGGGCCAGAATCTTGCTGGGCAGGGTCTGCACCTTCTCTTTTACTTCTTTAATCAAATCCCCTCGCGCGCCGATTTCGACATCGCCGAGGAACTGATTCTCGTCCGGCGTGGTGCCTAACTGCTTCACACCCTTGGTGTCCTCGGGTTTCACATTCTCCAAAACCATGAACTGCTTTTCCGCCTCCTTCTTGATGGAAGGATTGGTAGCAACGACACTGCCGCTGGCGTCGGTGATGCGAAATCCAAGTTCCACGACTGCGCTCAGATCGATCGTCTTCTTTGTGTAGCTGTACGGCTTTGTCACGTCGATCATTTTGGTCTTGGGGATGGAGTCGAGTTTGCGCCCCAACGTGTCCACCTTTTTCTGGGCATCATCGACCGCCTGCTGGGCCGTCGCAATGTCCTTCTTCTTGCCATGGGTCCGTGTGGCCTCGAGAGTTCTCTGCGCTTTCTGAACATCCTGGTTCGCAGCTTCGTACTCGCGGCTGGCCCTGTTCCAGTCCTCGTTGGGTATGTCCCTGGTGCCCACCAAGTATTCGGAATCGAGGGACTCAATGCTTGGCTTTGTGAGCGGGCGATGTTCAAGCACGTCGCCGACCAACTGGAAATTCGGATCGATGGGTGTTGCGTCAGCAGCGCGAATGATTCTGACAGGAAGCGCCGTGGTCTCCAGACCCGTAGCAATCGCATCAGAAAGCTGATCCGCAAAGCCAGAACTGTCACGCCGCGAGGTCTGGTCGCGGAATACTACCTTGATGGAAAGGGTGGAACGAATGTTATGGATGGCGTAGTACTTGGTACGCTCATCGCGAATATCATCGCGATTCGGCTGGTATTGCTGTGCCTCCTGAAGGTAAAGCCAGGCAACACCGACGCCGGATCCGAGCGGTTTATCCAGATAAGTCTTCGCCCGAGCCACATAGTAATCACTCAGCGTTTGCGAAACGAGATCGCGCCGGAGTTTCAGGTTCTGATTGTCGGGCTCCAGAGTGCACGCACGCTGAAGGTATGAATATGCCTGCTGTACGCCAATCTCGTCGGCCCGGCCCTGAATCGGGTTGTGAGCGTCCATCAGGCGCTTAGCCTCGTCGGACGCGCTCTTCACATAGTTGGGCTCCAGCACCTGTATGCGATCTTTCACCAGCGCGCGCTGGGTCTCCGGAAGATCAGCCACCACTTCGTACGCTTCGATGTATTTCTTGTCCTGCTCGAAAGCATTGCTCTGCTGCAGAGCGTTATCGGCGGCCGCCTGGTCGTTCGAGGACTGCAGGCTGCCTTGGGCTTGCTTCAAAGCAGCCGTGGCTTCGGCGGTTGGCTTGATGGAGACTGCTCTCTGGTATTCCTGGACAGCGTCACGCCATTTCTGACTGGCAATATCGGCTTTGCCTTGCTCGAAGTGATGTTTGTAAGCCGTATCGAGAATCGCCCCAATGCGTGGTTCCTCGTCGGCAAAAGCGCGGAAGTCAGAGATTGCGGCTACAGCCTCATCGTAGTGCTGCGCCGCGATATTCGACTCTCCGCTTTGCATCGCTGCTCCAATCCGTTTCGTTTCCCCGCCGATTGCGTCTTCGAGAGTTTTACCCTGATCAAAATGGGGATCCACTCCGAGAGTCTGTTCCGTTAGCTGGAGGCTAATTCCCAAGTGCGCGTATCCCGTGGTGTGATTGGCCAATGCCTGGCGATAGGCTTGCAGTTCCGCGCGGATCTTATCCGCAACGAGCACCAGCTCGGAGTGCACGGCGTCGCGCAACTTGCTGGCATCATCATTGGTGGGAATAAGTTCATGGGCCTGATCGGCGCGAAGATATGCTGTTCGGAGTTGAGCATATGCGGGTGAACTCGACGAAGCGGAGCTGCGATAAGCGGCTAAGCCGTCGTTCCCGTCTTTCAGGAGCAGCGCCGCCAGACTTTGCTTGGCCGCATCTGTGTGGGCTGCTTTGGGGTACCGCGCCAGGTAATCCTGCCATTGTGCGATGGAGTGCGCTCGATTAGCTCGCAGATATTCAGCGAGTTCGGTGTCTGGCGATTGCACGAACACGATCTTTACCGTGGGTTTAAACGGAGGCAGAGTCGTCACACCCTTTTCGGAAGAACTCAGCACCTGTCCCGACAGGGCGGCGCGGTCCGCCAACTGTGCCGGGGTCAGGGATTCATCTTTTTCGAATTTCAGGTTGGTCGGCACCACGCATTCCGATTCGGTGCCACGGGTGAGAGTCATGGTCCCCTTGGCATCGCGTTCCAGGGAGGTCACCGACGAAGTGAGCGCAACTTTTGGGAGCTTGCCATAATTCGATTTGGTGATCTGCGTCACGCCGGTGCAACTGCGGAGTTCTGCCTTTCCATTGATCAGCAGTCCCGTCAGTTGCACAAAGGCGGCGCCATTAGGACCGTCATAGAGTTCGATTGCGGTGATGGGAACATCTTTCGATTGGACCGCGGGAACCACCAAACCAATCAGGAGGAGTGAAAGACACAGTCTCTTCAGAAACGGCCAAAGACAGAAAGCAGCATGAAACATCGAACGTCGTGGCATAGAATCCCCGGGGTGACGGCTATCGTCATATGAATCAACCCTGTGTAGGTGCCCGTAATCATACTCAGTGTTGTGTTGAAGTCAAGCGTGCGCAAGGGGGATACGAGGGGCACGACTGTGCCATGGCAGTGGCGAGTAACTGGCGGGAAATAGGCGAGTGAAATGTTTGCCACGCGTACCAATATGGCGTAACCTGTTGTCCCGGACGAATCCTCCTTCCCCCGCGTCCCCGAGTTCCCATGGTGCCTTTCGAACCGAAGACGGACAGCAAAGAGTTCGAGATCCTGAATCCCGAGCAAAGCCCGGCGACGGGGAGTCGAATTGCAGCGTCCGCAGCCGCGGATCTGACGATTCGAGTGTGGCGCCGAGATGGCGGTACTACCCCGCTGACCTGGCATAGCGAGAGCGTTCTCGTTTACATGATTGCTGACCTGGTTGCGGCGAGTCATGGCCGCACCGCGGGTGAGATGCCCGCCGCGATGGCCGCGCATTTCGATAATTCGCTCCATGCTCTGGTAGCCGCGAAGCGTATTGAGAATGCGATCCTGGAGTTTCTCGCCTGCAGGCCGGGCGATTACATGGGGGCGGCCGTATTGATCCATCCGCCCGTAGCGGCGGGCTTCAGTCAAGGAATGGCGCAGAGTGCGCTGCGCCTCGCCGAGCCAGGGCAGATCATTCTTTCTGAAGAAGTCTCGCGATGTTTCCAGGATCTCCCCGGCATTGAGCTTCGCGCTGTGCCGGCGCTGACGACCGGTGGAACCGAACACGCCGGACTCGCGGAGTTGATCTGGACGTCACCGGAGCGGTTGGCCAGCCTGCGGAGTTCGGCTAACGTGGCGCCTCCAACTTCGGAGGTCGGTCCACCGGTTGGGGCCACGATGATCGTGAATTCGCCTTTCGCGACACCTCGCAGTAACACGGCCAGTGGTTCAGACAGGATCGACACCGCTTCGCGGAAGCCATCCGACGCTGAGGGATTCAAGAATCGAGAAGGAGCTTTCGAGGAAGGCCTCGCGGAATTCGAGGAGCGGCGCTCGTTCATCACGGGTTCGAAAATGGTGGTTGGGGCAGTTGCGATCGTGCTGGTAATTGTTGGGCTTGTATTGTTTCATCCCTGGTCTGGTCCCAATGTTCAACCTAAGTTCAATAACGCCTCACATGCCTCGCAGGGAAACGAGACGCCGACGGGTGCAACTGGCACGACAACTGAACCGCCGGTAAATGACATTCCGCAGCCTCCGCCGGTAGTGCAGCCGGTCAATAACCCACCTGCGAAGCCGGTGGTGAAGCCGCCCGTCAATAAGCCGGTGGATAAGACGCCCAAGGACAAAGCCAAGAAGGCGGAAGACACTCCCATTGTGGGGTTCGAAGGCAACAGTACCTATGATGGCATGACCCAGAAAGATATCTCGCGCCTGTTGCAGTGGGCAAGGTCGGACGCCGGCAATGGGAATTACGCGAAAGCTGCTCAGGAATATCGAGTCATCCTGCAATTGCAGCCGTACAATTCGGACGCGAAAGAAGGATTGCGCAAGATACAAGTCGCTCAGCAGCGGGATCAATAGACGGAAGTCGGGGCTGCCTCAACCCCCCCAAGGCAGCGTTGTCGCCAGGAGTTTCCATGTCAAACCGTTTTGATTTTGGTGGCGTCAATTTGCGAGCCAGCGAAGAAAACGCCGTTGCGCAGCCCACCTCGGAGACGCCCTTCTGCATCGCGATTCTCGGCGATTTCAGCGGGCGAGAAAATCGAGGCGTGATCGAGCCAAAGACAGTCGGAGAACGCCGTCCGTATCCGATGGACCGGGATAACTTCGATGAAGTGCTGTTAAGACTTCGCCCTGAATTACACCTGCCAACCGAACGTGGAACCCCGCTGGTGTTTCGGTTCTCAGAGTTGGACGATTTTCATCCCGATCGTCTTTTCGAGAACGAGGCCTTCCAGAAACTCAAAGCGTTGCGGGAGCGAGTGCAGGACTCGTCGGCGTTCGCCGAGATAGCCGACGAAGTTGGGCTCCGTCCTCCGTCGGCTCCACGCGAAAGCGAGAGCCCGCGGATATCGGCGCCAAGTCCGGCTCGCTTGGCATCAGGCAGCCTGCTGGACGAGATGATCGAGCAGACGGAAGCTCGCGTGGCATTGGAGCCTGCTCGCAAAACCGGCGAGATCCAGGAGTTCGCGCGCCAGCTCGCGGCCAAGTATTCCGTCAGCGCTCCTGATCCCCGCCAACCGGACGTAGTGGCGGCGGTTGACGGGGCGATTGGCGACACTATGGGTGCGATTCTGCACCACCCTGACTTTCAGGCTCTGGAAGCCATCTGGCGTGCAACGCTCTTGCTCGTCCGACAGGTCGAAACGGGGCCTCAACTGAAGATTTATCTGATCGACATTTCAAAACAAGAGTTAGCGGCAGACCTGATGTCGTCGAACGATCTCAGCAAGTCGGGCGCCTTCCGGTTGCTGGTCGAAAAGGCGGTCGACACGCCCGGTGCGGATCCGTGGTCGGTTGTCGTGGGGAACTTCAAATTCGGATCGGGAACCGAAGACACGCAGCTGCTCGCGAAACTGGCGGCCGTCGCTCAGCGCGCTGGCGCTGCATTGCTCGGAGAGGCGGATCCTTCCCTTCTGGGCTGTTCCTCCCTCGAGGCCGCGCCACATCCTCGCGACTGGAGCGAGTCAAAGGCCCAGGATTCATGGAAGCAGCTTCGTTTGCGGCCTGAGTCCGGGTCTTTGGCCTTAGCTTTGCCTCGATTCTTGCTGCGACTGCCTTATGGGCAGGAAACCTCTCCGCTGGAGTCCTTCGAATTCGAAGAATTTCCCGGGCGTCTCTCCCATAGCGGATATCTATGGGGCAATTCCGCTTTTGTCGTGGCGCTGTTGCTGGCCCAATCTTTCAGTGAGGACGGATGGGAGATGCGGCTGGGAAGCCGGTCTCAAATGGAAAACTTGCCCCTACACACGTATCGGGTTGAGGGTGATGCCCATTTGAAGCCATGCGCGGAGGTGCTGCTGACCGAGGAAGCCGTCGAACGAATTCTCGATCACGGACTGATTCCGCTGGTCTCCTACAAGGGCCGGGATTCGGTCCGGGTGGGTAGGTTTCAGTCCATTGCTGATCCAAGCCGGCCGTTAGCAGGGCGCTGGCAAACTTAATTCGGGGACGGATTGAGGTTCGCCCTTACTTCGGCCTTTGCAGACTCTGCCCTCGTCGCAGTCCGTAATACCTGGTGTCCATCGAGCGAACAGGTTTTTTTAAGGGCAGTGATAGAAAAATGTCCTGGAAATCGCTTTTCCAGATAGGAACTGCGAAACGTTTCGAGGGGTCGGGAACACTATCTGTCATTGACGAATGCGGTCAAGAGATCGGTTATCGCACGGGGTCGATAGAATTGCAGCAAAAAAGAAGCGGAAGACTTGACTGAGGTATGTGCTTGTGATAAACCCTTGTCCCACGGCCCTTAGGGCCATGTGGCAAATGGCCTAATTTCCTGTGAGGTTGGGCCACCTCAACCGCTTCCCCGGCGATTGCAAGTTTAAGAATTCACCTTTAGGCACTTCTCCGAAAACACGAGAGGTAGGGAGCTAATATGGCAAAACCGAGCACTCAGCATAAATTGGACCGCGTGCGTCCGCCCCGCGTTCAGATCACCTACGACGTAGAGACCGGCGGCGCAATCGAAATTAAGGAACTGCCGTTCGTAGTGGGCGTTCTGGGCGACTTTACAGGTCAACCGGAACAACCTCTGCCGAAACTCAAAGAACGGCGCTTTGTCGAGGTCACGCCCGACAACTTCGATTCCGTTCTGGAAAGCATGAAGCCGCACCTCTCCTTCGCGGTGGAGAACAAGCTCAGTGAGGACTCCAACGCGGGACAGATTCGCGTGGATCTGAAGTTCAAGAGCCTGGAAGATTTCGAACCCGAGCAAGTGGCTCGTCAGGTGAAGCCGCTGAAAGAGTTGCTCGATTTGCGCACCCGCCTTAATGACCTCAAGGGCACGCTGCAGACTAACGAAAAACTCGACGAAGCGCTGCTCGAGGCCGTGAGCAAGACCGACAAACTCGACAAGCTAAAGGCCGAAGTCGGCCCGAAGGGGGAACCCAATGCCTGAGACCCAGAAAACAGCCGGTAGTTCCGCCGTAGTAGAACAGGCGGCAGAATCGAGCCTTCTTGATCAGATTGTAGAGCAGGGCCGCTTTGCCGACCCTGCGGCTCGTGAGCGGGGCAAGAATCTGGTTAAGGAATTTGTCGCCCAGGTTCTTGAGGGGTCGATGACTCTTGGGCGGGATGCCGACCAGATGATTTCCGCCCGCGTGGCGCAGATCGATCACCTGGTTTCGATTCAGTTGAATGAAATCCTGCACAACCAGCAGTTCCAGAAGCTGGAAGGCACCTGGCGCGGGCTCAAGTATTTGCTGGATCAGTCCGAGACCGGCACCCAGCTGAAGATCCGGATCCTGAACGCATCGAAAAAAGATCTTCTGCGCGACTTGCAGCGCGCACCTGAGTTTGATCAGAGCGCGATGTTCAAGAAGGTCTACGAGGAAGAATACGGACTCTTCGGCGGCGAACCGTTTGGCGCGCTGGTCGGCGATTACGAATTCAGCAAGCATCCGGAAGATATGGAATTGCTGGAAAAGGTTTCGCAGGTCGCAGCGGCCGCGCATGCTCCGTTCTTGTCGGCAGCGTCGTCTGAACTGCTCAACATGGAAAGCTACACGAACCTGGATCAGCCGCGTGACATCGGCAAGATCTTCGATAGCACCGAGTATGCGAAGTGGAAGGGCTTCCGTGAGAGCGATGACTCGAAGTACGTTGCCCTGACCTGCCCGCGCGTTCTCATGCGTCTGCCTTACGGCCGCGATACCGCCCCGGTCGAGGGGTTCAACTTTGAAGAGGGCGTGGATGGCACCGATCACTCCAAGTATCTCTGGGGTAACGCTGCATATGCGCTTGCGTCGAAGATGACGCAGGCGTTTGCGACCTACGGCTGGTGCGTGGCAATTCGCGGTGTCGAGGGTGGAGGGTTAGTTGACGGGATGCCGTCTCACACCTTCCGGACGGATGAGGGCGACGTCGCCCTGAAGTGTCCGACGGAGATCGCGATCACTGACCGTCGCGAGAAAGAACTCGCCGATCAGGGCCTGGTACCGCTGGTTCACTGCAAGGGCACGGACAAGGCTGCGTTCTTCAGCATTCAGTCGTGCAACAAACCCAAGCTGTATGACAGTGACTCCGCCAATGCGAACGCACGCTTGTCGGCGCAGTTGCCGTACATGATGTCGACTTGCCGATTCGCGCATTACCTCAAGGCAATGATGCGCGACAAGATCGGCGGCTTCATGTCGCGCGACGACTGCTGGCGCTTTCTGAACCGCTGGATCAGCAAGTACGTGACGCAAGATGACAAGGCAGGCCCGGTAACCAAAGCCAAGTTCCCCTTGCGTGAGGCGCGCATAGACGTGGAGGAGATCAAGGGTAAGCCTGGAGCCTATCGCGCCATCGCTTATCTGCGGCCACATTTCCAACTGGATGAAATCAACGTGTCGCTGCGGCTGGTTGCTGATCTGCCGGCAGCGGCGAAGTGAGGATTTGAGTAGTAGCCCGGTTTCAAAATCAGACCTTACGAGGTCTTTAAATTCGTTGTCCAATAAGGAGGAACTACAATGCCAGGATGTGCGTATTTGCTGCTTGGAGATATTAAAGGTGAAACCCAAACCAAGGGTCTCGAAGGCTACATCGAAGTGGATAGCTATTCATTCGGAGCCAGCAATCCGGCCGATATCGGCAGCGGCGGTCTTTCGGGTGGCGTAATCTCGCTCTCGGACTTCAGCTTTACCTGCAATACCGATAAGTCCAGCGGCGATATGCTGAAGCAACTGTTCAGCGGCAAGCCTGTCGACACTGCGACGTTCAAGCTGTTTGAAGCCAGTGGTGGGGATAATATAGGAGACCCATACGTCACGGTGACCTTCACAAACTGCCTCATGACTGGCCAGTCCTTTGGCGGCGGCAGTCAGGGGAAGCCGAGCCAGAGCATCAGCTTCGCTTTTGAGCAGATCGTGTATGCGTATGGCTCACAGACGAGCGATTCCGGCGTCGTGTCCAATGCCGCGAATGCGGGCTTCAACGTTGTTAAACACGCGGCGGTAGGCTAATCGCGCAGCGCCTGAGGTAGATTTGACGCTGGAGGCACTTCGACAGCCGCGAAAGCGGCTGAGGCGAAGTGCCTCCAGCTTATGCTTCTGCGGTTTTCTGTTAATCACGAGTTCGAGCCCTAACGGCTCGGTTGGCGAATTCTCTCTCTCGGGTGCCCAATGAATCCACTAGAGCTATACCAAGCCGGACGGTTGATGGATGCCATGAAGGCCTTGAGCGCGGAATTGCGCGATAATCCCACCGATGCTCGCCGTCGTACCTTCCTCTTTGAGCTGCTGTGTTTCGCCGGAGAGTGGGAGCGGGCGGACAAGCAACTGGAAGTCCTGGGACAGGCTGGTCCAGAGAGCGAAATGGGTGTGCTCCTGTATCGCAGCGCCTTGTTCGCCGAACGCCAGCGTCACGACCTGTTCCAGCGCGGCGAGCTTCCTGCGGAACAGGAAGATACGGAAGCGGAGCGCAACGGCGTGGTGAATGACAAGCCATTCACCTACTTCGCCGACGCCGATCCGCGCATTGGGGCCCGCCTGGAGTTGTTTGCCGCGGGAAACTACCTGCTGCTCCCCATCGAACATGTCGCGTCCATCCAGATTCCTCCTCCGAAGCGGTTACGAGACCTCATTTGGACACCGGCAGCCGTGCGCACCACTCCGTCGTTCAAGGGAAGCGAACTAGGCGAGGTTCTGCTGCCGGTGCTGGCGCCTTTCTCATGG
Source organism: Candidatus Sulfotelmatobacter sp. (assembly GCA_035568275.1). Taxonomy (GTDB): domain Bacteria; phylum Acidobacteriota; class Terriglobia; order Terriglobales; family Acidobacteriaceae; genus Sulfotelmatobacter. The sequence continues at coordinate 44,550 of DATMOO010000257.1, forward strand.
CGTCATCCCGAGGAAGCCGTCCGCCTCGGGAGGATGACCGTCTGGGAGAAGACAGACGGCGCAGAATTCCAGGTTCCGTTCGGGCAGAAGGTGTGGCAGGTCGACGACGAGGATGTTCCTTTCCTTGAACTACGCGCGCTGGAGTTCAATTCCGCTTCCGTGGCCGCCTGATCATGCCCCTTCCCGACGATCTGTTGCAACCGATACCAGGCGAGAATCCCTCGGGCGCCAGTCTGCGCTATGACCCCGTCTACGACAAGATCAAGGAGGCCCGGCGCGAGGAAGCGCAGCCGCCGCCGGGCATGACCGAGCAGGACCGAAAGGTCGCCGACAATAACCAGGTGATCAAACTCACCACCGACCTGCTGACCAACAAGAGCAAAGATCTTCAGCTGGCTGCCTGGTATACGGAAGCATCTCTCAAGAAGAGCAGCTTTGCCGGTTTGCGGGACGGTCTGACTTTGTGTCTCGGGCTGCTGCAAAAGTTCTGGGACACTCTCTACCCCGAACTGGAAGATGGAGATGCGGAGTCCCGTTCCGCCCCGTTGGGTTTTGTCGGAACAAAACTCGAAATCCCCCTGAAATTATCGCCCGTCGTCGAGAAGCGCTACAACCTGGTCGACTACCAGCAGTCGCGGGAACTCGGCTACGAGGACCTGGCAAAGACAGACGACGCCAAAAAGAGCCGCGCAGCGAAGATCAAGGAGGGCAAGCTCGCGCCCGAGGCGTTCGACAAGGCCTTCGAGGAGACACCCAAGAAATTCTACGCGCAGGCGGAGCAGGACTTGGACGCTTGCCTACAACTCCTGACACAACTCAAGAAGGTCTGTGACGAAAAGTTTGGCAATGAAGGGCCGTCCTACGGCCCGCTGCAGAAGGCCCTGGAGGCCGAACGCCATCTCATCCATGTTTTGCTGCAGAAGAAGCGCGAGAAGGAGCCGGATCCGGTGGAGCCTGTTCCGGCTGCCGCTGAAGGCGCGTCCGGTGCTGAGGGCGAAGGTGGCGCCGCAGGGGCGGCTGCACCGGTTCCTACCGGCGTTCTGATCTCTTTCGACGGCTCTTCGGAGCCCCCCGACCGAGTAGACGCGATCAAGAAAGTGGCCGAGGCGGCAGCTTTTCTCCGGCGTCGTGAACCGCACAGCCCGGCTTCCTACCTGATGTTGCGCGGCCTGCGATGGGGAGAATTGCGCGCGGCGATTGAACTGGCGGATCCGACGAAGCTGGAGGCCCCTCCCACCGGCTTGCGCAGGCATTTGAAAAAACTGTTTTTGGAAAAGAAGTACGAAGAGTTACTTGAGGCGGCGGAAAGCGCCATGGCGCTTCCTTGTGGCCGGGCTTGGCTCGATATGCAGCGCTTTGTGGTCGAGGCATGCGAGGCGATGGGGAGCGGTTACGAGGCAATCGCGCGCGCCATACGCTCGGAATTGAAGGCGTTGGTGACCGACATTCCACAGCTGCTGGATGCCACTCTGATGGACGAGACTCCGGCCGCGAATGCGGAGACACGTGCCTGGCTGGTTTCCTTGAGCCAGGCGCCCGCCTCGGCAACTCCGGCGGATGGGGCCGCGCACGCAGCTTCCTCGAACGGACTCGGGTCGCGGTGGCCGGGCCAGCCTACCGACGCTTATGTTTCTGCGCTGCAGGCTCTGCGCGATGGTCAAGAACGAAAAGCGTTCGAGATTCTGCAGCAGGACATCGCCCGCAAACGTTCTGGCCGCGAACGCTTCCGCCGGCGGATGCAGCTGGTCGAGATCTGCGCTAGCACAAATAAACCGAACGTGGCGCAGCCCATCCTCGACGATGTCGCGGCTGCCATCGAGAATCACAAACTGGACGAATGGGAAGATCCCGGCCTGGTGGCCAGCGCTCTGGCGACGCTGATGAAGATGAGCGTCAAAATCCAGGCAGACAAAGCCGCGCAGCAAAAGATTTTCGAGAGGATCTGCCGGCTCGATCCGGCCCAAGCGCTGGGAGACGCAAAATAACTTATGCCCAGGCGAGATGTTACCGGGCCGGTGACCCTTTCGGTGCTTGATCGCCTGATCGATCGAGATCCGAAGACCCGCTCGGAGGTTCCGATTTCGCGCGCGCAGTCGCTTCGTGAGCTGAAGTGGGCTCTGAAGCGCGATCTGGAGTGGTTGCTCAATACCCGTCAGACCATCGATCTGGCTCCCGAATCCGCTCGCGAGACCAACCGTTCCGTCTATCACTATGGCTTCCCGGACGTGTCTTCGAAGTCGGTGCTGTCGACCCGTGATCATGCGGACTTGGTGCGCGATATGGAGTCGGCCATCGCCACCTTTGAGCCCAGGCTTAAGCGCGCCCGTGTGCGCATGGAACCGGTGGAAGGCAGCGCTCGGACGCTGAAGTTCGTCATTGAGGGATTGCTCTGCATGGATCCGGCGCCGGAACCGGTGCGCTTCGACACCGTGCTTGAGCTGGGCAAAGGTGAGTACGAAATCAAGGGAGCCGACCTTGCGTAATGAGCTGAGAGATTATTACGAGAGCGAACTCACCTTCCTGCGCCAGGTTGGAGCTGAGTTTGCCGACAAGTACCCGAAGATCGCGTCTCGCTTGCTGCTCGAATCCGATCGCTGCGAAGATCCCCACGTCGAGCGAATGCTGGAAGCCTTCGCGCTGCTTGCCGCGCGCGTTCACCTGCGCATTGACGACGACTTTCCGCTGATCACCGAGGCGTTGCTGAACATCCTCTACCCGCACTATTTGCGCCCGGTGCCGTCAATGACGGTGGCGCAGTTCCACACCGACCCAGAGAGCGGCAAGCTGACCAGCAGCCTGAAAATTCCGAAGGGAACCGTCCTTTATTCTCGTCCCGTCGAAGGAGTACCGTGCAAGTTCCGCACCGCCTACGACACAACCCTGTGGCCTTTCAAGGTCTCGCAAGCGCAATGGATGTCGCCGGACCGCATCCGGCCTGCCCTGCGCGCGTCTGAAGCCGCTGTGCTCCGGGTTGAGTTGGAATGCTTTCCCGACGTTTCGTTTGAGAAGTTGGACCTTGAAGCGCTTTCTTTCTATTTAAATGGTGAGAGTTCAGTGGTCCACGCACTGTACGAACTGCTATGCCGGAACTGCGTGCGCATTCTGCTGCGTGATCCCGCCAAACCTAAAGCTCCGGTGCGGGAGATTTCCGCACGGAACCTTCAACCGATGGGATTCGGCCAGAACGAAGATGTTTTGCCGTATCCCCGGCGCTCGTTCATGGGGTACCGCTTGCTGCAGGAGTACTTCGCATTCCCGGAGAAATTCTTCTTCATGAGCCTGAAGGGGCTCTCGCAGTTGCAGCGAACTGGTTTCACCTCGAAGGCCGAGTTGCTGTTCATGATTTCTCCCTTCGAGCAGGACGGACGTCATCAACGCCTCGAAGTCGCCGTGAACGAACGGACCCTCCGTCTGGGATGCGCGCCCATTATCAATTTATTCTCGCAGGTTGCCGAGCCCATCCTGGTCGATCAGACGCGCTTCCAGTATCCAATTGTGCCGGACGCGCGACGCCGTCAAACGATGGAGATTTATTCGGTGGATGAAGTGGTCAGCACCGACGCCGAAACCCACCAAACGGTGACTTATCATCCGCTCTATTCAGAGCGCCATGCAGTGCAGGGAACCAGTCCCGCGTATTGGTACATCACACGATCAGTTTCCAATCGCAAGGGCGATGAGGGCACCGATGTGTTTCTGTCGCTGGTAGATATTTCGGCGCGCCCCATGCAGTTGGACTACGACGCTGTGACAGTGCGCTGCACGTGCACGAACCGCGACCTTGTAGCGCGTTTACCTTTCGGCAGTGAAGCCGGAGATTTTGAAATGACAGGCGGGGCTGCGATCAAGCGGATTGTAGCGCTGCACAAGCCAACCCGCACCCTTCGCCCGCCGTTGGATGGCAAGACGTTATGGTCGTTGATCTCGCATCTGTCACTGAACTATCTCTCCATTGTCGACGATGGAAAGGAAGCTCTGCAGAAGATTCTCGAGCTCTACGATTTTTCGGATTCCGCTGACATCAAGAAGCAGATCACAGGGATCGCTTCGGTGAGTTCGAGGCGGCATTTCACCCGGGTCGCTTCCGAACATGGGGTGGGTTTTGCCCGGGGCACGCGCGTTGAAATCGAATTTGACGAAGAGCAGTTCAGCGGCAGCGGCGCGTATCTGTTTGCGAGCGTGCTGGAAAAGTTCCTGGGCCTTTACACCTCGATGAACAGTTTTACGCAGTTGGTCGCTCGCAGTCGTCAGCGAAGGGAGGCGCTAGAGGAGTGGACACCGAGAGCGGGACAGTCAATCCTGATCTGACGAATTCCGAGCGTCTGGCGGACTGCGAAATCGAAGAAAAGCTCCGTCGCGAGCCCTATTCCTTCGATTTCTTCCAGGCGCTTCGCCTGCTTGAGAGGTTTCGTCCGGAGAAGAAATCGGTCGGGCAATTTGTCCAGCCAGAGGCCGAGGTCGCGCACTTTAGCGCGCATCCATCCCTCGCTTTCCCTGCCAGCCAGATCCAGGACTTGGAGTGGCCCGAAGACGGTCCAGCACGAATGCTCGTTAATTTCATGGGTCTGATCGGCCCCGAGGGAGTTCTCCCAAATCCTTATACTTCGCTGATCATCGAGAGGCAACGCGACGGCGACAACACCCTGAGCGATTTTCTCGACATTTTTAATCACCGGATCATTTCGCTCTTCTACCGCGCCTGGCGGAAGTATCGCGTTGATGTGGCCTGCGAGCGCGGCGAGCGCGAGCAGTTTTCGCGGCAGTTGCTGAGCTTGCTCGGGCTCGGCACCGAGGGCATGCGCGACCGGCAGACTGTGTCCGACGAGTTGCTGATTTACTATGCCGGCTTGTTGGGGCAGCGCCCCCGATCGGCCCAGGCTTTGCAGCAGATTCTGTCTGATTACTTCGACGTTCCGGTTGCGATTGAGCAGTTCTCGGGCGGATGGTATCGTCTCGATCGTGAAACGCAGTGTCGAATATCGGAAGAGAACACTGACAGCGGAGAACTTGGATTTGGAGCCGTGGTCGGAGATGAGATGTGGAATCAGCAGTCTCGTGTGCGAATCGTGATCGGACCGCTGTCTCTGGATCGCTACGCAGATTTTTTGCCGGATGGTCAGTCCTTCGAGCCTCTTCGAGGCTGGGTTCGTTTCTTCTCGAATGACGAGTGGGATTTTGAAGTGAAATTGATTCTCGAACGCGAGCAGGTTCCTGCTTGCACTCTGGGCGCGGATGGAGTTTCCGGGCCGCAACTGGGGTGGGTGTCATGGGTGAAATCGGCGCCGTTCCAACGGGACCCAGGGGATACGGTGCTGGCGCTCGAATCAACAAAGGGGTAGCGATATGAATCTCAAATCTTTGATCGGCAAGCTGAACGACTCGACCCGCGGAGCGTTGGAAGCTGCGGCAGGATTTTGCCTGGCCCGCACGCATTATGACATCGAAGTCGAGCACTATCTGAGCAAACTCCTTGATTCGACCGACAACGATGTCGCCGCCATCTTTAAGCATTTCGAGATCGACACGTCGAGATTCTCGGGTGAATTGGCGCGCGCTCTCGACCGGCTCAAATCGGGGAATGCTCGCACTCCCGCTCTCAGCCCTTCGCTCATGCGGATGCTGGTCGAGGCATGGACGATCGGTTCCATCGATTACAACGCGGGGCAAGTACGCACCGGATTCACCATTCTTGCGCTAGCGACCCATGAAGAATTGGTACGCCTGATGCGCGACATCAGCCGTGAATTCCAGAAGATTCAACCGGACGCCCTGAAGAAAGACTTTGTTTCGATCATTGCGAATTCGGGAGAAGAAGTGGAGGCCGCTGCCGCCGCGGCTGCTAGTGCCGGCCCCGGTGCGCCATCGGCGGGTCCGAAGCCGGGAGGGAAGACTCCGAATCTCGACCAGTTCACCATCAATCTCACGGAAAAGGCGAAGACCGGAAAGATCGACCCCGTGTTGGGACGGGACTTCGAGATTCGGCAGGTGGTCGACATCCTGATGCGGCGCCGCCAGAACAATCCGATTCTGACCGGCGAGGCTGGTGTCGGCAAGACCGCCGTCGTGGAGGGATTCGCGTTGCGTGTTGCCGACGGCGATGTGCCTCCGCCGCTGCGCAACGTGATCGTCCGCACGCTCGACCTTGCCCTCCTGCAAGCGGGTGCAGGTATCAAAGGCGAATTCGAAAACCGGCTGAAAGGATTGATTGAGGAAGTGAAGGCCTCGCCGATTCCGATCATCCTGTTCATCGACGAAGCGCACACCATGATCGGAGCCGGAGGGCAAGCAGGACAGGGCGATGCTGCAAACCTGCTGAAGCCGGCACTGGCCCGGGGTGAACTGCGCACGATCGCAGCGACGACATGGTCGGAATATAAGAAATATTTCGAAAAGGATCCGGCGCTCGCACGTCGCTTCCAGGTCGTGAAAGTGGAAGAGCCAATCGAGACGCAGTGCATGACCATGCTGCGCGGCATTGTGCCTTCGCTCGAAAACCATCACAAGGTGCGCATTCTGGATGAGGGACTGACGGCAGCCGTTCATCTTTCGCACCGTTATTTGGCCGGACGCCAGTTGCCCGACAAGGCAGTCAGCGTGCTCGATACGGCGTGCGCCCGGCTTGCATTGGGGCAAAGCGCGACTCCGCCGGCAATCGAAGACAGCGTACGCCAGCTCGACGACCTTGCCGTTCAGAAGAGGATCCTCGAACGCGAAACGGCCACTGGCGCGGATCATCGCGAACGGCTGCAAGAGATCGCGACCAAGAGCGCGGACATCGAATCGCGCCTCTCGACTTTACGTACACGTTTCGAAAAAGAACGCGATCTGGTAACTACGATCAGGGATCTTCGCACTCAGCTGGAAGGCGCTGTTGCCTCGCAGAATGGAAAGGGCAACATTGGTGCGCCCGAGATTCCTGGCGTCGCCGCCGAAGCCATACCGTCTGCTGCAGCCGCAAGCGCGGTAGCAACGGAGACAGCGTCCGCAACGGCCACGGCTGTGCAACAAGCTGCCAAGCCCGTCGATCCAGCGGAATTGCGCGCCAAACTCGCAGAGGCGGAGTCCGAACTCGCAGCCCTGCAAGGCGAATCACCCATGATCCGAGTGGCCCTCGACGCACAAAGTGTCGGCGAGGTGATCTCAGGATGGACGGGAATTCCTGTCGGCAAGATGATGAAGGATGAAATCTCCACAGTCCTTTCTCTGCCGTCAGTGCTTGGCCAACGCGTCATTGGACAGACTCATGCGCTCGAAATCATCAGCCAGCGGATTTCGACGGCGCGCGCCCGGCTCGACGATCCCAACAAGCCCATCGGCGTTTTCATGCTCGTCGGGCCGAGCGGTGTCGGCAAAACCGAGACCGCGCTGGCTCTCTCTGATCTTCTTTATGGCGGCGAGCGCAACCTGATCACGATCAATATGTCCGAGTTCCAGGAATCGCATACCGTGTCGACCTTGAAGGGCTCGCCTCCGGGATACGTTGGTTACGGCGAGGGAGGCGTGCTGACTGAGGCTGTTCGCCGCCGTCCGTACTCGGTCGTCCTGCTCGATGAAGTGGAGAAGGCGCATCCCGACGTGCTCGAACTCTTCTATCAGGTGTTCGATAAGGGCAACATGGAAGATGGCGAAGGGCGCGAGATCGATTTCAAGAATACGATTATCATTCTCACGACCAACGCCGGCACCGACACGATGGCCAAACTGTGCGCCGACCCCGAAACCGCGCCGGGTCCAGACGCTCTGGTAAAAGCGCTCAAGCCGGAGCTGAACAAGATTTTCAAGCCTGCTTTCCTCGGACGAATGGTGCTGATTCCTTACATGCCGATTCGCGACGAAAACATGAAGCAAATCATCCGGCTGAAGCTGGGTAAGATTCAGCGGCGTATCCAGGAAAACCACAAGATCGATCTGACCTACGATGTGGCATTGATCGACGAAGTGGCAAAGCGGTGTACCGAGGTGGAAAGCGGCGCCCGCAACGTCGACAACATTCTGACGAATACGCTGCTGCCTGACATCTCGCGGCAGTTGTTGACCGGCATGGCTGCCGGGGATGCCATGTCGCGAATTAATGTCGGGATTGGAACCGACGGCGGCTTTGTGTACCAGTAAAATCGCAGCACGTTGAGGATTCGGGCCAAGGCGCAGAAATTTTGTGCAGTTGAGTAATCCGCAACGAAGGGCGGGGTTGTGCCAGACGAAAATTACACGCAAGATCACCGGCTGTATGCCATAGATACTCCGCTGGGCAAGGACGTACTCCTGCTGCAGGAGATCACCGGCTACGAAGGCATTTCGCGCCTGTTCAACTACGATCTCGATCTGCTGGCATACGACAACAACTCAATCTCTTTCGACGACATCGTCGGGCAGAAGGTCTCGATCAGGTTTCAACTGCCCGACGGCTCACCCCGCTATATCAGCGGATACGTGAGTCGTTTCACGCAGGGCGAAACAGATGAGCGCACGTTCACCCACTACCGTGCGCAGGTCGTGCCCTGGCTATGGTTCCTGACCAGAGAGGCGGACTGCCGCATCTTTCAGAACATGGCCGTACCCGACATCATCAGCAAGATCTTCGATCCGTTCGGTTTCAAGGATTTCAAGCTCAACCTGAAGAGCAGTTATCCGCAGCTTGAGTATTGTGTGCAGTATCGCGAGACGTCTTTCAACTTCGTCTCACGGCTTATGGAAGAGTTCGGCATCTTCTACTACTTTGACCACACAACCCAGAACAAACATACGATGGTTCTGGCCGATCAATCGAGCAATCTGCCCGCCTGCCCCAATTCTCCGATCAGCTACGACACCCAAGTTGGTGGCCTGGCCGACCCCGAAGTGATCGTCAACTGGCACGTGCAGCAGGAAGTAAAGACTGGAAAGTACACAGTCACCGACTACAACTTCACGACGCCTTCGACCAGCCTTCTCTCCAACGAACCCACGGTCGTGGAGCTTTCTGCCAGCCAGGATCTGGAGTTGTATGACTATCCCGGCCTTCATACCACTAAAGATGAAGGCGACACCGTGGCCAAAGTACACATGCAAGAGGAAGAAGCCGCGCACATGGTCATCTCCGGAACCGGGAACGCTCGCGCGCTCATGTCCGGATTTTCGTTCCAGCTGAAGAATCATTACCGCTCCGATCAAAACACGAACTATGTCATCACAGAGGTTCGCCACTTCGGGTCTGCCGGACAGAGTTACACGACTGCGGGTACCACGGGTGTAGGAACGTATTCGAATCATTTCACATGCATGCCTGCTGCGGTTCCATACCGGCCGCCTCGGGTCACGCCCAAACCTTTCGTGCAAGGACCACAACCGGCGTTGGTTGTCGGCAAGTCAGGAGAAGAGATCTGGGTCGATAAGTACGGACGGGTGATTGTGCAGTTCTACTGGGATCGCCTCGGACAGAAGAACGAAAACAGTTCTTGTTGGATTCGTGTTTCCCAGCCATGGGCGGGAGGAAACTGGGGAGCCATATGGATTCCACGCATCGGCCAGGAAGTCCTGGTGAGCTTTTTGGAAGGAGATCCTGACCGTCCAGTCATCACTGGGCGCGTTTACAACGCAGACCAGATGCCACCGTACACGCTGCCTGATAACCAGACGCGCAGCACGTTCATGTCGCGAAGTTCCAAAGGCGGAGGCTCTTCCAATTACAACGAACTCCGCTTCGAAGATCTGAAAGGACAGGAACAGATCTTCATGAACGCCGAGAAAGACATGGACCTGCGAGTGGAGAACGACTCGCGGGAATTCATCGGCGCCAATCGCCATATGATCGTGACCACCAATCAGCAGGAACAAGTGCAGGCAGACAAGCACCTGCACGTCCAGGGCAGCCATTTCGAGAAGATTGACACCAACTTGTCGCTTAACGTTGGCGGTAATCAGATGGAAAGCGTCACCGGCAACAAGTCGCTTTCAGTGACCGGCAATCAGAGCGAAAGCGTAACCGGCAACGTTTCGCTCTCGGTGACTGGGGGTAAGGATGACTCCATCACCATGGGTTATGCGATGACTGCCTTGAGCATCCATTTCACGGCTGAAACGGGCATCGTGATCGAATGTCCTCTGGGAATCACATTGAGCTCCGGAGCCAATTCCATAGACATTGGGCCCGCGGGCGTGTTCATTACCGGAACGCCATTTGCGTTTATCAACAGCGGCAGCTCTCCGGCGAGCACCAGTGATCCCAGCGGAGGCAGTCCGGATTCTCCCCAAGACCCGAAAGATCCGGATACCGCCGATGATGGCAGCAAAGGAACGAAGCTGAGCTGAGCTCAAGTTCTAGTGACTGCGACTTATCGTGATTCAAAGTCGGAGGGAGGTCTTTTATGGGATGGGAAACTCTTCAGTCTAATGACGGAGTGTATCTTATCGACTGGGATGGATTGGCACGGATCTTCCGGTCATGCAATCGTGCCGGAGCGATGAAGGACTTCTCCGAGGTAGCGGTCTCCGAGAAGCATTGGGTTGGTCCCGATCTGCTGACCGTCGACGTCAATTGGGACAAAGTGAACCTGGAAACGATCACACGCACGGCAAACGATTTGCGAAGGTTTCACGCATCTGCCAAGCTCTCAATGCAGAATGAACTGAATCGCATAGTCTCCGAGATGGAGGATGCTGATGACGATCGTGACACTTTTCACGATCGTATGGCGGAAGCGCAGCATAAGACGATGGAGAACATCGAGACTTCAGTCCATCGCGGCGAGATCGGGCTCGAAATCGCAACGGCGGTCCGTGATACATCGGCCGAAATTGAAATGGTGGGAGCGACTTATCTGAGTGGCGGCGCCGCGTTAGCGGTTCTCGGTACCGGCTCGGCGATGAAAGGGGCTTTTGTTTATCAGGACACCGGAAAAGCGGGAAAGGCCGTTGCAACGTTCGGCACAAACCTGGTTCTTGGGATTGCCGACCTGAAGGTGGGCGCGGCAATTAAGGGGATTGCTTCGACGTCTGGCCGAATCGGCATGGCGATCGTGTGGTCTAAGGCCAAATCGGTCATTGAGGTCCCAAAGGGATTGATTGAAGGTAAGAGTCTTAAACAGGCAGTCGCCGCTGGAACCGTCAAACTCGTGGCATCGACCCCAGCCACCGCCGGCGTGGAAGGACTCAAGGCAGTGTTGGGCGAAGAAGGAGAAGCATGGGCCATCCCTGTTGAAGTGGCGCTGAACATCTTTCAGGATAAATCTGGAGACGCGCTTGGAGAGTCTGGCGAGAGGGCGGAAAAGAAGCAGACGAATGGCCCGCCCGCTCATTTGCCTCATCCTCATCCAAGCCATCGATTGATGGAGGCAGTGGTTTACGATAAGTCCGTCATCGAACAAACCGCAATCAAACAGATAGGGTCTTGGGCGGAGGCGAGTTGAAGCTAGCAGCACACCGAAAAACGACGAACAGCGGTCCCCGACGTAGTGTGAAGCTGCCTTCTTACGGCACCATGACCGTGAATTCCCCCGGAGTCACGAACGTGATGACCCCTGCCCACATGCACATCAGTGTGGAAGTATTGTCGAGCGTGGGCATGTTGCCGAGCAGAACCGTCGGCGCCCCCGGCACCCACGGAGACACCGTCATGGGAATGCACGGCATGGGAGTAAGCACGCCCATGGCCGCCGCGGTCGCGGCGGCTACCATCGGATTTGCGGGCGACATGCACATGGCAAACGGCATGATATTCACCATGGGAATGTAGTCCATGATATTGGCGTCGGGGACGTCATCGGTCATGACACGATTGATAGGCAGCACGACCAGTGAACTTGGCGCCATGCCCATGGTGCACATCATGGACGCCCCCATACAGACTTGCATCGGCATATGAAAAAACTCCAGGATGGGCTGCCGGGAATTCTAGCAGAGTACTCCTGAATTACAACCGGAGACCGGTATGATGCGACGAGGTCTGGTTCTGGTGCTAGAAATGGAATTTTGGAGTCTTCGCAGAAAAAGCATCATCCATGAGTTGCTTAAGAGTTCGCAGTTCGGCATCCTTGGCATCAGGCGGGATAACTGGCCCACCGTCATCGCGCACTAGTTCGAAGTGCATACCGTCCTTAGATTGTTCGTATTGTTCTCCCCATCGCAAGTGTTGTTTCACAACTAAGGCCACTGCCAAATACAGGGGGATGCTCATCACGCCTTGTTTTTCCCAGGTGTTGATGTAATCCGGTTCAAAGTTCTCATAGAGCGTCTGAATACGGGAGAGGTCGCGGTCACCCGTAATGCTCTGCATCGCCAATTCGATTTCCTCGAATGCTTCTTCCTCCGCATAGCTCGGCTCGGGAGGAGGTGGATTGTCAGACCCGTAAACCGGCACAAGGCCGCCCCTCTGCTTCTTCAGCTTCTCTTCTTCTTTCTTGGCCCACTGATTCCTCGCCGCTTCTGCCGCCTTAAAGCGCTGCTTTAGAGGAGTATTTGGCTTTACGTTCTTGATCCCGAGTTGCTTCTCCGAAATTTGAATCTGCGCCATGATTTGCCGATACCGCGGCAGGTTAGCTTGCAACCACACTTTTATGGCGTCCGAAGCGGGGATCGCGCGATTTTGCATTTCCATGATGTCGTCCGCAGTATATGTCTTATGTGCACCAACGGAAGATGCGCTGGCGGCGACTTCCATGGCGTGTGGACCCAACACTGGTTTGCCGAAGTCAAATGTGACACCCGCTTCCTTTACCACCGAATTAAAAACTGCGATTACGTCGGGACCGACCACGTGGGGATTTGCCAGGGCGTTGAGGTCAACCGCAAGGCCGAAGGAGTGATTGCTCAGGTTCTTGCTGCCTTTCACGACTCGAATCTGAAGGCCGTTGGCGCTCCCGACATCCTTCGCGGTTTTGTCCGCAAGACCGGCGTTCCAGCCGTCGAGAACTGCCGGGGTCCTCGCCAGGATGGCGGCCAGATCCTTATGCATCCAGGTTTTCAGCTTCGGCTTTCCGAACATCATGAATTCCACTTGCTGCGAGAGAAAATCGGCAGGATGACTGTAGCCGTGCGCGTAGTAGAAAGGCCGAATGTTGTACTGGTAGTCGGTCGAGTCGGAAACCGGACCCGCATCTTTCGGATCCAATTTGCCTTTTGCGGTACCGTCTGAGATCTGCTTCATCTCTTGCTTGATGATGGAGTCGAATCGCGTACGCTCTTCGTCGATGACCAGTTCGGCCCACAGATCCTCGGGGTCGTCGAAGGCTTCTGCCGCAGGAGCAACCTCGGATCTCTCCGTGTGACGCATCCACAGATACTTCTGACGCAGGATTCCTAGCTCGACGCTGCCGGCACCTCGCTCCAGAGCTTCGTGGATCGTGCTCCGAAACAGCGTCTGGGAGTTTAAGAGCGTGGGATCGACAACGAGCTTGTCTTCCTCCGATCCGAGGTGGTGGCGGTCAACCATCCTCATGAGTGCCATCGTGCCTTTGTCGATGGGATGGGAACGGCTCTTTCCTTTAGAACCGGGCGTGCTGCCACCAGCCATAAGAGCCAAGTTTCTCTCGACTCTTAACCAAATGCAAGCACTTCTATATAAGCCGGTTAGTCGAACGCGATCCTCGTTCGCCACCCCCTAAAAACCTTAGTAACCTTGAAGGGTAACCACTCATCCAACACAATAGACGATAAGACCTATAGAAGGGAGCCCCCCTTCTAGAAAGTAGTGGTATGGCAAAGAGTAAAGTAACCTCGGGTATGTGGCGAATTGACCCGCAGAAATTGTCGCGGGTCGTGGACCGGTGTGGACTGCCGGTGGCGTCGGTGGAAGCAGAAGTGGAAGCCAATGCGAACGCCAGCCTTATCGCGGCTGCGCCCGACATGTTCGAATTACTCGAGAGCCTCGAGGTCAACGCCTCGATTCCGGACGATGTGGTCGATGAGATCAAAATCGTGCTGCGCCGCGCCCGCGGCGATTTCGGTCTTGCCATGTTCTCTCGGAGCGCCAAGCGAATCTTCCGCGCCCGAACGCAAGATTGGGAGAAGTTTATGGAAGGTCTTTGGAACTCTGACCAGAATCCCCCGGATTCCAACCGGGATTCCAAGAGCTAACTGCAAGCTGTCGAAATCCTTGCCCTTCACCGGGCATAGTCCCGTTTGCCCTTTGCTTCCTGGCTCAGGAATTGTTATCGTGGGCAGCCGTCGAAAAACGGCCTGACGCCCGTTTCCACGTCCATGCCGGCACGCCGGATCTCATTCGCATGAAGCAACTGAAACCAGTTCTCTGGACCAAAGGCACCTTTCTGACGCCGCAGCACCTGCAGGTTCAGGATCGCTTTCTTGAGGACACTCTCAACTTTCGGTTGCAGGCTTTGAAGTTCTGTCCTTGGGGATTTCGAGAGTTGGCGATCAACGGAGAGCTTCTCGCTGAGGGGCAGTTCGCCGTCACGCGCGCTGCGGGCATTTTTCCCGACGGGCTTTTATTCGAAGTTCCCGAAGCAGATCCTCCGCCGCCATCCAAATCGCTGGAGGAGTTTTTCGATCCGGGGACCAAGAGTCTCGACATCTACCTGGCGGTTCCCGATTACCGGCAACGCGGCCTAAACGTCTCCAGTGGTAAAGAAAGCGGCACGCGATATCTGGCGGAAGTCACCTCTTTTCGCGATGAAAATACCGGCGTCAGCGAGAAACCCATTCAGGTAGCCCGAAAAAACATGCGCCTGCTCGCGGATTCAGAAAACCGCGAGGGTTCATCGGTGCTGAGGATCGCGAACGTTGAGCGGACCACGGCAGGCACATATCAACTCAATCCCAGGTTTGTTCCGCCACTAATCGAGATCGCAGCGAACGAATACCTGGTAGGACTGCTTCGCGGCCTGGTGGAACTGCTTTCGGCACGCAGTACCCAGCTTTCCGCGGGACGCCGCCAAAAGAATCAGAGCCTCGCGGATTTCACCGCTTCCGACATCGCGAACTTCTGGCTGCTCTACACGGTGAATTCCAACTTCCCGGTTTTCTCCCACCTGTATGAGAGCAAAAAGGGCCATCCCGAGGAACTCTATGGCGCGATGGTTGCGCTCGCCGGGTCTTTGACGACTTTCTCGCAAAAGTTGCGGCCTCGCGACCTGCCTGCGTATGTGCATGAATCTCTCGGACCAATTTTTGCCGACCTCGACGAAAAATTGCGTGCGCTGCTCGAGACCGTCGTGCCCACGAATTTGGTATCACTGCCGCTGAAGCTCATGCCAGGCTCGAATTCGATTTACGCTACTGCCATTGAGCAGGACAAATATCTCGCGAACACGCGAATGTATCTCGCGGTAAGTGCCGAAACGACGGAAGAAAATGTGATTCAGAGAGTGCCGCAGCTGGTCAAAACCTGCTCAGCTACTCACATCGAGCACCTGGTGCGACAGGCCTTGCCAGGAATTCAACTTCGCCACTTGACGAACCCGCCAAGCGCCATCCCGGTGAAGCTCAAGTATCAGTACTTCGCGTTGAACCAGTCCGGGCCCGCATGGGAGGCCGTTAATCGTGCGCGCAACTTCGCGGCCTACGTCCCGGGAGAGCTGCCGAACCCCACACTCGAGCTGCTGATCCTTCTTCCCCAATCGAACTGATTCTGTGAGCGCCTTGCGGTGCGTGGTCTGTTCTTATCCAATGACCGACGACGAAGGCCTAACGACAGTTCCTGTCGGGCTCCTTGAAAACTCCACGTTCGCTCCGGTTTGAAAAGGCGCGTCTTTTCAGCCACGCCTTCTTTGCGACAATGTCAATGGCGGCTTCAGCCACTGAGGGAAGGGCTTTGCAGAGAAACGCTTTCTCGGCGGATTTTTAGTGTCTAAGAACAAAAAACAGCACCAGTATCACCGCCAGAAAGAAAAGCACCGTCAGTGTGATGATTAACGGCCAGAGTGACACCGGCGGTGGAGCAGGGGCGTCGAATTTGGGAGCCTTCGGCGCCTGGGGCGCCTTCACTTTGGGCATGGCTGGAACCGGAGGAATTTTGGGCATCGGCGGAGGCGCGGCAAACTTTCCCGCGCCTGCTCCTGCCGCCGGCGCGTGCCCGGCTTCGGCCTCTTCGCTGGCCCCGAGTTTCGAGCGCGAGATGATCTGCGTGTACGGGCTCGGTCCACTTGGTGCTTCTACGCGGACTGGCGTCTGCTCCATCGGAGAATGCATGAAAGCACCAGTAGCGCCGTCTCCCGACAAAGAACCCGGCCGTTGAGGAAGAGGTCTCTCGTCTCCCACACTCGGGGATGGGGGAATCGCCGGTGTCGGAAGGTTTGGAATCACTACCGGAGCTGGCGACGCGGCGAAAACCGGATCTGGCACCGGAGTGGCATTCATTGGGGGCACAGTAAGCCGGGGCTGAACTGAAGGGGGCATGACGCCACTCTGCTGCGGTGCGGAGGCGCTGTTTATCGGCTGGGGAGTCTCGAAGTCCTTAAACAGCCCGGTAAAACTTGGCCCCGCGGCGCCAGGTGGCGCGGGCGTTGACTTTGGCGGCGTTGCTCCACCGAACAGAGCGGTAAACTCTCCCACGTTCTTTTTTGGAGGTTCGATCGGCTGTGATGAGTAGGCCGGCATGTCCGAAGGCCCGTCTCCTCGGAATGGTCCTTGGAAGAAGCTGGTAAATTCGCCCGGTTTCGCATTGTCTCGAGCGACGGGCTTGATTGGTGTTGGAGGAGCGGCGAATGGAGGTTCCTTCGGCGTTGAAGCAGACTTCATGCTGGAGGGATCCCAGGGATCTGCCGCGTGCACCCCAGACTCGCCCGGCAGACTGGTTGAGGGAGTTGGTCGCATCGGTGAGGCAATTGACGGCATGGAGGGTTCCGGCAGCTTGGATTTTGCCAGCGAATCGAAATCGCGAAATAATTGTGTCATCTGACCGGGAGGCGCCTGCTGCGGTTCTTTCGGCGTGACGGGTGGCGCCAACGGCGCCGAAATAGCCGGACCGCTCGTCTCCCTCTTCAGCGCGTGAACCTTGGTTTCTTTCGTCTCCTCCGCCTGAAGTTCGTATCGCCGGACCCATGTCTTCACCACATTCTCGTCGGCAGGTTTGCTAACCATGTAAGCGTACTTCGCGCCACTGTACTTGCCCGTTTCAAGCACCGGTCCGGGCGGCTCGGGGGCGAGTCTGCGGAATGACTCCAGAACCCACTCCGCGGTGGTCTGATCCGGCTTCTGGGGGGCGCACTCCACAATGTGCACTAGCACGCGCTCGCCCCGGACCTTGTCATTGGCCGCGAAAGTCTCGACCGCGCCTGTAGTGAGCGATTCCAGAAGTTCGTACTTTTCGCTGAATTTCATTCCCCGATGGCTGTTCCCCTCAGCATTCAACTGGGTCTGATCGAAGCCCCCTTGAGGCAGGATTATACCCCGCATCGGCAGGAGCGACCCCGCCGATTCTTGAAACGACGCGCCTTTAGACTTGACTTGCTCTCCCGGACAGGACGAGAATTTGTTGGTCCCCGCGCCCTTGACCGAAACGAATCGCAAATTGTGGGGTTTTGCTCTTATGAAGGAGCGCAACAATTTGCGAACTGACGTTCGATTGTGCGGCGCCTCCCCCCAGGTTCAAGCTTTGACACGTGAAGGTGTATGCGAGATTCGCAGCTGAAAGTTCTGTGCGGAGACGCTTAATTTTTGTAACGCAGCCTCACCAGCCATCACTATTTAGCCAGGAGTTTGTCATGAATCCAGTTGGAATCCGTGGGAAAGTGTTTCGGAGTTTGGTCCTGTTCCTTGTGCTGGCCGGATTGATTGCCATAGCTGAGGGCCAACATGATAAGAAGGGAAGTTCATCGCCCCCGCCCAGACCCGCACCGGCGCCTCACGTGAACCCCCCTACTCAGCATGCGCCCGCGAATCGTCCTCCTGCGAATACCAGGCCCTCTACCGGCATGGGAAACAGGCCGAACACCACCATGGGCAATCATCCGAACAACAACATGGGAAATCGGCCGAATAACACCACCATGGGCGGAAGGACGAACAGCGGAGCCACGGGGAGACCTGGGTCGACGACTATGGGCAAACCCGGAGCCTCTGGAAACATGAACCGGCCCGGAACGGTGGGCAATTCTCATGGGCCGATGGGGAATGCAAACGCTAATGGCAGGATGGCGACCCGGCCGAACACAGTGAATCGGCCTCTACCCGGACGGCAAGTATCTCTTCGGGGCGGTGGATCGGCGGTGGTTCGTCCGAACGGACAGATTCGCACCATCAATCGCAATGGGATGCAGATTAACCATGGGATAAACGGCAGCCGCACGATTGTAAGCACGCATAATGGAGCACGCGTCGTCACGACGGGTAGGAATTCTGGCTACGTCCAGCGCGCCTATGTCACTCGAGGCGGCAATACTTACGTATCGCGGACCGTGGTGGTCAATCACGTCACCTATACCAGCGTCTATCGTTCGTATTCCTATGGCGGCTATTGCTGCTATTACGGTTATCATCCCGCGTACTACTACTCTCCCGTGTATTACGGCTGGGCATACAATCCATGGCCCGCGCCTGTGTATTACGGCTGGGGCTGGGGTGGTTCGCCCTGGTACGGATATTACGGCGGATATTTTGCGCCATACCCTGTTTACCCCTCCGCGGCATTCTGGCTGACGGACTACCTGATCTCCGCGAATCTGCAAGCCGCGTACGAGGCCCGGGCTGCGGCCAGTGCGGCAGCCGCGAACGGAGACAATGGAGAAGGCAGTGCAGGAGGAGATCAGCAACAGTCGCAGCCCACGGGCAATGACAACTCCGCCTCGAACTCTGCCCCGGCCACTCTGACTCCCGAAGTGAAGGAAGCCATTGCCGAGGAAGTGAAGGCCCAACTCGCGGCGCAGCAAGCAGAGGCACAGCAGGCTTCCGCGGGTAGCCAACAGGGCTCTGCCAATACAGCGTCGCAAGAAGTTCCGGCTGCGCTCGATCCGGCCCGGCACACTTTCATCGTTGCGAGCGATCTCACTGTTTCGTCGAATGGCCAGGAGTGCCAATTGACTGCGGGCGACGTCATCAAGCGAACCTCCGACACTCCCGATGATGATCGGAAAGTGACAGCAACTGTTTCGGCAAGCAAGAAATCCGATTGTGCTACGGGTCAGGAAATCGCTATCGGTGTCGATGACCTGCAGGAAATGCACAACAAGTTCGAGGAGCAGTTAGACAACGGCATGAAGGACCTGTCCTCGAAGCAAGGTCAGAAGGGATTGCCGAAGGCTCCTGACACGAAGACCGTACCCTCAGATGTTCCGCCTCCGCCTCCGGATAACAATGCGGCCAAGACGCTGGAAGAGCAGCAGTCTGCTGCCGATCAGACCGAATCTCAGGTGGTGAAGGAGGCATTCAGTCAGGGATCGTGACCGATCCCGACATACGCCTCTCGATTTAAGCAAAAAAGAGGAGGATTGATCCATGGCAGAGTTCGCCGATTTCTGTAGCAGCGTGCTCGGAAGCCGGGCAGCCAGGTAGAACGGCCATGAGACAACAGCAGGGAAAATTCATTTTGTGTGATGTTCCGGAATTTTCGTCGTGGCTCGACACATCTTCGTTCAGCCGCGTTATCCAGCTCGTGCAATGTCACCACACCTTTGTTCCGTCATACGAGAACTTTCATCAGACCAATCATTTTGATCTTCTCGAGGCCATGGAACGAGCCCACCTGGAGAGAGGCTTCTCCGAGATCGCACAAAACTTAACGACGTTTCCCGATGGCACGGTCGCTGTGTGCCGATCGATCGATACCGTCCCTGCCGGAATCAAGGGCGCCAACCGCAACGGAATCTGCGTCGAGAATGTGGGCAATTTCGACGGGCTCGATTCCATGACCCCTCAGCATCGTGACTGCATTATTCAAGTCTTCGCGCTGCTATGTAAGAGATTCAATCTGTCCCCTGACTCGAACAGCTGCGTCTATCACCATTGGTACGACCTCAACACCGGGGTGCGCACCAATGGGACTGGGATCACGAAAACTTGTCCGGGTACGATGTTCTTCTCGGGCAACACCGTCGCCGCTGCAGAAGCAAATTTCATCCCCCTGATCGAGCAGCAGTTAGCGGCGTATGCGGCGGCCTCTGGCGGGCAGACCCCTGCGCCGCAGGCGCAGGTCTTGTACACCGCGGAAGTGGGAGTCGACACGCTGAACGTGCGTGCTCAACCGACTACGAGTGCCATGATCGGCAATTGAGTCGCGGTGTAGACGTCAGCGTATATGAAGATCGTGATGGGTGGAGCGCGATCGACCCATCCAAAGCAAGTTGGGTGGACAGTCACTTCCTGACCAGGAACGGTGGGACGGCTAAGGCAGTCGCCCAATACGCAGCGCGGGTTACGGTCAGCGTGCTCAACCTGCGCAGCCTCCCTTAGTTGTCCGGCGTCGTTCGGGACACTTTGAATGTGGGCGCGCCTCTTTATGTTTACCAGGAGCAAAATGGTTGGAGCAGAATCGATCCGGCTGACTCTCTTTGGGTAAACAGTAGTTATCTGGCAAGAACCGACGTCGTTCCGGCCTGAGATTTATATAGAGACCCCCGGAGAGACCCTTTCTCCTACACAGCGCAAATTACATGGTGGAGGATTCCAATGAAAATCCGAATCAGGCTTGCTTTGACTCTGCTGGTTGGCACTTTGTTGAGTCCGGCCGTGGCATGGGCCCAGCAACCAGGAGCGCCCGCTCCCGCTAACTTTGGAGTTTCAAGGGAAACGGTCTTTTGGGCAGCGTTCTGTATCATGACTGCGATCTTAGGTTTTGCATTTGTGTTTACTGTTGTTGGACTCTTACGCAGCCAGAACTGGTTCCTCGGCGACGCTTTGTCCGAGGAAGCGGGCAACCAGCCCGATCCACTTCCTCCGGGGGTCAAGCCCGTAATGGTCGCGAGTTCCAGCCGGCCGATGGCACTTTTGGGATTGCTGAATATCCTCGGTGTCTTTCTCGGCTTCGGTTATTACTTTCTCTACGCCGCATTCGCGGGCACGGTGAGTCTGACGGACATGAAATCCGTGATCTATTACGTGTTCAGCGGAGCTGTCATGTTCGCGCCTTACTCGGCGAATCAACTGCAAAGCGCTTTCAGTTCATTCGGTGGTGCCGTCGCCGTGCCGCAGACCGTCGTGCAAGCCATCCAACCAGTTGTGCAGCCTGCGCCGGTGCTGGTGCGGGTAAATGCTGTCGGCTAGGCTGAGTAACTGAGGCCAAAAAACTGAAACCTAGCGGCCGTCGCATAGATTTCGTTAGTAGGATCGAGCGGCTGGGTTGTTGGCGGAAGGTGAAACCGTGTCGTCAAGATAGCTTTTCTCCGCGAACTCGGCGAGGGTTCTCGGCGCCCTCTGCGTTTTGAGATTTTAGCCAGACTGGGGAACATAGGCTTAGATCGCGGGGTCGCCGAGAAGGTCCGCAGAGAGCGCTGAGAATAGCAAAATGCCTTTACCGTGGTTGGGTTTGTTGAATTTAGCCTCGTTCCACCGCTAACACTCTCTGCGCACAGTCCACTAGCGCCGCTTCTTCAGCAACTCTTCTTCTGTCTTCTGTGCCCGCCGCGCAGTCTCAAGCAATTGCCTGGCGCTTTTGTTGTTTGGATCATTCGCCGCTTTCGTGAAGCAGTCGATGGCAGTGGCGTAATCGCCGACGTCAAGAGAGGCCATTCCTTTATTGACTAAAGAATCCGAACTTTCGGCGGTATTCCCATTCGGAGGTGGAGCTATGGGAGGAACCACCTGCAGCCGATTGTTGATCCGGGTGACCCCTGCAACCATGGCTGACAAAGATGCCGCAGTCGTCGAATCCGCCATGCTCGGCACGACTCCGTCGAGGATGACCTCGCCCGTGTCGGACACAGACACCTTAATATGTGCAGCCCGCACGGCGGGCGACGGTGCGTTCTTGAGGTTTTCCACCACGGCGTTCTCGATCTGCGTGCGCTGGATGATCCGGTACTTGAGGTAGCCCACTCCCGCAATCACTACAAGCGCCAGACACAGCCCAATCAGCACCAGTACGTTCCTCGCCTTGAATGTCCTTTGCTGGACGAAGACGTGCTGCGCGGCGCTTTTTGGCAAGGGTGGCTGGGTTGCCGGCGCGGAAGGGACGTAAGGCGCGGGCGTGACGTCCGGCGACTGCAGAACGACGGACCCGGAAGAAGGAGGTGGAATCTGGACTTGCGATGACCGGACTGGCGCCGGCGGCCCCTGTACATTCTGCGGACTCTTGCTTGCCGGGTTGGGTGCCACGGTCGAACCGCCAACAACGCGCGCGCTGGATGGAGTGTCGCTTCCCACCTGGTCAAGCGCAGCAATAAATTGCTCGGCATTTTGAAATCGCAAATCGCGAGATTTATCAATCGACTTCAGAATTACTTTCGAAAGTTCCGGAGGAATGTTCAACTCCGGCACCAGTTCATCCGGCGGACGGACCGTTCCCTGCATGTGCTGCATCATGATCGAGTAGAGAGTATCGCCCTCAAAAGGGAGTCTTGCGGTGACCATCTGATACAGCACGACACCGAGCGAATAAAGATCAGTGCGACCGTCGATCTCTTCGCCCGCTTTCTTCCCCATGAACTGCTCCGGCGACATGTACAGCGGCGTGCCGACAACCATGCCGGTCATGGTCATTCCGGTTTGTGCATCTCCTGCAGCTTGGCGAAGTTTTGCAATCCCGAAATCGAGGACCTTGGCGGTTTCTTGTCCTTGTTCGTCCGTCGTGAGAATAATGTTGCCCGGCTTGATGTCCCGGTGAACGAACCCAAGTTTATGCGCGGCCCCAAGCGCCCGGGCTGCCTGGGTGGCGATACGAACGGCACGCGGCACGCGAAAGGGTCCTTCGGCCTGAAGGATTTCTCCGACATTCCGTCCCTCCACCAACTCCATGACGATGAACGGACGGCCATCATCTGTGTAATCGAAGTCATCCACGCGCACCGCATTCGGATGTCGCAGTTTTCGGGTTACAACTGCTTCGGTCTGAAACCGCTGCAGGAAATTCGCATCGCCCGCGATGGAATCATTGACGACTTTGATGGCGCAGAACTCGTTGAACGTGACGTGCCGCCCTTTGTAGACAGCTCCCATGCCGCCAATGCCAATCCGCGCGAGGATCTCGTATTTATTGCGGATGATCATTCCCGGCTGAAACTCATGGCTACTCTGCAGCCCGGTTTGATCTGCCGGACAGACGTTGTAGTCGCCCGGATAAGTTTTGTGGCACGAGGGACAATATTTCATCGGTTCACGCTGACAGATCCAGCCTTGGGCTGGCGAGCACGCAATGAAAAGAATGCTCAAGCAGAACCCGGCACATGTCAAGAGCTTGCCAACCGGGCTTGCAAACGCAGAGAATGGCTTCGGTAAAACGAACGTCATACTTGACTCATGCTTCTTCGGCTCAAATTCATGATGCTTGTCGCCTCCTTTGCCTTGGCGACCGCCTTGGTTTCGGCTCAGACGGCCGAATTCGATGCACTTCGCCACAAGGCCGAGGCGGGAGATGCCAAAGCGCAATTCGATTTGGCCGATGCCTATTCGGAAGGAAAAGGCGTCGCCAAGGACTCCGCCAAAGGAATGGAGTGGCTAAAAAAGTCTGCACTCCAGGGCTATGCAGGTGCGCAGGTTGTACTGGGGTACTTTTATCAGAAAGGGATTAATAGGGAAAAGGATCCCTCAGAAGCAGCGAAGTGGTACAGGAAGGCCGCAAAACAGAGCGATAAAGATCTCAAGCACGCGCAGACTGCCCAAAATCACCTCTCAGAGATGCTCGCCGAGGGCTCAATCTCTGCCAAGGAAGCAGACTGGCATGCCTCCGACCCATCTACGACAATCGCGAGACAGCCAAAAACGAACAAATCGCCCTTCTCAGTCGGCGAAGTGGAAACCGGACTTATCGGCGGGATTACCAGCAAACGCATGGCGACCCTCGTTAACACCTACGGAGTTGATTTCTCCTTGAGCGCCAGCACCCGGAAGCGTCTCACCGACAAAGGCGCCGATGACAGCCTGTTGGCTACCATCGCCTCCTCCAAGCGCTAAGTCCGATTGTTCTCTCATAACAAGCAAAAGGGTCGGCACCTACCGGAGCCGACCCCAAAAAATTCATTCGCGTCTTTCCAGACGGTGGTTTCGCTGGACTCTGCGGCTTAACTAGCTCTCCGTAGCGTCGGCAGGGAGGACTGGCAGTTCGTTGCTCGCGGTGGGCAAAGAAGAAGGGGGCCTCCGTCAGCAGAAGGCACCGGTTGAACGCTCGCTGCCAGGAATGTGCCGATCATTACGGCGGTCAGAATCGTGATTTTCGCTACCAGCTTTGCATTCATTTTTACCGTCATTGTCTTGCTCCTCTGGGACCTGGGGAATTCTTGCTCGGTTCAGACCGTCGCAAGTGACTTTAGTAAAGCAAGCAGTGTTCCAAATCCTTGACAAGGCAGCTTTTCTCTGCAACAACCGGAGGCTCATTGAAAAATAAGGGGTAATCCACCACTGCCGCTTCTGCTCTTCGGAAAGCTTCTGAGGTTTGGACGGGGAGTACCAAACAAAAACGTGAGGACCTAACCTTTCTGTTAGGTAGGTTACGGCGAAGTCTGGGGCGTCCGAGTATACTCATGGCGTCATGGGCCACTCGGGCGAACAGGCCGCGGTTCCTGGCGGCGCACGGCTGGAGGCCGTCAGCGGCCCCCTCAAGGGAAAGGTCTTTTCGTTGGCTGCGGGTGAGCTTTCGATCGGCCGCGATCCCTCGAATGAGATATCCCTCCTTGACTCCTTGGTATCGCGTCGACACTGCATTATCCGCAAGGAGGCCGAGGCCTTCCGGTTGCAGGATCTGGAAAGTCGCAACAACACCTTCGTCAGCGGAGTACCCATACGGGAGAGAGTTCTAGTACCCGGGGACCAGATCCGAGTAGGCAACTCCGTTCTTGTGTTCCAGGGTCCAGGCGGTGAATCCAGCACCGATGCCTCCTTCCAGCTTGACGCAACGCCTGCCCCGGGGGCGGCGACCGTCATCTTGCGTAAAGAGGACGCTCTCTACCTGCAACCTCGGCGGCTTGAGTCCCTTCCTGCCACCGCCAGAACTGTCCGCGATCTGAATGTGCTGCTGGATTTCAGCCGAACCTTGAACTCGGTGCGAGGCCTTGCCGCTCTACAGGAAAAAGTACTGGAAGCCGTTCTGGAGGCTGTGCCTGCCGATCAAGCCGCTATCCTGTTGACTGAAGACGGCGTCGACGGATTCTCTTCTATCATGGGTCGCGACCGCCGTCTGGGAGCCAACCAGCTGATTCGTGCCAGCCAAACGATCCTGAACCGCGTTCTCAAGGAAAGCCTTGCTGTGCTTTCGAGCGACGTCCAGAGTGACGACTCTTACCGCGAGGCGGAAAGCCTGCTCGAGCGTCGGGTGCACTCGGTGCTGGCAGTGCCTCTTGAAGTGCGAGGTAAGGTGCTTGGAGTGATGTACCTCGAAGCCAGTTCTCCGGGCTCGCGTTTCGACTCCGATCTTCTGCAGGTGGCAACGACTCTCGGCAACATCACCGCGCTCGCCATCGAAAATGCCCGGCACCTGGAGAGGCTTGACGGCGAGAACCGCCGCCTGCACGAGGAACTGAATATTCATCACAGCATGGTTGGCGAGAGCAAGGCCATGCGCGAAGTCTACGAATTCGTTTCCCGGGTTGCCGGGCGGGATTCGACGGTGCTCATCTCGGGAGAGAGCGGAACCGGAAAAGAACTGGTCGCCCGAGCCGTTCACATGAACAGTGCCAGGGTCGACAAACCGTTTGTCGCCATCAACTGCGCGGCGATCACGGAAACTCTGCTCGAAAGCGAACTGTTCGGACACGAACGAGGAGCATTTACCGGCGCGGTTGCTCAAAAGAAAGGGAAGTTGGAAGTTGCGGAAGGCGGGACCATTTTCCTGGATGAAATCGGGGAACTCGCGCTTCCCATGCAGGCCAAACTCCTGCGTGTGTTGCAGGAGCGGGAATTCGAGCGCGTCGGCGGTACACGCCCCATCAAACTCGATGTGCGGCTGATCGCTGCGACGAATCGCGACCTGAAAGAGGCATCGCGCACCGGAACATTCCGCTCGGATCTCTACTACCGCCTGAACGTCGTGTCGCTCCAGATGCCCGCTCTGCGGGAGCGGCGAGAGGATATTCCGCTGCTGGCCGCATTTTTCGCGGCACAGCACGGCGAGAAAGTGAAACGCCGGGTGGCCGGCATCGCCCCGGAGGCTCAATCCTGCCTCGCGCGCTATGACTGGCCCGGCAACGTGCGCGAACTGGAGAACGCCATCGAGCGGGCGGTAGTGCTGGGCTCGACGGAAGTAATCCTCGCCGAGGATCTGCCGGACTCGATTTTGGAGGAAACTGCCGCGTCAGGGCAGCCCGTGAATGCACTGGCCGAGGGCATTCGCGAGGCGAAGAAGGTGCTGATCGAGCGGGCCATTGAGCAGGCCAATGGCAACTACACCGAAGCAGCCAAAATCCTTGGAGTGCACGCCAACCACTTGTTCCGCCTGATTCGTACGCTGAACCTGAAACCCAAGCGCGCGCGTTAAAATAGACGGACCGGGATTAAAGATGACTTGCCCGCCAAGGCAAGCTCAATGAGTAAGCGATTA
>DATMOO010000258.1:0-8744 GCA_035568275.1 Candidatus Sulfotelmatobacter sp.
AGTCCGGATCCATGCATCAACGGTTGGTACTCGGCAAGAAATGCGGGAAGTACTCGCTACGGCTGGCGCCGGGAAGATACGCTGCCATGTGGTTAAGCGGCCGCTTGCGGAAGCCAACGAGGCACTGGATCTGTTGCGCAAGGGCGAAGTCTCCGGCCGAATCGTCCTGACTCCATAAGGGCTGGCGGCGGGAATCCGACGAGGTCGGAGTTCGTCCCGCGCACCATCGCCATTTCCGAACAGCTATCGCCCCTGCCGCCATTGAAGTGTTGGGGCGCGCGATAACATGCGCCCCATACCGCCATGGAAATGTCGACGTTTCCTTTCTTGACGTTAGTGACTCTTATGTGATACTTACTCTCACAATCTGCGGTTTCGTTAGGCACGATTTGAATTTTTGATCGATAGCGAAACAGGCAGCTGGATCAGCATTGACGGCTTTTAGGTTGGCGCCCGCATCTGGCAGGGCTTTGGGGAGTTGCGCCGCGTTGGGGAATAGGCAGAACCAATGCGCCGATGTGCAGATACTTCCGTAAGGAGAATCCTATGAAGTCACTCGCATGTACGTTTGTGTGCTTGCTGTTGGCAGCCAGTGTGGTTCATGCGCAGGGCGTCGGCTCATCGGGAGAGATCACCGGAACTGTAAGGGACCCTTCCGGCGCCGTTTTGCCCGGCGTTACGGTCAATGTGATCGATAACCAGACCGGTCTGAAGCGCACGGCAATGACGAATGGTACCGGTCAGTTCAGAGCAGCTGGGCTGTCTCCGGCCACTTACGACGTCAGTGTGGAACGGCCGGGCTTCGCCACGGAGATTAGAAAAAGCGTCACGGTCGCCATCGGGCAGACGGTCATCTCCGATTTCAAGCTGAAACCGTCGCAGGTCGCGACGGTTGTCGAGGTCACGGACCAGCCGCCCGTGGTGGAAACAGAACGAGGCAGCCAGGCGGACAGAATTTCGCAACAGTACATCGCCGACCTGCCCATTGACCGGCGGGATTACCTGACATTTACGTTGCTCGCGCCTGGCGTCTCTGATGCCACCCGGCTGGCGGGGGACCAGGATTTCAGAGTCAAGCAAACCCCGACCAGCGGCCTGTCGTTCTACGGCAGTAATGGAAGAGGAAATAGCGTCACGGTGGACGGTGGCGAGACCTCAGGCGACAGTGGAGGGCAGCGTCTGACCGTAAGCCAGGACGCCGTACAGGAATTCCAGATCAATCGCAGCAATTACGCCGCGGAACTGGGTTCGGCCACCGGTGCTTCCATCAACATTGTGACCAAGTCAGGCACCAACAATGCGCATGGCAGTCTGTATGGTTTTTTCCGCAACGATGCGATGGACGCCCGCGACCCATTTGCCTTCAACTCGGCCCTGGCGACGGACCCGACCTTCTCTAATTTCAACACCACTTCTGTGGCCCATCCGATTAAGAATTCGCTCAGCCGCCAGCAGTACGGCGGCGCCATCGGCTTCCCCATCCAGAAAGACAAAACCTTCCTGTTTGCTTCGTTCGAAGGCCTGCGGCAGAATTCACAGAATTCAGTTCCCCTTTTGACGGACAGTTCGATCTTCGCCGGACCCGCCGCGGCGGCAACCGCGAACCCCTTTGGGCAGAGTGATCCGAGGTTTGCGCAACAGGCAGTTGTCACCACGCTAGCGACTTCATCGGCGTCGAGCGTGACTTGCTTCCCGGGCGTAACCCTGTCGCCTGCTGTTTGCGCTTTTGCTCTCCAGAGCGTCCTGGCGGTAAACCCGAGTCCTGGTTCGAACCCATTCGTGTCGCCGGGCCAGGCCGCGGTGAATGGTTTCCTGGTAAACCAGTTTGAAACTCAAGGTGGAGTCTTTCCATACGACACGCGGGAATACCTGGCATCGGGACGCTTGGATCACCGCTTTAATGTGAACAACGAGCTTTCTATTAGCTACAGGTACGGGCACGATGTGGAGCAGTCGCCCGATGTGCAGTCTCTGACAGCTTTTTCGGCCGGAAGTTCGATCCACACCTACGATAATAATCTGCAAGCCACCTGGTACCGCCAGATCAATCCGTCAACACAGAACGAGGCCCGCATACAGTGGGATTACAACAGCTTTAACGTGATTCCGAACGAGCCGGGACAAGTGGGGCTTCAGATTCCCAGTTTCATCAATAATTTGGGAACGAACATTTTCCTGCCCAACATCACCATCCTGCGCCGGTACGAATTCGCGGACAATTTCACTGTCATCAGAGGCCATCACACCTTTAAGTTTGGCGGTTCCGAACTACTCCGCGGCAATCACACCGAATCGCACACCTTTTTCCCAGGTCGCTTTGTGTTCGGATCTCTGCCGGGATTTTTGATCAGTCCGTGCCTGGCTCCCACCCCGCCGCCATCAAACCCGAACCCCTGCGCGGGAGGAACGATCGCATCAGGCGCCGGCATCAATCCGTTGCAATCGGCATCGTTCGGGCTGCCACAGGTTTACCAACAGGGGTTCGGAAATCCTACCTACCCGTATTACACCCGGCCGCTAACAGAACTCTACGCCCAGGACTCCTGGAAAATTACACCAAGCTTCACTCTGGACTACGGCCTCCGCTATACACTGGACACGCAATTCGCGCCTTTAACCACGTATAAGAAGAATTTTGCCCCTCGGGTTTCTTTTGCATGGGATCCCTTCAAGAATCACAAGACGGTGATCCGGGGCGGGTACGGAATCTTTTACGGACCGGTGGACGTCCAAATTCCCGACGTCGACTTGAGCCTGGGAGTTGTGAACGGCAACAAGACTGCGGTCGAGAACCAGCCGGGAGCCAGCCAGGTCGCAAACCTGGGCGCAATCTGCGGGTTCTCCCAGTTCGGGACTCCGATAATCCAGGGTACCAACGCTAGCCCATGCAACCGGGAAATTTCCATTTATGTAGACCCGCTCGGCGGGGTTCCGGCTTTAGGTTTAAAAGGCCCGGAGGTGATTTTCCCGACCCTCTTTAACGGGGGAGCGCCGAACAACTTGATTGGGTGCACGACTCCAGCCGCAGGAAACGATGCCTGCATCACGCCGGCTGCGGTGGCCCAGTTCGGAATCAACGTTACGAATAGCGGTCCCGTCGGTCCGCTGCAGGTGGTTTTCGTGAACCAGCCGGGCTATCGCACCCCCATCGCGCAACAAGCTTCGCTTGGAATTGAACGCGAGATCGGACCTGGGTTCTCAATTTCTCTGAGCGCTATCTATTCCCACACGCAGAGACTCCCGGTCGCCATCGATACCAATCTGCTGCCGGCTCCGTTTAGCACGATAACCCTGGCCAATGGCCAGAAGGTTTCCTATCGCAACTGGAATACCGGGGCGGCCGATCCGCTGGGAGGCACTGAGGGACTGCCCTGTGCAACCCCTCCCGGTGTTCCCAATCCCTGCGTCGTGAACGCGCTAGTGGTGCAGAACAACCAATATAGCTCTGAGGCATACGCCCTTTACGAGGGCGGCATCGTAGAAGTCAAGAAACGCTTCAGCGATCACTTCACGTTATTCGGGAATTACACCTATAGCAAAGCCTTTGACACGTCCACGGATTTCAACTCCGACTACGGACCTCAGGATCCGACGAACCTCAATCTAGATCGGGCGCTCTCCGAGTTTGACGAGCGGCACAAAGTGGTAATCGCCGGAGTATTCGACAGCCCCTGGAAACAGAGTATCTTGTCGGGTTTTCAGCTGGCTCCGATTTTTTCGTACCACAGCGGACACCCTTTCAACTTGCTGGCGGGAGGCGAGGTGAACGGCGACAATCACACCACCAACGAACGTCCCATCGGAGCGCCGCGCGACACAGGTCTGGGCCCCCACTATGTCGACTTCGACATGCGCCTGACCTGGCGGCACAAACTAGGCGAGAGGGCTAACCTGCAAATCACCGCAGAAGGTTTCAACCTGGCAAACCGGACAAATTTTGCCAGCGTAAACAACGAAGTAGGCCCTGTTTTTGGCTTGATCCCGGGGTTCACGACGTTCAACGTGCATGGAGTTCGACCGGGCACCGCCCTTGCGGGTGGCGGGACGGCTACGCCTAGCGTGCCGCTGACTTTCACTTCCGCCTTTCCGAAGCGCCAGATCCAACTCGGCCTGCGGCTGACATTCTGACCGGGAGCACCGATGGCGTTCGTGGAGAATCAGGGAGCCAAGATTTATTGGGATGAGCAAGGCCAGGGTGAGGCGGTTTTGCTCATCATGGGACTGGCTTACCCATCCCAAATGTGGTACCGGACGCGGCCTCTTTTGGCGTCGCGGTACCGGACCCTGGCTCTCGACAACCGTGGCATAGGGCAGAGCGATGTGCCCCCGGGACCGTATCCCATTGCGCTGATGGCGTCCGATGCCGCTGCGGTTCTGGATGCCGCCGGCATCGAAAGTGCGCATGTATTCGGCGTCTCCATGGGTGGCATGGTTGCGCAGGAGTTTGCGCTGCAATACCCGAAGCGAGTGCAGTCGCTGATTCTGGGCTGCACGGCGGTGGGCGGGCCCGCCGCAGTGCGCGCCGAACCGGAAGCGATTCAGATGCTGATGAGGCGGGAGAAGATGAGTCCAGAGCAAGCGGCCGAAGCGGCTGTACCGTTTATCTACGATCCGACGACTGCGCGTGCACGGATTGATGAAGACTTGGCGATTCGCAGGCCATGGTTTCCGAGCCCCGCGGGCTACGCGGCGCAGTTGCAGGGAATTCTCGGCTGGGAGTCCTACAGCCGGATCAACCAGATCGTCGCTCCTACACTCGTGATCCACGGCGAGGCGGACCGGCTGGTGCCGCCGGGCAATGCCAAATTAATCGCAGAACGCATTCCAGGCGCGAAGCTCGTGATGATTCCGCATGCCAGCCATCTCTTCTTAACTGATCAGACAGAAGTTTCACACCACGCTATTCTGCAATTTCTTAACGAGCAGGCCGGAAATGCGGGAAGCGATGCCGGGTCGGAGAAGGAGAAGGTTTCATGTTAAAGGAGGCCGCCAACGTCACGCAGGTTTCCACCGTGAATGTGAAGCAGCTTTTCGATCTAACCGGACGCGTTGCAATCG
This sequence comes from Candidatus Sulfotelmatobacter sp., assembly GCA_035568275.1. Taxonomy (GTDB): domain Bacteria; phylum Acidobacteriota; class Terriglobia; order Terriglobales; family Acidobacteriaceae; genus Sulfotelmatobacter. Next base: position 5,059 of record DATMOO010000258.1, read on the forward strand.
TCACCGGAGGGTCAATCGGACTGGGCCGCCAAATGGCCGAGGGTCTGGCGGAAATGGGCGCCGACCTGGTGTTATGCGCTCGCAAGGAGGAACGCTGCCATCAGGCCGCCGAAGAATTGCAGCAACTCGGCGTCAAAGCCATTGCGCTTGGCTGCGATGTCAAGAACCCGGACAGTATTCAGGAGATGGTGGAAGCGACCCTCTCCATGTTCGGGCGAATCGATGTACTCATCAATAACGCAGGAATATCCTGGGGCGCTCCCGTCGAGGAGATGCGGCTCGAGGATTGGAACAAGGTCATCGAGACGAACCTGACCGGAACTTTTCTGTGCGCCCAGGCGGTCGGCAAAGTCATGATCCGCCAAGGCAGGGGTGAGAACAGCGCGGGCAGGAACAGCGCGGGAAAAATCATTAATATTGCGTCAGTGGCTGGACTGGGTGGCGCGCCGGCAGAACTTCCAGCCATTGGCTATCACGCCAGCAAGGGTGGAGTCGTCAGTTTTACCAAAGACCTGGCCTGCAAATGGGCGAGTCACAACATTCAGGTAAATGCAATTGCTCCTGGCTGGTTTCCCACACACATGTCGAACCGCGTCCTGGAGCACCATGAGGAGCTTTTTCTCTCCCACATCCCGTTGCGGCGTTTCGGCAACGAACATGACTTGAAAGGAGCTGCTGTGTTTCTCGCTTCTGCCGCCTCGAACTATGTCACCGGTCACGTGCTGGTGGTGGATGGAGGTCAGTCGGCCTGGTGAACCCGTCATCATGAACATCCCCCTCACCCCGATTCGCTTCTTGCGTTACGCCGAGCAGCAGTACAGTGGCAAGACGGCCATTGTTTGTGGAGACCGTCGTTTCACTTACGCGCAGTTCGCTGAACGCGCCAGCCGTCTCGCCGGTGCTCTGCGCGAAGCGGGGGTGAAAGCGGGCGACCGGGTTGCATTTCTCAGCCTGAATTGCCATCGGCTCCTCGAAGCGTATTACGGCGTTCTGGAAGCCGGCGCGGTGTTGCTCCCGTTGAACTTCCGGCTTGCTCCTCGGGAACTGGCCTACATTCTGAATGACGCCGGGGTGAAAGTGCTCTTCCTGGAAAAAGAGTTCGCTGAGGTCGTGGATTCTTTTCGGCAAAGCGTATCAACGGTGCAGACTTTCTTCATGCTTGACGCTGCACCGCAGGGAGCCTGGCTCTCGCCAAGAAATTATGAAGACATTCTGGCGGCGGCGACGCCTTACCGGGCGGATGTGATGGACTTCGACGAAAACTCCCTGGCTGAACTGTTCTATACCAGCGGCACCAGCGCCGACCCCAAGGGAGTGATGCTGACCCACCGAAATATTTATCTCCACGCTCTCTCGGTTATTGTGACTTTCATAACCAAGCCGGATAGCGTAAATCTGCATACCATCCCACTGTTTCATGCCAATGGTTGGGGAACTGCCCATTCAGTCACCTTCGTGGGAGGGAAACATGTCATGCTTCAGCGCTTTACCTGCGCGGAAGTCTTCCAGTTGATTCAGCGCGAGCGCGTCGACTCGCTGAGCCTTGTGCCGATCATGGCAACGGCACTGGTGAATTCGCCAGACCGGCAAAAATACAACTTGAGCAGTCTGGAGTGGATTTCGATCGGAGGAGCGGCTTCTTCTCCAACCTTGGTGCGCGAGACCGAGGAAAAGCTTGGTTGCGCGTGCTTTGCCGGATACGGCCTAACCGAAACTGCGCCGGTGCTCTCCACCGCCAAACTGAAGCCAGGAGAGCAATTCGATGGCGGAGAGCTTTACGTGGCACGGGCGATGACCGGGTACGCAATTCCGGGCGTGGAGCTTCGGGTGGTGGACTTCGAGGACAACGATGTTGCCCGCGACGGAAAAACCATAGGGGAGATTGTGGCTCGTTCCGACGGTGTGATGCAGGGCTACTGGCAACAGCCGGCGGCCACAGCGGAAGCGATGCGCGGTGGCTGGTTTCATACTGGAGACATGGCCACCATCAGCGAGGATGGACGCATCCTTATCGCTGATCGCAAGAAAGACATTATTGTCAGCGGCGGTGAGAACATTTCATCTCTCGAAGTGGAGAAGGCGCTCCTGGCCCATCCCGCGGTTTACGAGGCTGCCGTCATTCCAGTCCCAGACGAAAAATGGGGCGAAGTGCCCAAGGGGCTGGTGGTAGCCAAACCCGGATCAAACCCAACGGAAGCGGAACTGCTCGAATTCTGCCGCTCTCGTATTGCGCACTTCAAGTGCCCACGGTCGATCGAGTTCCTGGAGAGCTTGCCCAAGACTGCTACCGGGAAAATTCTGAAAAAAGGATTGCGCAAAAAGTATTGGAGCGAACAGGAACGCAACGCGCACGAATTTACGGCGCGCAAGTGAACCTTTGAAGATGCTGAGAGAGAGTTCAGTGCCATGGACGATCTAGTTCAACTCACCAGAGATAAAGATGTCGCGATCATCACCATCAATAACCCGCCAGTGAATGCTTTGAGCCCTGGGGTCGCGAAGGCGATTGCACAAACTATTGCGCAGGTGGGCCATGACGATGGCGTCAAGGCTGTGGTGCTGATTGGTGGCGGCCGTACGTTCGTCGCCGGCGCGGACATAAAGGAATTCGGCAAGATCACATCCGGCAAGACGCAGCGAGGCGCGGGCCTGCTCCCCCTCCTGCTTCAGATAGAAGATGTGCGAAAACCGGTGGTGGTGGCCATCCATGGCTCTGCCTTTGGCGGCGGTTTGGAACTGGCGATGGCCGGCCACTATCGTGTGGCGGTTCCGAATGCGCAGCTGGGTCAGCCCGAAGTGAAGCTAGGCATTATTCCCGGCGCAGGTGGCACCCAGCGATTGCCTCGGCTGGTGGGCGTCGCCAAGGCCGTCGAGATGTGCGCAGAAGGCAATCCGATTACCGCTCAGGAAGCGCTGAAACTCGGCCTCGTCGATCATCTGATCGAAGGCGACCTGTTGCCGGGCGCCATAGCTTTCTCCCGCGACATCGCTGCGAAACCACTGCGCAAAACTCGCGAGCGGAACGAAAAAGATAAACTCGGCGTTCCCGGGCAGAACGCATCGGTCTTCGCTGCCGCGCGCGAAAAGGCTCACACCAAACAACGTGGCATGATGTCGCCGCTGGCGGCCATCGATGCGGTCGAAGCCGCCACGAGACTGTCTTTTGAAGAAGGATGCCAGCTGGAACGAAAACTGTTCGACGACTGCCTTTTTTCCGATCAATCCAAGGCCCTCATTCATGCGTTCTTCGGCGAGCGTGAAGTAGCCAAGGTCGCGGACATTCCGAAAGAAACCGTGATCATCCCGGTGAACTCGGTGGCGGTAGTCGGTGCCGGAACGATGGGCGGTGGAATTGCCATCGTATTTGCCAACGCCGGATTTCCCGTGTTGCTGAAGGAAGCCGACGAGCCGGCTCTTCATCGCGGACTGGCCACCATCCAGAAGAACTATCAGAGTTCGGTTAAACGCGGCCGGCTTACGCAGCAATTCGTGGATGAACGCCTGCAACTCATCAAGCCGACGCTCAGCTACGACGATTTCGGCAGGGTCGATATGGTCGTCGAGGCCGTGTTCGAGGGCATGGCGCTCAAGAAAGAAGTCTTCGGCCAGTTGGATCGCGTGTGCCGGCCAGGCGCGATCCTGGCGAGTAACACATCAACGCTCGACATAGACGAGATAGCCTCAGC
>DATMOO010000259.1:0-5490 GCA_035568275.1 Candidatus Sulfotelmatobacter sp.
TTACCTCGAGATGAATGTCTACAAGCCTCTGATCATCCATAACGTTACACACTCAATCGCGCTGATGACCGACAGCTGCACCAACTTCCGCATCTTCCTGGTCGAGGGGACAAAGCCCAATTTGAAGAAGATCAAGGAATACGTCGAGCGTTCGCTGATGCTTGTGACAGCGCTCTCACCGGTCATTGGCTACGACAAGGCTTCAAGAATTGCGCACTACGCGATGGACAACGACCTCACGCTGAAGCAAGCCACACTGAAGCTTGGCTTTGTGACCGAGACCGAGTTCGATCGCATCGTTGACCCGAAAAAAATGGTCACACCCTATGTGACAACCGGTGCTGCTGCTGCTGCTAGATGAGGAACAAGGGAATGCCCTCGATGTACTAGCCGGCCTGCAGTGATGAAACGCCACAAAGGAAGACGCTGGCATGCCTAAATGTAAAAACGAAAGGGAGGTAAGCAACATGAGTAGCGCTGCCAAGCACGGAATCGAATTGCTCCGCAATCCATCGCTCAACAAATCGACAGCCTTCACCGAGGCCGAAAAGCACGCACTCGGTCTTGTTGGCCTATTACCCGACGTAATGGAGTCCGAGGATCTCCAATTGCAACGCGTGAATTTGCAGCTCGCAGAAAAGCCCACCGATCTGGAACGCTACATCTATCTCACTAATCTGCTCGACCACAACGAAACGCTCTTTTATCGCACCGTCATGTCAGACCCGGCTCGCTTTCTCCCGATTGTCTACGACCCTACAATCGGCGAGGCATGCCTGAAGTTCGGCCACATCTACCGGCAGGCGCGTGGCATGTATCTCTCGATCACGCGGCGCGGCAGAGTGAAAGAGATTCTGAAAAATTGGCCGCAAAAGGACGTTCGGTTCATTTGCGTCACGGATGGGGGCCGGATCCTGGGTCTTGGTGACCTCGGCGCAAACGGTGCGGGCATTCCAATCGGCAAGCTGCAGCTCTACACTGCCTGCGCCGGAGTGCCCCCCCAGTTCCTGCTTCCCATGTACCTCGACGCCGGCACCACCAACGAGCAGTACCTGCACGATCCTTTGTATCTGGGAATGCGGAAGACTCGGCCATCCACTGAAGAATTGTTTTCGTTTGTCGACGAGTTCGTCGAAGCGGTCCAAGAAGTGTTCCCGAAGTGTTGCATTCACTTCGAAGATTGGACAGGCAAGGATGCCGTGCACCTGCTCAAGCGGTATCGCGACAAGTACTGCGTCTACAACGACGATGTACAAGGTACGGCGGGAATCACTCTAGCTGGAATGATCAACGCAACTAAGATCAAGGGCACAAAACTGAAAGATGAAAAGTACCTGTTCCTCGGTGCCGGCTCTGCGGGCATTGGCCTTGCCGACTTGCTCTGCTCCGTGCTAGTCGCACAAGGCGTGACCCTCAAGGAAGCGCAGTCCCGCGTCTACATGTTCGATATCAACGGCTTGCTCGAATCCACTCGCAAGGATCTCTTCGATTTCCAGTTGCCATACGCGCACCAGCACGCACCGACGCGGGACTTCGTCACTGCGATCGAAAGCATCAAGCCGACGACAATCATCGGCGTCAGCACCATCGGAGGAGCCTTCAATCGGAAAGTTATTGAGGCGATGGCCAGGATTAACGAACGTCCTATAATCCTCGCACTGTCGAACCCGACCGAGCACGCCGAATGCACGCCCGAGCAAGCCTACACTTGGTCCAAGGGCAAAGCGATCTACGCAGCCGGCGTCCAGTTCCCTCCGGTCCACTACAACGGCCAAACATTCCTGCCGGGACAGGCAAACAACTTCTACATCTTCCCGGCAATCGGTATGGCGATCTTCGCGACGCAGGCAAAGCGCGTCACAGACGAGATGTTCATCGAGGCTGGGCAGGCGGTTGCCGATCAGGTGCCGTCCGAATTGCTCAAACAGGGCCTCTTGTATCCATTGCAGTCGAATATTCTCGAGTCCGAGATCCAGACAGCCGCGCGAGTTGCTAAACTCGTGTTCGAGTCCGGCTTGGCGACGGTCTCGCGTCCCACTGACATGATTGCGTTCATCCGCAAGCACGTTTACAAGCCGGAATATATAAAGGAAGCAGCGGGATTAACGGCCACAGCCTAAGAACGTGCGGCAAACCGCTTTGCTTCGCCATCGAAACGCTGAACAGGGGATTGGCGCTCGAACTGGCGCTGTGCAAGATATGCGTCAACTCCATCGCTCCCGGTCATACAGAATCCGAAGGCAATGTCGCCGCGGGTACCTATGAGGTTGGCGCCGGGCGGCCATTCTGGCTGTAGAGCTGCTGTGTGGGGCACTTGGACTCAAAATGAATCACATGACGCAGCACAACCACCAGCAGATCAACGAACCAGACATGGGCCACAGTGTGTCCGATATTCACGCCAGCCACGACCGTCACGCCGGACACTCAGTCGCCATGTTTCGCGATAAATTTTGGCTGAGTCTTGCTCTCACGATTCCCGTCGTGTTTTGGTCACCCGACGTTCAACACTGGCTCGGCTACACTGCACCTGCCTTCGCCGGCTCAAAGTTTCTTCCGCCCGTCCTTGGAACAATCGTTTTCATTTACGGCGGCCTCGTTTTCATACGCGGAGCATGGAGCGAACTTACCGAACACAAACCCGGCATGATGACTCTCATCAGCTTGGGAATCATAGCTGCGTTTGGAACTTCCCTCGCTGCGACATTCGGCCTGTTCGAGCTTGACGTTTGGTGGGAACTCACATCACTGATTACGGTCATGCTCCTCGGCCACTGGCTTGAAATGCGGGCCATTTCCCAGGCTCGCGGCGCGCTGGATGCACTGGCGGCCCTTCTTCCGGATACAGCTGAACGCGTCAAGGGCGACGAGACCGAGTCTATTCCACTCTCTGAGTTGGGTGTTGACGACATTGTTCTTGTGCGGCCAGGTGACCGCATTCCGGCAGATGGGACCGTCGTTGAGGGCACAGCCGATGTTGACGAGTCCCTGATTACCGGCGAGTCCAAAACGGTAACGAAGGGAGCGGGTTCCAAGGTAATTGCTGGAGCAGTTGGCAGTCGCGGAAGCCTTCGCGTCAGGATTACCGCAGTCGGGGACCAGACCGCTCTTTCCGGAATCATGCGGCTCGTCGCCGCCGCCGAGGCTTCCGGCTCTCGCACGCAAGCTCTTGCCGACCGTGCAGCCGCGATACTCTTTTATGTGGCGGTCGCCGCAGGAGCTATCACTTTTATTTACTGGTCGATCTCAGGCGAGAAAGAACACGCCATGATCAGAACGGCAACGGTCCTCATTATTGCTTGTCCCCATGCCCTTGGACTGGCGATTCCGCTCGTAATGGCAATTTCGACATCGCTAGGCGCTCAAAACGGGCTCCTTGTTAAGGACAGACTCGCACTCGAACGTGCGCGCAATCTAGACATAGTCATCTTCGATAAAACCGGAACTCTGACGCGCGGTTCTCCAGCCGTTTCAAACATGGTGGCAGCACCTGGCGTTAGCGAGGATGATTTGATTGCGCATGCTGCCGCTGTTGAATTTAACTCTGAACACCCCGTCGCTAAAGCAATCGTCGCCGGGGCCAAGCGCCGAAACGTGACCCGATTATCGGCCACGAATTTTGAGGCACTGCCTGGACGAGGAGCCAAGGCGTTGGTGGAAGGCAAGAGTGTCGCAATCGGCGGACCCCGCTTGTTGACTGAAGGCGAGGTGACCATAAGGCCAGAGATTGAAAAACTGACAACCGCATGGGCATCAGATGGGAAGACGGTTCTCTATGCGGTTGCTGAAGGCCGACTACTCGGTGCTTTCGCCGTCGAAGATGAGATTCGGCCCGAATCCAGGGAAGCCGTCACCGAACTTCACCGTCTTGGTATCCGAGTCGCTATAATCACCGGAGATTCCCAGATGGTTGCCAACTCCGTTGGCCGGCGCATCGGTGTTGATGAGGTTACGGCGGAGGTTCTACCCGCTGACAAGGCTTCGGCTGTGAAACGCTTTCAGGCTGGCGGCAAAAAGGTCGCGATGGTTGGCGATGGGGTGAACGACGCACCAGCGATGGCGACTGCAGATGTAGGAATCGCAATAGGTGCGGGAACCGATGTGGCAATCGAGTCTGCGGGGATCGTGCTCGTGCGAAGCGACCCTCGCGACGTCGTCGGAGCAATCAAATTATCTCGCGCTACTTACAGAAAAATGATTCAAAATCTCGTTTGGGCAACCGCTTATAACATAGTCGCTATCCCGGTCGCAGCAGGTCTGCTCGTCCGGTGGGGTTTTGAAATCCCGATGAGTGTCGGAGCAGTTGCGATGAATTCGTCCACCATCATCGTAGCCGTCAACGCTCAGTTACTCCGCAGACTGAAATTGCAGCGCGAGGCCCTCTAATCGAGGACTCATTGGCTCCTGCCGCCATCACGGAAGTGCAACTCACATTATCCGCTATGGCGCCGATTCACCGTATCAACGAGCTATCAGACGCTTCACCCCTGTCTTCTCGACCGTGGCGGCACGCTTCCGCTACCCAATGGACCCCAAGAATCGGCACTGAGCTTGGCAGCGGTTCACTGTTCTTGCCACGGTGGAAAAGCTGGAGCGGTCATTGATCATGGAACCTCGACCATGCCTCATCAGGTCAAGCCTTTGCAAATCTTGTGGTTCGGGTGCCTAGTCTTACCGCATGCGGCGATCACAACCCGCGAGAAACTTCCTGAATTCGTCAGATCCCGGTGTCAGTTGAGTGGATCTATGGGAGCGGGCGGCGTTCCTCGAGCCTCGATCGCCTCACCGGCGCGCAGACACAGATCCTCGCGATAGCGGCCCGCAATGATCTGCACGCCGACCGGACTCTTGCCCACTAGCCCAGTGGAAACTGTCAGACCCGGCAGGCCCAGCGTTGGGAGCGCTCGCATCAGTAACTGTGCGTCCCACACGCGTTGAAACCCCGCCTCACCTTGCAGGTCGAGTTTGTCCGGAAAGGGCAGCTCGCCTGAAACCGGAACCAACAGCACCGCATACTTGGCCAGGAACCCCTGCCACTGACGCGTCACCGTGGCGCGCTGGACGAGTGCACGCGCTACCACGTCCGCGGGAAACGTTTTGGCACGAGGTTTGAGGTTCGCAATTAGCGCCATAGCGCCTGAATCGCCGTCGCGCTCTACGGCATCCGCAAGCTCCGGGAAACCGTCACCGAGCCACAGCCATTCGTTAACTTCAGCCGCCTCATTCAACGGCGGCGTATCCGCAATTTCCTCCACAGTCCATCCTGCGTCGGCAAGGCGACGTCCGGCATCCTGAACTTCTGCTTCGACTTCTTGGGCAACCCGCATCCCTCCCGGTCGCACGCACAGTGCGGCACGCAGCGGCATGGGTGGGCCTTCCAGAGGCGCCGGTACCGACCAGGGATCTCGTGGATCGGCACCCGACATGGCGGCTAGACTGAGGCGAAGATCCTGGACGGTGCGTGCAATCGGGCCCTTCACGTGCATTATT
>DATMOO010000260.1:0-5827 GCA_035568275.1 Candidatus Sulfotelmatobacter sp.
AGTCATTACACCGCGATTGTCGGCGCCGATCGAATACGTCCCGGTGAAGGATTGAGCGGCCCCCCCGCCACTTACGGTGTTGGTGTCCAGTTCGCCGTTGGTGAGATTGCCGGCCCCGTCCGCCGTGAATCTTCCCACAGCGGCAAAAATAGATGACCCAACACCGCTACCCGCGATCCCGTTGAAAGTGAATGCGTAGTCGCCATTCAGTTCTGCATTGCTCTGTGAGCCTGTTGGCCCGACAACGGTGATGCTCAATGCCTGAGTGGCAGTTTGCGCAGGCGCACTCGAATCGGTCACCTGCACGGTGAAGTTGCTGGTCCCCAAAATGGGCGGCGTGCCAGAGATCTGACCGCCAGTGGACAGAGTCAAACCGGACGGCAGAGTGCCTGAAAGCAGCGACCAACTATACGGGGCGGCGCCACCGACGGCCGCGAGGCTCTGGGTATACGCTACGGACTGCGTGGCGTTCGGGAGAGAGGTCGTGCTAACTGAGAGGGGAAAACTCCCGCCGAAATTGGAGTTAAAGACCACATCGACCCAAAAGTTCGAGGAATTGTAGCCATTCGCAGGGAAAACGCTGGTGCTGCCGAACGCGTACACGCCGTTCGCACCTCCGCCGCCATTTGCAAGGGCATGGAGTGGGGCGTTGTCCACGCCAGAAGCCACAAAGTAATTCAGATCGTCACTGAAGTGCCCCACGTTGGTGTGGTAGGAGGCCACATACGCGGTGTTCGCAGTGATAGCTACGGGATTTGAGAAATTCACTTGCTGCCAGCCCGAAGCGCTCTCCCCAGTGAAGGTAGCAGTCGCAAGGAGCGTGCCTAAGCCGTTCCACAAATTGCCTATATGCGTGCCGGTGTTGGCGGCACTTTTGTAAAAGCGAACGCCGGTGATGTAGCCGCTGCTGTCCGACCGGAACTGCACCCCGAGTTCCAGTGGCGAGTTGGACCCAGCATCGTCGGTTGTCGGTGCCGCAGTGTTCGGCCAAATCGTGCATGGACAAGTTTGCGGAACTGCGGTGACTGTACTACCTGGCCCGGGAACTTCCAGATTGCCGCTGTCATCTACCGCCCGGCTCTGGATGGTGAGAGGCCCGGAATTAGTGGGCACGAGTGTGTAGTTCCAATTCTCTCGACCCACAGCGGGGTGCCAGGTTTTCCCTCCATCCGGTGAGACCTCAACTGCGCCCACGACGCCGCCCCCGAAGTCGACTGCAGTGCCAGAGATGGTTACTGGAGAACCCGCGCTTATTATGGTCCCGGGAGCAGGTGAGACGATGGTCGATCTAGGTGGAGTAGTGTCCGTGGAAGGAATGGCTAGAACGACACCACTTTGCAGCGTTGCCGGCTGAACTCCCATGTCTGCAAGAAGATTCACGGTTGCCTGCTGCATGTTGGGATCCGTTGGCGTGCCAGCATTAGCGTGTGTAGCGTCCAGTCCCCAGGACCATTGCACCGTGCCAGCGCCGAAAACAAGGGCTCCGCTCGAAGCGCGGTAGAACGTCAGGTGATGCGTGGCAGTGCAAGTACCGATGGTGTAGCCAACGATGCAGGTCGGGACCGTCAAAGTGGTCGTCGAGAGGAGTACAAGTCCGGCTGGGCGGAATCCATTGTCGGCGTCCACGTCCCACTCGTAGCCAAGAGTCCCCGTTGGGAGGGTCGCGACTTGACCCGGCGCAAGTGATGCAATGCTGGTATTGCGCCAGAAGCGCATTCTGCCGTCAGCCTGGGGCACATAGATTGGATCGGTTCGAGGCGCGTCCACCCAGAAGAGAGTGCCGCTCAATGAGTTTTCCGGGCGATTCCCGTCAGCGGGCGGACTGAAGCGCGGGTCGCGCCATATGCCTGTCCAAGTGGGGGGATCCTGGGGATCAATTACCATATTGGCGAGGGTTTCCTTGTAGCAGACCAGCGTTCGGTAAGCCGTATTTGCCCCATCAATGCTTGGTTCCCAGCGGGTCTTCCAGAAGATCTCGTTGCCGCTGAAGAATGCAAGATTGACGCCAGCCGCACGGGCGGCTTCTACGTTAGCGCGTTGTCCGCCCGACCAATATTCGTCATGCCCGACCGACATAAAGATTTTGTGCTGCTTGATCAGCGCGCCGTTACGATCCGTATCTACACCGGCAAAATAGCTTACGTCGTAGCCGTTCGCTTCGAGCCAGCGCCACATGGGATACTCAGCGCTGAAAAGCCACGTGGAGGAGTTCGGCACGTTGAACGGCCGGTTGTAACTAACTTTGAAGGCGCGAGTGGTCGGTCCCGTATAGAGACTGCTGCCACCATAATCGCTGTAGGCGTGCCAGGTGAGATCGCAGGTCTGCACCAGTATGTCCGAATGGCTGGAGTCATTGCGCACGATAAAAACAAGCGCGCCTGTTTCACCGGTATCCAGCCGCACAAGGTTTGCAAAATAGACCCCTGAGGTGGCGGCACTGGGCACCGCCCATGAGGCCGATACAGCCCAGTTGCCGCAATCGGCTAACCCCGTTGAAGCATTCGTCAAGCAGCCAGGTTGAACTTGGGGTAATGGCACGGAAGGCGAAACAGAGGCCACCAGCCTTGCACCGTTGCCCTGGTAGTAGCCCAACCGGTAGATATCGATCCGGTACGCGCTGGCATTTGTTGCGATTTTGAAGAAGACCGTTTGGCCCACGTTTACGCTAATGTCCGTGGCAAACCCTTGAATGTTCGGCGAACCTGCGCCGTCGACATACCAAGCGCTTACGGGATTGCCAGGCAAGCAATTCTCTGCCTCGATCGCGTTTTTGGGAGCCGTGCACGTCGCAAATGCCGAAAGAGCTATGCCTGCGTGGACGAACGTACAAAGTAGAAATGCTTTGAATACAAACTGCTTCCAGCTGGAAGCTTGCGCCTCTCGGAGCCGCGTTAGTTGAGATCCGGGAACTTCATGAATGATATGCTGGATATCAGTCATGGCGATAACTCCCGTTCACGGCAGGATTTCCGGTTAATGTTTAAATGGTGGGCGAACTTTAGCTTGCCCCAGCGCTCTGGCCTGAATCACTTCAACTCTTCAAACGGGGACAGCTCACTTTTTGTTCAGTTACGTCCCCCCGATTGCGCGGAAGATGTGGTTCCCATCGTGGGTTCAACAGGTAACGGGATGTTTCGATGACTGTTTGACTCACTTCTTAAGGGAGTCGGTGCGAGGAATGGTTGAGGTGGGGCCGATCCGGAGCCAATATACTGCTTCCACCATAGCGCGACATTCAGAAGCGCCCATCCTCTTCTCTTCAGGAAAGGCGAGACTCCCTCAAACTGAAAAAGATCTGTGTTTTCGCAAAAGTCCTTCATTTCTTTCGCAACGTACTCTCCGAATTTGGTGTGATGCCATTCGTAGACGGGCACTGCGAATCCTTGCTTCTTTCGATCAATAAGCTCGTCCGGTATCACGCCCCTGACGGCCTTCTTCAGAATATATTTCAGTACCCCACTTTTGGTTTTTACTTCTTCGGGAATGCTCATCGCCAGCTCTACAAACTTGTGGTCGAGAAATGGGACGCGGGCTTCCAGACTCACCGCCATACTCATCTTGTCGACGCGCATGAGCAACAGCTCCGGCAATCTCAAATTCAAGTCAAGATAAGTCATCCAATTCAGGGGCGATGGCTCCCAGGCTTTTTCCTCGAACCGTTGCCGAATTGGCCGGAGGGCCTCCCAGGAACTCAGTCCGGCGAATCTTTTGCGCAAACGTGGAGAAAGAAATTGGCGCTTTTGCGAATCGCTGAACACCTCAGCCCCGCCCCAGAATACGGGCCGGTTTGACAGAGCTCTGCGCAGAACTTCACATGAAAATTGACGATCATAAGAGGCCTTTCGGCCCCGCTCCACGAAATTGAGCCCCGCAATTCCCAAGTTCTTCAGGACACCAGGAATCGGGAACATGTTGCTAAAGCGTTGTAGCCGGAGGGAATCCTTCCAGTACTTGTAACCCCAGAATAGCTCGTCAGAGCCTTCTCCTACTTGGCAAACCTTGACGCCAGCATCTCGAGCAAGTTTCGAAACGTAGTAGACCGGCACGCAAACCGGATCTGCCAGCGGTTCATCTTGATGGCGAATGATTAGAGGAAGAGACTCAAATAGGTCATTTTCCTTAAGCAGCAGCTCATGATGTTCCGCGCCCACCTTCTGCGCGATCTTGCGGGCATAAGGAAGCTCGCTGGGATAGCTCTGATACTCTTGGTCATAGCCGATCGAGAAGGTCCTGACGGGCTGGCCATCTCCGTCGGAAAACAGCGCCGCGTTGGTACTTGAGTCGATGCCGCCAGAGAGAAAAACGCCCACCGGAACGTCGCTGATCTTGCGGAGCTTAACAGAAGTGCGGAGTTCGGAAAGGATGCGTTCGGCGATCTCCTCTTCAGAAGCATTCGTCAATGGCTGGGTATGATCCCAAACGTCCCAATAGCGGCTTTGTTGGACCTGACCGTCTTCGCTAACTCTCAACCATGTGCCTGGGGCGAGCTTCTGAATGCCGGAAAAGAGTGTGTGCGGGGCTGGCGTCGCATTGAATGACAAATAGTGATAAAGCGCCTCCTCATTGACGCTACGTTGCTGCTCCTCGTCCTCAAGCAAGGCCTTGATTTCTGAAGCAAAAGTGACGCGTCCATGGTGAATGCTGTAGTAGAGCGGCTTGACTCCAATGCGGTCACGGATCAGCCAGAGCTGACGCCGTTTCGCATCCCACAGAGCAATGGCAAACATGCCGCGAAACTTGTGAACGCAGTCGATTCCCCATTCTTCGAAGGCATGCAGTATTACTTCAGTATCAGAATGGTCTGTCTTCCAGCGGTGTCCGCCCCGGGCCTCCAATTCCTTACGAATCTCGGCGTGGTTATAAATCTCGCCGTTGAAGACCACCCAAAGAGCATCGTCCTCATTGCTCATTGGCTGCATCGCTCTTTCGGATAGGTCGATGATCGCTAGGCGGCGAAATCCCAACCCAAGGCGCCGATCGCCAGATACAAAAATACCGGCACCATCTGGTCCGCGATGCGACATCACATCCCGCATGCGCGTCAGATATGGTTCCGACACTCGGAAAGTACTGTTAGTGAAAGAAAGGACTCCTACTATGCCGCACATCAGTGAAGCTCCTCAACAGCTCGGTAGATATTAGAGTTTAATTGCGCGGAACATCATCAGGGTACCCTGGCCAAGAAGTGTCTCGAACCCAAGCGTTTCACCGAACGTGCGCACGGCCTCGACGCAGAAGCCACAGCTATTGAGCAAACGACGGAATTGCAATTCTGAATAGCTGTGCTTGGAATAATCGAGAAACTGAAACCAGCGCCACCGGCCGAGGTGCTTTGTGAGCCAGTATATGGTCAGGGTCGGCCAGCGAGCAATTGGGTGCGCATTTGGAACTGAAACAAGCAGCAATCCATTCGGCTTTAACAGCCGCCAGAGTTCGACCAGAGCAGCGCGCGGATCGGACACGTACTCAAGCACGCTAGAGCATACGACGCCATCGAAGGTGGCATCCGGCAATCCAGTCTCGCAGATATCTCTGATCGGGCGGAACTCGGTATTGCGGGCGGGAACGCAATTGGCAATCATTTCTGGGGAAGCGTCCACGCCCAATGTGTTGCAGCCTTTAGCTTCGGCGAGGAATCGAGCCAACGTCCCAGTTCCGCAGCCCGCGTCGAGCCAGTTTTGGCCTGCTAGTTGGGGATCTGGCAGCAGTTCCTGAAGAATGTCCTTGCGGACTGAAAACCCTTTCTTTTTGTAATTGGACTCCCATTTGCGGGCGCTCTGGGAATAGAAATAAACTGCATCATTCATGGCTAGTCTCTCGATGCCAA
>DATMOO010000261.1:0-7162 GCA_035568275.1 Candidatus Sulfotelmatobacter sp.
CGAGGCGCTCTAACCAACTGAGCTAACCGCCCCTCACGCCCTCGCGCGACCTGACAGCCGGGCTGTCGAAATCAAAATGATTGTCATCCGCGCGAACCGCGACTCGCTGAGTATACGTGGCAGCAGAAAAAGCGGTCAAACAGCGCACTGCTGAATGACGCCGCGGACAGCCTTAGCTCGAGGATTCGCCGACGCAAGCTTCCTTCACACCTCCTGCTAGACTGGCTGTTTGCGGCGGCTGATCGTCAACGCGGATGACTTCGGATTTACTCCGGGCGTGAACCGCGCCATCGTCGAGGCGCACACGCTCGGCATCGTTACCTCGTCCACGCTCATGGCAAACGGTCCCGCCTTCGGCGAGGCCACACAGATGGCAAAGGCTTCTTCCGCCTTGAGCGTCGGCTGCCACATCGTGCTGATCGACGGCGAGCCAGTACTTGACCCCTCACGGCTCTCAACAATTACTCGTTCGCGAAAATTCCGCGACGGACTCAAGACGTTCGCTGCACGTGCCCTTACCCGGCGTATGAATGCTGGTGAAATTGAGAGTGAGGCACGGGCACAGATTCAAAAGATTCAATCTGCTGGAATTGCGGTTTCTCACATCGACACGCACAAACATACTCACATTTTTCCGCAGATCCTGCGACCATTGTTGCGGGCAGCACGCGGTTGTGGCGTACGGGCGCTGCGGAATCCATTCGGCCCGCGCTTTCCACTCCGTTCGAGCCAGCTTCTGTCTCAGCCCAATCTGTGGACGCGCTTCGCTGAACTCCGCATTCTGAGCCGCTTTGCGGGACAGTTTCGCCGCGCCGTCGATCGAGAAGGATTCGCAACACCCGATGGCACCCTGGGGATTGAGGTCACCGGAACACTGGATGAGAGGCTATTTCAAGCCATTAGCCAAAGCATTCCCGACGGGACATGGGAGTTCGTCTGTCATCCCGGTTACAACGATGCCGACCTCGCAGCCGCGAAGACGCGCTTGCGGGAATCTCGGGAGCTCGAACTCAAGGTGCTCACCATGCCCGCCGCCCGCGAGGTGCTGGCCCAGGCGGGGGTTCAACTCATCTCTTATCGCGATTTGTTGATGAATTAGGTTAACGAACCGATCTTCACTTCCGCGGAACGACTTTTAGACTGAGAACGTGTTTCATAAATTTTTTGAAAGGGCGCGCCTTTTCAGCCGCGTCGTAAAAAAGCCAGAAAAGACGCGGGCTTCAGCCCCTGAGGGAAGATCCTTTAGGTCCAGCAACCCGATTTATGAGACCAGCTCTGAGGGCTCGGGTACTCTCGTAACCTTACGAATTAGCCCCAAGTAGTAAGATGGTTTACAATTCAAAGTTTTCTGTTCGTTGGAGGCTTGAGCGCTCATGTCGGCCCAAGGGTCAGCTCCGCGTGCGACTCTGGACTTGAAGGTCAAGGTGTGGGGAATGGGTGCGAACAATCAGCCCTTCTTTCAGAACGCCATGGCCCAGAACATCAGTGCGACCGGCGCCTGTATTTACGGCATCGAGCCTGAATTAAAGGTGGGCGACGTCATCGGCGTGCAGTATGAAGGCAAGAAAGCCCGCTGCAAGGTGGTCTGGGTCGTGGATGCAGGAGCGCTGAAAAAGACCCAGGCGGGCGTGCAGTTGGTGGCGGACCAGGACTGTCCCTGGGCGATCGCTCTGCCGGCGGACTTGCAGGCTGAAGAACGTACGCAAGTTCGGCACGATAATCGCCGGAAATTCTTACGTCATAAGATCTCGTTCCCCCTGGAACTGCGGGATGAACGGGTAAACACTCCCCTGCGCGTCAATGCCACCGACATTAGCGGAAATGGCTGTTATGTTGAGACCGTTATGCCGTTGACCGTTGGCACGGCTTTACGTGTTGATCTGTGGATGGGAGAAGAGCGGCTCACTCCGAGTGCTGTGGTTCGCACTCGCGACCCCGGCGTCGGGATGGGAATCGAGTTCACCGGATTGCCTGACGACTCGAAGAAGAAGTTCCAGGCACACCTGGACAAGGTCGATCCAGGCAACGCATTTGGCCCGAAAGACGGCCACTAATCGGCCCTGCCCACCATTTTCTGCATCAGATACTCGTGTAGAATCTGCATCTGCCGCAAGTTCTTGCCATCGAATCTCCAAGCGAGCGGTGAACTTCCACACATGAAAATCGGGCGCGCATGAAGATCGGCATCACCTGTTATCCAACCTACGGCGGCAGTGGCGTGGTAGCCACCGAGTTGGGACTGGAACTGGCCCAACGAGACCACGAAATTCACTTCATTTCCTACGCCCAGCCAATCCGGTTGCGGGGCGCCGAACCCAACATCCATTATCACGAAGTCGAGGTTTCTCGTTATCCCCTGTTCGACTACCCCCCATATGATCTCGCGCTGGCAACCCGCATGGCCGAGGTCGCTCAGCTCTACGATCTGGACCTGCTCCACGTCCATTACGCCATCCCGCATTCCGTGAGCGCGATGCTGGCGCGCCAGATGCTGGCCTCCGGCCCGCGCGGCCGACGCCTGCCATTTGTCACGACGCTACACGGGACCGACATCACCCTTGTGGGACTGGACCGGTCCTATTTGGGGATTACTCGATATTCCATCGAGCAGAGCGATGGAGTCACGGCGATTTCAAACTATCTCCGCGAACGGACACAACGCGTGTTCGATGTGAAGAACAAGATCGAAGTGATTTACAACTCAGTGAATTGCGACATCTATTACCGCAATACGGAGATCGCCGAGAAGCTGCGCCGTGAGTACGCACCAAACAATCAACGGGTGCTGGTTCACTTGTCCAACTTTCGCCCGGTAAAGCGCATCACGGATGTGATTGAAATCTTCGATCGGGTTCGCAAACAATTTCCGGCCAGACTATTGCTGATCGGCGACGGGCCGGACCGGTCGGTTGCGGAATGGCTTGCGGTGCAAAAGGGCATTCATGACGATGTCCTGTTTCTTGGCAAACAGGATCAGATCTACGAGAAGTTGTCGATCGCCGACATCATGTTGCTGCCCAGCGAACTGGAATCGTTCGGCCTCGCAGCGCTTGAGGCTATGGCCTGCGAGGTCGTTCCCATCTCAACTCGCGCAGGCGGCGTGCCCGAAGTGATCGATCACGGTATAAGCGGATTCCTGGCCGACGTCGGCGATGTAGAGACGATGGCGCGCTATGCGATTGAACTTCTGAATGATGAACAGAAACTGCGGGAAATGGGGAAGCGCGCCAGAGCCGTAGCCATGGAGCGATTCTGCTCGACCAAGATCGTCAAGCAGTACGAAGACTTCTATCGTCGCGTGCTGGAGCGCTCCGCGTAAAAACCTTCCGGGACCGAGCTCGCAGCCTCGATGAGCGGCAGTCGGATGCGAACCAGAGTTCCCTTCCCTTCGTGGCTATCGATGGTCATCCGCGCAGTATCCCCATAAAGGACCTGCAGGCGTTCTGAGATGTTCGCCATACCGATGCCCATTCCGGACCAACTGCTGCTTTCATCCAATTGCGCGCTGCCCATGCCCACACCGTCGTCTTCTACTTCAATAATCAACCGTGAATTGATAACCCGACTGCGCAGAAAGATGCTGCCTCCTTCAATCTTGGGAGCGAGGCCATGCTTGATGGAGTTCTCGATCAGCGGTTGCAACAGCATGCTGGGGACCACAACGTCGAGTGACGCGGGATCCAGTTCTTTCACCACGTGCAGCTTCTCGCTGCCGAACCGGACAACTTCGATGTCGAGGTAGTTGTCGATAAACTCGAGTTCTTCCCGCAGTGGCGCAAACGCTTCCCCACTGCTAAGCAGGCGCCGCAAAATGGTTGCGAGCTTGAAGATCATTTCGCGAGCCGTATCGGGATCGAAGCGCACTAGCGACGAAATCGAATTCAACGTATTGAACAAAAAGTGCGGGTTGATCTGGTTCTGCAACGCCTCCATTCGCGCATGCAGCAGAAGACGCTCTTGCTCCTCCAGTTTGATCTGTATGCGTACGCTATTAAAAATCTTGATTTCAATTCCGATGGCTGCCACGGTCGCAGCATAGATCAGTCCCCACACCCAAAAGTTGTCCGGGCTTTCGATGCTGAAGATGGACCTTGGAAAGAATCGATTCAACTCTGACTGCACAAGGCGCAAGCCAACGATCGTGGTAAAGAACATGATCTGCCAATCAAACAATCGCGGCCGCGGCAAATTCCGTCGAATCAGACGAAAGATGCCCTGATCGATAAACGGTGAAAACGACCAGATGTCATCCTTGTCAACAGCCATGGCCCGCAACTGGCCAGCCATAAAGCCGCAAAGCACATGAAACGGCATAGCTGCCCATTCCCCGTGCAAAAGCGCAGGTACGCTTAGCAATGCCGCGCCGAGACAGCCCGCCCAGCGTCCGCCCATCACTCCGAGGAGAAGGGCCGTTTCAAAACTGATGTCGCTGGCGGCAAAACTCCCCTGGACGATCCGAATCCAGACGCCGATCATGATCGGGATGCTGAACCAAAGTACGAGGTACACCTTTTGCCGGAAGGTCCGCTCTTCACGAAACAGTAAAGACTTGAATTCCTTGGAGCGCACCAGGCTGCTGGAAACGGCCGCAGCTACGCCTAATTTGATCAGCAGATTGACCAGAATGAGGCGCGGTTCCATAACGTTGATTGGCTCTTCCAAACTGTAGCATGACGGCGAAGGCTCAATAGCCCTTGTGCTTATCGACAACGTACCTGAGTGGCTGGCGCGACATGTACCTGCGAAGGTTGTCAGAGAATAGATCGTAGTGACGCTCCCACAGCTTCGCCGTCAGCCCCGCGGTATGAGGAGTAATAAGAAGGTTGTCGAGATTCCACAACGGCGAGTCCGGCGGCAGTGGCTCCTGCTCGAACACATCCAGTGCGGCGCCGGCGATGCGGCGACGGCGAAGCGCCGACGCGAGCGCGGCTTCATCTACCTGCGGACCTCGCCCTACATTGATCAAAAAGGAGTCCGGCTTCATTAGAGCGATCCGCTCGCTGTTCAAAAGACCCTGCGTCGCGGATACGAGTGGCGCCGCCATGACCACGAAGTCTGATTGTGGTAAAAGCTTGTCGAGTTCGGACGGCGTGAAAACCGCCTCCACTCCATCTGGCGCGCCCTTGTCGATGTGTTCGCGCACCGCGATGACGCGCATGCCCACTGCCGAAGCCATAACGGCGACTCTGCGCCCGATGCTGCCCAAACCGATGAGTCCCAGGGTCGCTCCCGCGATTTCGCGAGGGCAGTATCCCTCCCTCCACATGGCCTCCTTGCCCCATACATGCTTTTGTTGCATGAGTGTCGCCTGCGGAATCTTCTTTGCCAGAGCGAAGATCAGCGCGATGACGTGTTCGGCCACGACAGGCCCATGGACTTCTGTGGAGTTCGTCAGGATGACATCGCTGTCTACCAACCCCGGAAACAGAAACTGGTGTACCGCCGCAGTCGGAGCATGAATCCACCGGAGGTTGCGCCTCGTGGCTAGCTGATCCGGCCGCAGGGATATCGTAAAGATGATTTCAGCATCCCGCAGATGCTCATCGATGCCTTCGTACGAGTCCCGCTGGACGACCTCGAGTTCCGGAAAGTGCTCAGCCAACCGCTCTCCAAACCATCCCGGCGCTCTCCATAACTCAAAGCGGTGATGGATCACGATCAGCAGTTTCATAGGTATGGAGATTTAAACACAAAACTTCAACAGCGCCGAAGCCCGGAGCCACTTCCCCCTAGACTAAGGAACCAGAACACACTCCGCGGAGTCTTAGAACTGTAAGATAGTTACAGGATGTCGCGATCGGAGGAAGTATGCGACAAGTTCTATGCGCTCTGGCGCTTACTCTGGCTGGCACGTCGCTAACCGCACAAACTCTGCAAACGCCACCACCACAATCCGCCCGTCAAGCCCTCATAGAGATGTTCCTGGATAAGGGGGAAAACGACTTAGCCAAACACCTGCCCGACATCACACGGAAGGCCTTGATCCACAAGGATGAATCACCGGAATCATCCATCGTGCTTCGCATTGCGGCAGCCGGCCGTTCGATGGCCGCACAGGGACGAACGGTCGAAACATTCGACACGGGCCCAAACATCCTCGTCACCGAGCAATCGGATAATGAGAGGGTCGAAGTCGCTGTCGAGCACGACAGCCTCATGGGAGACCAGGACGAGATCGAACTCTCGGTTCATGGCTACAAAGACGGACAGGAAGAAAATTTGCCGGTCATCCCCCGCCTCATCTTCACCATGAAGCAGGAGAAAGACGTTTGGCGACTGACGGAAATCATTGTTGCCGGTCATATACCCCTGACCGATCCCGACTACCTCAAGGGACTTCGGAAGCAGCAAGACGAAGCCAATGAGCAGATGGCCCAGATGCGCATGAACATGATCGTCAACGGCCAGAAGGCCCATTCCGCTACTCATCCGGAGATCGGTTATGCCTGCGCTCTGTCCAGTCTGGTACCGCAGAAAACAGAATCTACGGATGCTGAACGCACCCCCGCCTCGTTTGATCCCGGGCTAGGGACTGAGCAGTGGAATGGCTACCGATTCACTCTCAACGGATGTGGCGGAACGCCGTCTTCGAAATATCGTCTTGCCGCTGTTCCGATTGATTCTGAGTCAACGGCAAAAACTTTCTGCGCGGATGAGTCAGGGAAAGTAAAGTTCGTGACCAGTGGGAAGCCTTCCGCTTGTTTCAGCGGTGGTCAGGAGTTGAATCCTCCACCTGCATATGCTCCCGTCGTTGAGTAATCAATCGGAAGCTCCGGCGTCTATCCGTACGCGAGTTCCTTTGCGCGCTGGGCAGCCTTGACCACCGCTTTGATCAAGGTGACGCGGAGTTTGCCTTCCTCGAGTTCCATGATCCCGTCGATGGTACAGCCGGCAGGCGTCGTGACTGCGTCTTTGAGGAGGGCCGGATGGTCGCCGGTCTCAAGAACAACCTTCGCCGCTCCGAGAGTCGTCTGCGCCGCCAGCAGTGTCGCGATGTCTCGGGGCAGACCTACCTTCACGCCGGCTTCCGCGAGCGATTCGAGAATGATATAGATATACGCCGGACCGCTCGCCGAAAGCGCAGTGACCGCGTCCATGTGCTTCTCGTCGACCACCACCGTGCGTCCGACGATGTCGAACATGTGGCAGGTCAGGTCCACAT
>DATMOO010000262.1:0-25037 GCA_035568275.1 Candidatus Sulfotelmatobacter sp.
TGTGCGGACTTTCTAGCGGGGGCGAACCTGGACAACGGAAACCCAGAGATATTGCTGAGCTCGATGACCCGGTTCTTGGAGTTCCTGCCCGGCGAGCAACGTCAGCAGTTCCTATCCCACTTGGCCCAGAAAGCTTGATGAGCCGAATGCTTCCGAAGCGTCCAGGCTTGCGGTTAGAGCCCAGATCGTACAAGCAACTTTGCCGGCAGGTCATGGAGCGGGACAATTGGAGATGCCAAATCTGCGGCTCCAGGCAGAACTTGCAGGTCCATCACCGGCAGCTGCGCAGTCAGCAGGGCCCGGACGAAGATTCCAACCTGATTACCCTGTGCGCGGACTGCCATGAAAGGCTGCACCGCCGGCGTTGAGAATCGATACCTCAGGAACACCTTAAGGATCCGACCATTCCGGCGTAAATATGGCCTTCGCGGGACAAGCGCTGCTAACGATATCGCCCGTCGCGCTGCTGCCCTGATATCGCACCCCCCTTGCCCTTCCGTGATCTGTCTTCGGATCTCCCATTCCTTTACGCTGAGGGCCACTCATTGTTGGAAGACTCAAGTGAGGGAGGTACAATGTGAGGGCAACGAGGAGTTCCCCCCACCATTCTATGAGCCGTCTCGTCCTCCTGTTCGCACTCTCTTTCGCCTCCCACCTCGCAGTCGGGCCAGCCCAGGCCACGACCTACTACGTCGCCAATGCCGGAAACAATGCAAATGCAGGTACGGATTCGGGACATCCTTTTGCCTTCTCTCCAGGAATGGTTGGATGCGATTCAGCCTGCGCGGGGGTTACCTTGGCAGCTGGTGATTCAGTCCTTTTCAATCGGGGCGATAGATGGCGAGATACCTTGACGCCCACCAAGTCCGGTGTTGCGGGGAATCCCATTAACTTCGGCGCGTATGGAACTGGGGCCAATCCAATCATCTCGGGTTCCGACCAGCTGTTCTCATGGGCTGCTGAAGGAAACGCGTATTACTCATCCACCGCCACAAATCAGCCAGGTAGTATCCTCGTAGATGGGTCCAGTCGCTTAACTGCAAACGTGGTATCGAAAGCATCTCTCGTGCCAGGACAGTGGTTCTGGGAGCCTTCCGATCACCACGTGTACGTCCGTCTCGTCGGAGACAGTCCTCCATCGGGCCATGTGGTCGAAAGTACGCAGCGGCGTTTCGGTATTGACAACAACAAGCAGTACCTGACCTTCAGCAATATTTCTGTCTTCGGTGCGACCTCAGTGGGCTATTACGAAAATGGAGGTATACACAGCGTTCTAACTTCCGTATCCTCAACCTTCAGTGACAATGTTGGGATGCTTGTTCGAGGAGCGTTTCCTACCTACACTAACTGCACGGCAAGTCACAACCTCGGCCACGGTATTGAGACAGGCAACGCCTCTACAAGTGCGCACGACGTCATTCTGAAGAATCCTACGACCCAGTTCAATGGATCAAGTGGGATGCTGATTGCCGGGACGGTCGGCGTCACTATCAACGGTGGAGACTCATCCTTCAACGGCAGTGCGTCCGTAGAAGGCAACGGGATAGACGTATCGAGCACCGGAGGAGTGAATGCGCAAGACATCATAGTCAATAATTTCAACGGCCATGACAATAAAGGCCAAGGGTTTGATGCGGTTGGGGATAATCACCCGTCTGGAGCAGTCAGCATAACTATCACTGGGGGCAGTTACTACAGTAATACCGGCGGGCCACTGCTCTGCTCAGGGATCCGCTTGGACACCAATACAAGTAATTCCATAGTGCAGTATGTACGATCCTATAGCAACCAAAGCGCCGGCATCGTGCTGGAAGACGGTGCGCATGATAATAAGGTCACCTACAACATAACTTATAGAAATAACAATGGAATAACGCACTCAAACAATCCCGGCACCGGCGATGTCTACTATGGGAATGTGGCTTATGCCAACACGACAGATGGGTTCGCAGTTTCAATCGGGACCAACCCCGCCATCATTGAGAACAATATCTTCATGAACAACGGAGCGAACGGCTACCAGTCAGATGGCGGAGCGCACATCGTGGACTACAATATTGTTTTCAGTAACCTGGACGGGAACTACAGTGGCATATCGAAGCCAACTCACGACATCAATGCTGATCCCAGGTTCGTAAACGCCTCTGGTAGCGACTTCAGGCTTCAGTCCGGCTCGCCGGCAATAGGCGCAGGCTTCAATCTGGGCAGCCCGTACAACTTAGGACTGAACCCCAGCACCTATGGGACTCTGGCTCAGAACAGTACACACGCAGGCTGGGACATCGGAGCCTTCGTGTACCTTCCATAAACCGCGGCTCCAGTTAGATCTCCGACCGGTGTTACAGCAGTGGCCAGGTGAGACTCTTACGCACTTTGTAGCATCCCGATTCAACTACCAGACTAGAACTGCTGCCCCTATAGTAGACTGGTGAGAAGCGACGTTAGTGACTATCTGAGCGACTGCCCGAATACAAACACTTAAACAACGACTTTTGTAAATACATACACTGCCATCTGCTGGCTAATCGACTTTTTCTGAGCGCGACGACGACACCAGAGCTGGGGCGCGACGGATCTCAGTATACTACCGGCGGTGCCTTCGACAGCAGCGATTCCATACCTGGCGAACCAGCGGAGACGACTGATCTCGAATCGGCGGAAGTAAATCATTTTGCAGCCAACCTCCAGAAATAACTTCGCTATCCCTACCTTAGAGTAAAGGTGTAAATGCTCAGGGGGAAAGAACCAGCAAGAATGTGCCGCAGAATGTCGCTCCCAGAAATCTCCCACCAGCGGCGTCATAATGACAATAGTCCCCCCTGGCCTACAGTACGAGGCTAACGCGGTAGACGTCGTTTTCGGATCGCTGCAGTGCTCAAGCATTGCAAATGCGGTGACCACTTCAAACCGTTCCCTAAGACGCTCAGTAGGAACCGCGACGCCCTGGACGAATGCTATGGCGCTGTGTAACCCCTCCGGACGAACATAATCCAGTACAGTAACACGATAGCCCGTCTCAGCAGCGTAGTTTGGAAAGGGGTTATTCGCGGAGCCGATATCGAGGAGAGTCGAGTTATCCGGGGCGAATCGCTTAACAACCGAAAGATAGGTAATCGCGTATTTCTTTTGTCGCTCTTTAGCTCCGTGCCTCCGGCCACCGCCATGGTAATCCGAATAGCTCGCGTAGCACTCGGCCAATCTTTCTGCACTAGGCGGTGTGACGACGGATATTGATGCGCAGGACACGCATGTCGCTCCGTTCCAGCCCGACGCTTCTGTACTTCCACCACAGACTCGGCAAGTCATGGGAACACTTCCGGTTAACCAAGGTGTCCGTTTACGGGTCTCTTGCCGCCCGCATTATGAACGGATTTGTCCTAGTTGGCGTGAGCTACTGAGGCGGGGGGCGGAAAGCGGATGTTCAGGAAAGGTGTCGTAACAAGCGAATCCACAGTTCAAGACAATGAGCCAGTTGTTGACTCTCAAGAATCACCGCGCCTGAAGGCACCCGTCTCACATCTCCTGTTTCGTCTACGGTTCAGCCCAGGTCGCCTCAACGTGAAAGAGGGCGGCACAGTCCCTGATCCTATGCACGCTGGCAGCAGCCCACTAAGAATCCGTCGGCGGTGTCAGCTCGAGCTTGCCATGTCGTAGATGTTGGCTATCCAATCTACGAGAATCGAGAGTGTGACGTAGAGAAGAGCCGATGACGAATCACGACGCCCAAGATAGTGAACTGTCAGTACGTAAATACCAATTAGTGTAGGACGGCCATATCGTGTGTAGGGGCGGCCTATCGGACAGGAGCCGTTTAAATGTTTAAATTGACCGGGCAGGCATAGGTCACCGCGGAAAGTCTGCCAGGACCTGTAGCCGATCATTGTTGACGAGAAAAGCAAGCAGCAGCGGGCAGTTGTTCTACCAGCCCTGCTCCTGTACTAACCTCACTTGTGAGAGAGCGACGTTAGTGACGCACCTGAGCTACTGCCTGATAGATCCCTTGCAATTCTCGCGCAACATTGTCTGGAACAAAACAGTCGTGCGCAAAGTTGTTTCGGATCGGAGATCTGATACTGCTAACAATCGCAGTCGCAAGCTGGTGAACGGAATCCGCTTGAAGCTGAAAATAAGTGCACACATCTGAACCGGCTTCCCGGAGAACCGGAATGTCCGAGCACACAACTCGTGCTCCGGACAACAAAGCTTCCACTACAGGTAGGCAGAAACCCTCATGGGACGAAGGCACCACCATGACCAAACAATTCCGGTAAAGCCAAGCGAGCTGCGACTCGGAAATGGAGGAAAGGTAATGCACATGTCCTGTGAGGCCGAGTTTCTGCGTGAGCCGTTGCAACGCTGGTGTTTCCGGTCCTTCGGAGCCCACCACAACCAACTGGCAATCGCTCGGAAGTTGCTCGGTCTCCCGCAAGAGCCCAAAAGACCTTTGCAGAACATCCAGATTTTTGTTGCTGCGGTGTTGGCCTACGGCTAAGAGAAATCCTGTCTGTCGAAGGTCTCGTATAGCCTGCTGCCCGGTCTCGAGCCGCGGCATAACAATGGGATTGTAAATCCGAGCAACGGTGTATTTGTTTGGAAACAATTCCCTAAATCGACTCACTGTACTGTTCGAGATGCAGATCACGGCATCCGACTGGTGTACGGCAACTCTTAGAATTAAGCGATTAGCGCCCGGAAAACTGAAGTTTTGCGGGATGTCAAATGGATACAAATCGTGCACAGTAAGAACGACGGGACATTGGAACCGGCGCCGCAGAAATGGCATGGGGTACGCGAGATGAATGACATCGGCGTGAAGGTCCATGGCCATTTGTGGCAAGGTCCGAATACTCCACATGTTGCGCGATAACGAAGAATTGTCGATGTCAACGCTGATAAGGCGCGAGTGCAAGTCGGACTTGAAAATGTCACGAAAGTAATCGTTTTGCCACGATCCAACCGCAATCGTTGTTTGGACCTCCCTCAAGTTTGATGCAGCTCGGGCAATCATATCGGCATAGCGGCATATTCCACTTGGTACACCAAAACGAGATATGCCCACCACCAAGATATGCATGTAATCGGCTACAAAGCAGCGCGGGCGCCGCACCTTCTGCTCAAGTGGTTGCGATGCAACCGACTTCCATTGCCGGCAACACCGACTGGCAGTTGACGTCAAACACTTGCGTCTGTTCCGCACAGCACCAGGTCAAATGGGGCGTTCAACGGCGTCAAAGTTCATCCTCTGCAATTCCGGAAGAAAGTCCTGATAGACGAACACCGGGTCTTCCGGCCGCGTTTGTCTTACAGGCAAGAGCAGCCGCCGCTTGAAATGGGCGAACCACGGGCCAGTATAACCGGCGGCCTGCATCCAACTTCGCACCCCCTGGCCTTCCCCACCCTCGATGAAGATGATTTTCGTAGTTCCCGCAAGCGCTGCGAAGCCGTCCAGAACAGCGGCTTCGTGCCCTTCCACATCAATCTTGACGAAATCGGGGACTACTTTGAGTTCGCGGCACACGGCGTCGAGACGCCGGCTGGGAACGCGCAGCTCGGCGCCAAATGTGTTGCCCGATTGAATAACCCGATTCACAGGCGACCCCGGATTATCCGTGAAACGGAGCTCGCCGTCTTGGCTAGAAAGGGCCAGATTCAGACAGATCACGTTGCTGCGGCCGTTCAATCGGACGTTGTCTTCCAGCATGGAGAAGGTTGCCGGGTGAGGCTCAAAGCTCACGACAGTAGTGTCCGCGACCTCGGAGGCGATGAGCGTGTAGGCCCCGATATTTGCGCCAACGTCGATGAATGTACTTTTATCGTGGGACAAAACAAATTTGAGAAGGTTCATGTTGTTGTAGTCGTACTCGCCCATAGAGTTTATGAGGGCCGCGATGGCGAGGGGCCGATCTACTTTAAGCCTGGAACCTGCGATCGTCAGTTCGCATGGAAATCGGCGGAATGCTTTCCGAACCTGCCACTGGAGATGCCGACAAATTCCCGGACACGCCCAGACACTGTCGGAACGCATGATTTGTTGGAGAGTGTCAACAAATTGGATCATGACTCAACCCGCAAGATCCCCGAGCAAAGCACCAAGAGAATTCTGTTTAGACAAAGTGGACCTAGGTCTGGCGAAGCCTCTTCGGTTACAATTACCTGCCGCTGCCTACCGCGTAACCACCCTCCGGGCGTCGGACGGCGTCTAGATATTCCAGAATTGCGCTGAGATGGATTTGTTACTGTCGTCGATTGCGGCGACTGAGCCCACCGGTAACCACGTCAATTGGGTCATGGGAACCTTCACGAAGCACCGCCACCAGCATGCCCTACCTGATTGGGATCGGCTCAGAAAGATTTCGGACCCGCTGCTCCACGGCACGAATGTGGCCTAACCAATCGAGCGCACCGGACACCTTCATTTCGAAAGAGCGCAAATCGTCATAAGAGCTAATCACCATACGCCTGATCGGCAAATCATCTTCGGGCAAGTGTGTGCGACCAGTCAGTGTGCTAAACACCATTTCCAGTCCGAGACTCTTGAGCAACTTTAGAACTTCAGCTGTAAAAGTTCCCGGACTGCCATAAGGGATGGCGAACGCCCACGGTCGAGCCCCTAGTTCCTTTCTAAAAATGAGGGTGGCCAATTCCAGCTCTTTGGCGATGACGTCTTTCCCCCTGCTCGACATTCTGCGGTGAGTGTGCCCGTGAAGTCCGATACCTACGCCTGCTTCCTGCATGGATCGCAGCTCGCGCCAGTTCATCATCCTCCAAAGCTCTGGGAACCTGTTCACTTGGGCTCGGACCGTCCGGGTATCGGCTCCTATGATGACAGGGTCATCTTTGCCTGCCAGGCCAGTCAAGGCGAAGATGTTAATCTTGATACCGTATTTCTGCGCAATCGGCCAAGCGATAGCAAAATTATCATAGTATCCGTCGTCAAAAGTTATTAGGACGGAGGGCCGAGTTGGCGTCATCGGCCCTCGAGCCATATCTTTGAACTCTTCTAGAGAAAGTGAATAGAAACCATTCTCCGAGAGAAACACCAATTGAGATTCGAATTGCTCTGGTGTAACTGCGAAAGCCGAAGCTTCGGTCCCAGGAAGGCTTGGCAGAACCCGGTGATAACACAACACGGGAACAACTCCTTTTATGGACAGGCTCTCACGAGAAGCTCTCCAGATCACCTCGACAGTTTTCCAAGCCAAGAGCTGTTTCAAAGGTCGGGGAGTCGCCGGTTGGGCGATTTCTCCGGCGCTGTATGTATCTACGTTTGGGTTAGACAAAAACAACCTCACTACTATTATTACTATTCATTTGCTCCAGCAGAACGCAGCGCGTGCTCTTGACGGCCGCCTGGGCTTGTTGTTTGTGAGTCGTCTGAAAAAACAAATGGGAGCTGCCTGTTCATGCCACGCTGGTCGGACCGGAGGTTCTTGTTTACTGTCACTCCGATAGCAGCACCTGTGAAAGCGAAAAGCGGATGCAGAAAATTCACATTATGCAACCAGATGTCTTCTGTCGAGGCAAAAATCAAGAGTGCGACAAATCCAAGATAAGCCGCTGTCAAGGCCCAGGTCGCCGCAGAATCTGTCCTTCGCACGAGCTTATGCAAGTAATGCATCTGCTTCAATACAGTACAAATGACGATCAGAAGGCCGACGGCACCGTAGTCAAAGACTACTTTGAGATATCCGTTCAACGGCGACGGATCAGGCAAATCAGTCTTTTCTATGAAACGTCCCACTTCTCCGGCTCCGGCTCCAAACACGATATTCTTTTGGGCCGCCTGCCAGACAACTGGCCAGAGTTCTTCAAATCGCCCCGACCCCGAAAACTCTCCCCTTATAACCTGCTCGGGGGTCCCGTGTCCGGATGGGAAGAACCTTTCCTGGAAGACTGGTGAATAGAACAGCGCCAAGCCTGCCAAGCACATTGCACCAGAAAGAAAAAGTCGTGACTTGAGCTGGAGGTAGAGGGGAGTGACCAACCACAGTATCAAGACGACCAGTGTCGCGGTTCGGCTTCCTGACAAGATGGTAATTGCCAGGCATGCAGCCCATCCCAGAGCACTGCCAAACGCGCTCTTATGCAGTCTTCCCACGAACAGGCATGCGATGAAGGCCACGGTTACTGCCGCCGGTCTCACATTGTATCCCCTGTTAAATTCCTGGTAAGGAGCTCCCGGCCCGTACCAAAAGAAAATGAATGCTGCCGCCACAAATAAAAGACAATGTGTAAAACCGCGCATCAGTCCTTCCAGCTGGAACTGTGTTCGAATCGCAAACGATGCCACCGTCCCCACTATTAAAGGTGAGATCATCTGTGCAGGATCTTGTAAATTATGAAGCCAATGAATCCCCCCCCAACTGAGGGATAACAAAACGTAGCCAAACCACGGGCACCAAACCTTCCACGGAAAGGCTATCGTCTTTCGATGTTGCAGGATCAGCAGAACGCCAACTGCCAGCACACACGACCATATGAATCCCGTATACTGCAGGCCCCAGGGGCCGGGGTAACTGATTGACGACATCGCAGTAAAGTACGGCACACTCAAGACGTAGAGATAACTTAACGGTGGTCGCGGCATCTCAGAGTTTTCCCTTCCAGCGCGTGCTCACGGGGTCTAATCGGTATGGTTGACTTGCGTCGAGAAAACCCAACTCTACCGCTTGCGTCGAAGATGGGACGCTCGGGCTGCACCCTCGCGCCGAACTTCCACGTCTCGTTGCCTCAGGTTCGGCGTAATGTCCGCTGCTCTTCAACCAAGCTCACCCGCATCATCACTCGCTGCTTTGTGAGGGAGCAACTCCGACTGTTCCGAACGCAACATCGACCTGGATTGAGCATATTCCACTGCCCTGCGAAACCCTTCGGCCATATTCTGAATGCTTAAACAGCCGATCAAAGCCTGTCCAGTTTTTGCGATGGCTTCCTTTTTATCACGTGCGTCCCATGCTTTCCTCAGGGTTCGCACAAGATCCTCTTGATTCTTGGGATCGACAAGCCAGCCATTTCTGCCCTCGATTACTAGGTCGGCCGCGCACCCGGCGTATTTTGAGCAGATTACAGGTAGCCCAAATGTCATCGCCTCGTTGACGACGAGGCCCCATACATCTTGGAGTGTCGGAAGCACCAGTACATCCGCGGCGTGATAAATGGAAGGCAGTTCATGTGGTTGGACGAACGAAACAAATCTCACCCCTCGCACGTTTCGCTCGGTGACTCTTTGCGTGAACATTTCTTTCTGAGCCCCGTCGCCCACCAGGACTAACGAAGCCTGAACGTCCTGGTCCTTAGAGAAGATCTTCCATGCGTCCAACAGTTGGACTATTCCTTTTGCTGCGACTAACCTGCCGACGTACAAGTAGCACAGGCCTGAAATACCTAACTGTTCGCGCATCGTGGAACGCTTTTGAGGCAAAAGGCCATCCGGCCGAAAGGACGAGTCAATCGCGTTCGGGGCGTCAAAGATGGCTTCGCCAGAAACACCTAGGCTCTGAAGGTAGCGTCGCGCTTCACTTCCCATGCCCACAACTGCGTGAGCCATTCGAAGAATGACCTTCCTCAGAAGCCGCTGTTTCCAGCTGATGTCTCTCTCCGAATGGCATGTGACATAAGACCAAACGACGAAAGGTCGTCTCGCAATTAACCCGTAAATGCCGGCAATCAGACTTCGCGCTCCCATCTCGTGGGAAATAACAACGTCGGGTCGAAAGCAACACAAATCGAACCAAAGCCCCAGCGGAATGTGTACCTGGCTGCTGTAAGTGGTCCGACGCTTGTAGGAAAGGTTGAAGCTCTTCTTGTGAGAAAAAGGGGGATCGACAGCGGGCATCCATTGGCGGTCAAACTCCATTTCACAGCACGAAAGGAGTTTAAATTCCCAGTTGTGCGTGGTTCCCAAAGCAGCGTAGAGCGGCACCCGGTAAGGAGAAATAATGTTAGTCGCTAGTGCAACGCGAATTGGCATATTCAGCCTTCAGTCCAAGTGTCTGCTACTGCACGGATTCCGGTCCAACATTTTCTATTCGGGGGAGTCGATGGGCAGTTTCTTTCGTGACGCCGTTGATTAACCTCGACAAGGAGAGATACTTGCTCGTTGAAGTCACAATGCTGGCTGCGAGAAGACCGCAAGCCGCACCCAGGGGACCATAGTACTTTGCCATCCAGAAGCCGACAAACACGGTGACGCATAGACCCAGAACATATGCATGAAAAATGGCATTCGCCCGGTTCATCGCGTACAAACCCGCGTCAAAGCCAAGAGCGACAGCCCCAGCTATTAGGCTGAGTACCAAAACCGAAATTATGGGTCCACTTCCAGCATATTGATTCCCATATATGAGGATAACAAGCTTGTCTCCCACGATAAGTATGCCTACGGCGAAGAACGCCATGGACACTGAAACCAGGAGGGTGGTTTTGTGTACCACACGACAGAGAGCAACGATGCCGCCGTTGGCGAAGCTATGAGCTGCTTTTGGTCCCAGAACATTGGATAAAGCAATGAAGAACGGGTTGGCAAAGAGCGTCACTCCCATACACGCCGCAAATGTCGCGGTCGCAGCAGTCCCATGGAGACTCGCAAGAAACCATGGATACAAACTCGATCTAGCCGTGTAGATCACGTTGCCGGCGACAATCCACTTCCCGAACGACCAGTTCAGACTAAGATCCGAGACGACTCTGCTCAATTTCACATCAAAGTGTTGCCTCTTCGACACGAGCCACCATAATGTGGCAAAACAATAGGCAGCCCCGATTACCCAAAAGGTCGCAGTGGCAGAGAGGAAACCTAGGCGACAGAGGAACAATAAGCCGCCGATCTGTATCACTGCGGCCAGCAAATCCATTGCGATCGCTGTGCCAGGTTGTCGCCAAGCGAAACACACCTTCCTCGCGTATTCTCTGAGCAGAATGAACGTTATTACGCCCGCTAGTGCCCACACAACGTTCTCCAGACCCGAGATGCCGACCCGATGCGATGCAATCCCTGCAACCCCGACTAAAACGATCACCCCAATAATCGATAGACCGCACGCATGAATCAACGTGCTCCCGGCATACTGGGCGTCGATCCTCCCGTCCGGCCGTGGGCTATAGAAAATATAGGGCATTGTGATAAGAGAGTTGTGTAGTCCAGTCACAAACAAAACGATGCTCATCCCCAATACGTACACGCCAAGCTGTTCTTTCGAACCCCTCCGAGCAATGATAACGGACAGGCAAAAGCTGGTTCCACTGACAATCGCCTGGTCAATAACGGTAACCAGACCCGTACACGCTGTTTCCCAAGATAGATAGGTAAACGCCATTCGCTTACCGGCCTGCATCCACGCCAGCGGTGAGACCGGCTTACTTGATTGGGGTCTGGATAACACTAAAAAAAGAATGCACCCTTCCTGTTAAATATCAACACCCCACGCCGAGCGAGTCACATCTGCTCGCAATCAATGGTCAGGCCGCAGGCGTCAACGTAGCCAGCGTAACCATACTGTGTCGCCCGAAACTGATGGAGATCTCTCTTGAACTCAGTTTTCTCCACCAGGCACATCTGGACGGAATTCAGCCACGATCCCGTCCGCGAGCAGCGGAAACTGTGTGACAAAGATGATTGCTCTGGCAATGGCGTTTGCCAAACGATTAGACACGGTGGGGTTGCGCCACAGATACATACTCATTCCCGAGAGGTTCAGCTTATGGCGATGGGCGATGCACGACAGTGTAGATGGAGAAAAGTAGGATGTGTGATCAGGATGCACATGTTCCTTCCGCTTCACCAGAGAGACCATGATCCGCTTAATCGAGAGGGCGTTAGGCACAGTTACCAGCACGCATCCATCCTTCTTCAGTCGGGCTCCGCAGCTCTCGAAGAACAGACCCACGTTATTGAGGTGCTCCAACACTTCGCCTGCAATTACAACGTCCACCTTCTCTTGCCTAGGGAAGGACTCCAGGCGCTCGATGTCATGGCAGTACAAGTTGTCTATCCCATGTTGTCGCCGTAGGTAGTCTAGAGACGCCGATTCTAAGTCAACACCAATCAACTCCTTGCACACTTTCCCTAGTTTTTGGTGCAATAATTGATTCTTTTCTGCCTTGGATTTTGTCAGTGGAGCATCTGTGCAACCCACGTGCATAACGGTGCGATTAGCTGCACGCTGCAAGAGCCAAGTGTCGCGGTCAACCATCTTTAATTGTGAGTTCATTGACTGTCATACCTCTCCAGTGAGCAAGCAAATGAGGTAACGCAGTGGCAATCGGTGCACCAGTTGCCAACACACCTTTTTGAATCAGATTAAGTCTTTAATGTGAAGACCTGAATGCTAGTATTTGTTCGTAGAGTTGGGCGAGCTTAACACCGTTGTATGACCACAAATAGTATTTTGCACGTTCTGTGGCTCCTCGAGACAACCTTGTTAGTGTCGCCCGGTCACCTATGAGAGTGTCGATAGCATGGGTTAGTTGCATAATCATTCTGCCGGGGGTCGTGATGGGGATCTTCATGCCACACGTATCAGTTACAATGTCGCCTACTCCTTGGTGGTCGAAGCAAATCACGGGGACACCGTGGCTGAGGGCCTCCAGCACAACGTTACCGCTTGTATCCCGCAAACTTGTGAAAACCAAGACGTCAGCCCATTCGTACTCTTTCATCGCATCTTCATGTGGCAACCAACCCATCCACTCACAGAACGGCTCTACCCCAAGTTGCCGCGACAGAGTACGCCACTTGTGTTCGAGGGGGCCACTGCCGAGAACTTTCAATTCATACTCATGCGTCGCCGGTATTGCAGAAAGGGCCTGAAGGAGCAATTGGAACGCCTTGTGATACTTGAATTCACCACTCCAGAGTATCTTCAAAGGCTTTCGCAAATCGCAGTTGATTAACAGTTTTCCTCTTGTTGTCGTCACTCCGGTTTCGAGCAGCAATTGAGGTTCGACGTTATGTACGCCCTGGAAATCCCTCAATCCTGTGGAATTGCTGGTCAGTAGGATAGCGGCTCTCTTGGCTGCCTGTCGCACTCTCCAGCTCAACCGGAGTTGGAGCCAGTTCAATATCGTGCGAATACCCTCCTGGATTGCTCCCGTAGGTCCAGATTGCATCAAGAAAGGCCAAGGAAAATTCTGAGTTCCCCCTACTGGTCCCCAAACAAATGGGATCCCGAGCTTCCATAAATACCCAGGCTCCCTGTAGCCAGTCCAATTTACCTGGTGAACGATATCGAAATGGTGTTGCTTGTGCAGACTAACAGCCACCCGATAAGCACGCCGATGCCAGAGATTGTAGCCTATATAAGACCCTATCGAGGTTTGCCAGATCAACTTTTCGATCCGAGTCCTTGAAATGAAGAAGAAGTGCACGCCCGGCAGCTCACCATGCTGTTCACAGTAACGTTTGATATCAGCTTCGAACTCACGTCTTCCACATATGACCCAAGTGTCACAGTACCTTCCAGTTTCCAATGCCCGATGCCAGCCTACTCCCGCCTCTGAACCGCGATAGGGACTGCAGGCATATGCGAGGAGCAGTACCCGTTTTCGCACGACTTGGGGTTCCTTCATCGTCGTTTCATCTCCGGTTGTTCGTGCGATCGTTTCCATCAGTCATTGACTCGTCGGAGTCGCTTTGTCACAGAGAATGCTGGCCGCCCGACAATCTGAGGGTGAACTGATCTCGGGTCGACTCGAGGGTATACAACATCTGGCGAACGTTGAAAGTGACAAAGCACCCGCTCATTCCGTTCGGAACTGCTCCAAATTATCAGCCGTAAAGCGACTCTTTGGCCGGGCATTGCCCATCAGTGGAAAAATGACAAAGTCCGAGGGCCTGGAGGGATAACAGAAACACATAGGCGGGATTTAGGTAAATATAACGGCGCCAAAGACGCCGCGGCTCAGCGGCCAATCGAAAAACCCATTCGAGTCCGGCCGCTTGCATCCAAGATGGAGCCTGCGGCACCTTCCCCGCCAAAAATGGAAAGGCGGCACCCACTGCGAGAATCGGCATTGTGAGAATATCGCGGAATTCGAAGGCAAACATTTCCTGCCTTGGACAACCGAGCCCAACAAACACGATGGAGGCTCCCGAACCCTTAATGCGACTAGCGACTTCTATCTTCTCTTGAGTCGTAAGTCGACGAAACTTGGAGGATTCCATGCCTGCGATTATTAGTTTTGGGAATGTCTCTTCTAAGGTCTGGCGTAATGCACCAAGGATTTCGGCGGTACTACCATAGAAATAGACTGGGATTCCCTCTGCCGCAGCTCGGGAGCATATCTTCAGGGTCAAAGTCGGTCCATAAACGCGGTCCGGGAGTCGCGCTTCGTGGAGGAGGTTCAGTGCCCAGCGAACCGGTTGCCCATCCGCCACGAGCAGATCGAAGTGGTTGAGACGAAACTTCTGTTCGCGTTCGAGTGCACCTGTCATTAGTCCGTGAACCGCTAAGGCCGAAATGGTCGTTGCGCGTTTTTCGCGGGCAGCGCGGAAAACAACGTCTATAGCGGCCTCATAATCCATCGCGTCGATCAGGATACCGAGTACATTTAGCTTGCCAGCATTTCGCATTGGCGGCTCCAACGTTCCCGGTTGACCTCAAACATCTCGTGCAGGATGTGTGGAACGTTGTACTGCAGATTCCATTCCGGGTAGTGTTGCTGGAAGCGAGAAATATCGCTAATCCACCAAATATGATCTCCACGTCGGTTGACGTCGACGTAACGGGAATTGAGTTGTTTCCCTGAAATTTGTTCGCATAGCTCCATCGCCTCAAGCATAGAACAGTTGCTGTGTCGGCCTCCGCCGATGTTGTAAACCTCGCCTGGGCGAGGCCGGTTAAAGAATTCATGGAAGGCACAAATTAGATCAGCACTGTGGATGTTGTCGCGCACTTGTTTCTTCTTGTATCCGAAAATTGTGTAAGGGGTTCCGGTCACCGCACACTTCATCAAATAGGCAAGAAACCCATGCAGCTGGGTGCCACAGTGATTTGGACCCGTTAGACAGCCTCCTCGGAAACAACCGGTTTTTATGCCGAAGTAGCGACCATATTCCTGTACCAGAAGATCCGCTGCGACTTTGGACACTCCGAATAAGCTGTGCATCGTCCGATCAATGGGCATGCTCTCTGGAATACCATCCTTGGCGTAGGAATGGCTAGGCTCGACTTCCCACCGAGTTTCGCGTTCCACCATAGGCAGGTAGTTTGGAAGGTCTCCGTAAACCTTGTTCGTCGACATGAAAATGAACACAGCCTCCGGAGCGAATAGTCGAGTGGCCTCCAGCATGACAGAAGTCCCGTTCGCATTCACAGCAAAGTCAACAGTAGGATTGCTGGCCGCCCAGTCGTGAGATGGTTGAGCCGCGGCATGGATGATGAGAGAGATATCACCCTTATAATGCTCAAAAATGTGACCGATACTTTCCGAATCCCGGATGTCCGCCTCATAGTGACAATAAGCAGAAATGTCTCGGATTAACTGATCGCGGACCCACTTGGTCGAGGCCTCCTCACCGAAAAAATGGGCTCGCATGCCGTTGTCGATTCCGACCACGTCCATTCCTAGCGAGGCAAAGTAGGCGACAGCTTCGGAACCAACTAGACCAGCTGAACCCGTAATGATCGCAACGCTCACCTTATCCTCCTAAGCACCGTCGCCCGAAAGCACTGCAGAAAATGTCCCGAGCAAAATGCTGAAGTCCATCCCCAGGCTCCAGTTTTCGATGTACTCAAGGTCAAGTGCTACACTCTTTTCAAACGAAGGGTTTCGACGCGCAGTGACCTGCCACAGGCCTGTTAGACCCGGGGTTACGTCTAGGCGGCGCAAGTGCTTGAGTTCGTACCGTTTGTAATCGTCAACTGGGTGTGGACGCGGTCCAACCAGGCTCATATCACCAGTGAGAACGTTCCAAAGTTGAGGGAATTCATCGAGGCTGTATTTTCTAAGAAGTCTTCCAACCCGAGTGATGCGGGGATCATTCGTTATTTTGAAAATCACGCCTTCACGTTCATTCAAGTGCCGGAGCGAGTCTTTCAAGGAGTCAGCATTTGTGACCATCGTACGAAATTTGTAACAGACAAACAGCTTTCCTTTCTTGCCAACCCGGCGGCTTCGATAGAAAACCGGACCCGTGGAGTCGCATTTGATCAAAACCGCTATTGCCATCAAAAGTGGGGAAAGCGCAACGAGACCAAACAGGGCACCGATGACATCGAACAGACGCTTTGCCAGCCTGGCTAGGAGCGGAACGGGTTCGCCGTAGAGTGACATCACCGGGATGCCACCCATGTGCTCGAGGGTGGCTCGGCCTCCGTATGCGCCATACATCCTTGGAATGAGCTTGATGTCCAGGTTATTCCGTTTGGCTTCAAGGATCACCTGCTTTACCAGGCGCTGCATGGAAGAGATCGTAATGATGATTTCATCCACAAACTGGGCGCGAGCGATGGTGGAGAGATCCTCAATTCTGCCCAATACTCTTGGATTAGTAGCGTGGTTTTGATCGATGAACCCTCTTACTACCCAGCCGAGCTGCTTGTTTTGGTCCAGGTAACTTGCGACCTCCCGGCCCGCTTTTCCGGCCCCGATTATTAGGACATTCTTGACCCCGACTCCGGCAGCTACACGACGTTCAACCATTCCGCGTTTCCAGAGTCGCCAGGTGCTCAGCGTCACGATGTTAAGAACAGCACTTCCCCACACCACCAGCCGCGATATGGTGTGAACTCCTGAAGCGTAGATCGAGGCCGTTAGGAGCACGGTCGCAAAACAAACTGCTTTCGCCACCGCAAGGGTCTCGTCCAACCTCGATCGGTCGCGTGCGGTGTGGTAAAGAGCTTGTGTGTGGCAGAAGAGAGCAACTAGCGGAGCGTAGAGCACCAAGAAACTCAAGTAATGCGGTGGCACGCCCGAACCAAACAGATTGAACATCACGTCGAATGGTGAGCCACCACCTCGACCCCCGAACCAGCGGAGTTTCGCCACCAGTATGAAATCGAACAACACCAGAAGCATGTCGGTCATCACATATGCCAATTGGACCCACGGGCCGCCCAAAATCTGTGGGGTGGCCAGTGGGCCCTTAGCACGCGCGAACGGATGTGTAGCATGTGTTATCCG
Source organism: Candidatus Sulfotelmatobacter sp. (assembly GCA_035568275.1). Taxonomy (GTDB): domain Bacteria; phylum Acidobacteriota; class Terriglobia; order Terriglobales; family Acidobacteriaceae; genus Sulfotelmatobacter. Next base: position 17,122 of record DATMOO010000262.1, read on the forward strand.
TTTTGCGGACAGTGATCCGGTTCCTGTTTCAATTGCGCCGACAAGAACTGGCGCACCCGTCGTCTCTCGCTTTTTGCGGTGAGCAGAAGCCAAAGATGCGGTGGTGCCTTCACCTGGAGGGCGTTGGTAAACAATGGGTGCGTCAGCCATGAAACCGTCTTCGACTGTGTATTCCGGGTGGGATAGGATTGTGTGGCCGTTACTTCCCGGTACTAACTAACTTCTGTAACGATGGAAAACAAATCCGCCACCGCGCTAACCCGTACGTGTATGCGCAGAGGCAAATCTATGGTTGCGACTAAAGCAAGCGATAGATTTTTTCCGGTATGGGAAAGGTGCGATTGTTCAGCACTGTCCCGAGCACCCGAACATTGCCGGCCTCAAGCGCCTGCTTCGCCCTTCGCGCCACCACCCTCCGGGTGGAATTCGCCTCCAGCACGATGACGACACCGTCCACCATTTGACCCAATAGCGTTGCATCGCCGTACAACCCGGCTGGCGGTGCACTGATGACCATATAAGCGAATTGATCGCGCAGGTCTTTTACGAATGCCCCTACCTGCTCCAAGGTTGGAAGGCCGCCGTTCTTGGCAGCCGAGTCACTCGATGCAAGCCAGAGGTTTTCTGTGATTTGTCTCATGAGCTTGTAGGTAGTCCCGCCTTCCGAAAGAGGTAAACTGTCGGACGGGAACAGCTCAGGCAATCTTGCTGGCCCACGTAGGTTCGCATCCACGACACAGACCAGTGACGGAACCTCTTCTGCCAAGCGACGTGCCACCCTTGCGCATAATGAATGGCTGCCATCGGCCTCATCGATCCCGCAAAAGACCACTTGCCGTCGGCTGCTGTGGCCGCTGTCGTTCGTTGCCAGGAACAAAAACTGCACGAGTCTGAGGATCTCTTCGCGCGCGAATCCATCGGGATCCGATAGCGAGACGTTGCCGTGGGGGGGGCGGCCATTACCGGACGTTGTCTTTGTGACCGGAGGAACGCGGAGGAGTTCCTGATGTTGCTGGACCCGCTCCAGTATCTCGAAATTCCTGCTCATACTTCCTTCTTCACTTTGCCAGCGCAACAATCGGTTCTTGTTCGCTCTGCAACGGTCGGGTTGAATTCTGTGGGGCCGGAGGCAGAAGTACTGGAATCTTTTGTCCTATCTCGATGCTGTTCAGATCGAGGTCGAGGCCAGGATTGAGGGCTTGGATCTGCTGCCCAACACGGAGGTTGTAGCGTCCCAAGTATCGAAGACAGATTTGCCTCAGGGTCTGTCGAGGCTCGACCAGCACGATGCGATACTCGGATAAGCGATTCCGCAAACCCACTTGTGTCGTGGCCGTGGTTTTTGCGGAAGGCGTCTGGGCTGTCGCAGCAGCGATGGGTATGCTCTCGGCAGACACCGGAATGAGCGGCTCAGATCGCGCGCCTATCGTCATGCCCTGCGTCAATGCGAGCAGGAAAGCCAGCAGGCAGGCTGTGCTGCTTACATATCTGTCGAACCAGCTCTGGGTTGACCCCCGTCGCAAGCTGGCCGTTTGGGCTGTTCTCGCTGAGGTCTCGGGCAACTCTCGGCGCTCCGGCCCGGGCCTCTGGTGTTTTAATGAGACGACCTTTTGACCCAATGACCTCAAATTCTGGTCAGCCGCGACACTCTCCACAATTTCGCGGTCAATCTTCTTCTGATTCAGCGCAAATGCCATGGACATTGCGCCAAAACAGATGTTGTTGATGTTGCGTGGAATCCCCTGGCTCTCTTGCGCCACTAACTGCAAAGCATCAGGGGTAAACAAAGGCTTGCCTTGATAGCCAGCCACTACCAACCGGTGGCGAATGTACTGCTCCACCTCCACTGCATTGAGCGGGTCAAGGAAATTCGTTACCGAAAGTCGCTGGGTGAGTTGCAGCATTTCCGGCTTCATCAGCGTGTGGGCCATTTGAGTCTGGCCCGCAAGGATGATCTGCAGAAGCTTGCCTTGAGATGTTTCGAAATCCGATAGCAGACGCAAGCTCTCTAACGCTGATTCGCTCAGGTTCTGGGCCTCATCAACTACGAATACCAGTTGCCTTCCTGCCCTCGCTCCTTGCAGAAGCGCTTCGTTCAATTGGTAGTGCATGGAGACGGGATCGGAGTACGGCGAGATGCCAAGGTCGAGCAGCAGGTAGCGGATCAGATCGTCCGCGCTGCAGCAGGTTTGGAACAGGAATACTGTTCGTACCGAAGTTCTCCGGAGGCGCTGCAATAACTGAAACAGCAGAATAGTCTTTCCCATTCCCGGCTGCGCTACTAGGGCCATGAACCCGCGACGCTGCTCTATGCCGTACCACAATGAGGCCAAAGCTTCGCGGTACATCTGGTTCAGATACAGAAACCGCGTGTCTGGCGTCACGCCAAACGGCTGCTCTAGCAGGTTGTAATATTCAAGTAACATGGCGTCACCCCCCGTTTTGCGGGATTGATGCCAACACCGGTGAATTCAGGAAATCCAATACTTCGTCCGGTGTGCGGAACGATGGATCGAGGAAATCGGAGGCAAACGCCAACCCGATGCTCCCCGTGGTGGCTAACAGCACGCCAAGGAAGCCGTATGACAAGAAAGAGCGGGCAGGCAGGGCCGGGACTGTCGGCGGCTCCGCGATCGCCACGTTCAGTATTCCACCCCGATCCAGCGCATCATTGATTCGAGCTTCTTCCTCTTTGCGCTGATACAGCAGATAGTTCTCTTCTTGCGTCTTGGCCGTTCGCTGCAGATCCTGCTGAACGATGGTGGCCTGCTGCAATGCGCGAGCGCTGCCACGATACTTAGTGAGCGCTGTCTGGATGGCAACAGCTCGAGCCTTTAGTCCGCTCAGGTCGGTATGGGCCTTTGCCAGCTCTGAATTCACCCATTCGAAGACTGGGTTCTGGTCGGTCGTTTCGTCTCGGACCGGTGCGTTTTTCTCCCCGGCAATCGCAGCGCGGGTCTCGCTTATCTGCTTCTCCAGTTCCACAACGGGACGGTAGGTCGGCTCGAACTTGGAGAGTAGCTCCGTCCTCTTCAATTCCAGCGCCAGCAAAGAAGACTTCATTTGCTGGAGTAGCTGCGGATTATCGGCCGTCCGGAGCTGAGTAGTCAGGCGACGAGGAATCGACGCTGCTTGCTGTTCTAGCGTCCGGATGCGTTGCTCAGTTTCCGCAATCGCAGCCTGTGTCTGTGTTAGAGATGCTTCCAGTTCACTGGTCTTCTGCAGAGTAAGATCGCGTTCGAGCTGGGCGGATACAACCCCTTGCTCGTCAGTGAAGTCCGTAAGGCGGGTCTCAGCGCTACTGAGGCCCTTGCGGAGCTGCTCGGTCTCCCGATCGAAGAAGCCGAACTCGCCGGACGACCGGTGCACCTGAAGGCGTTTCTCCAGATAAAGGCTGGCGAGCGAATTCAGCAGACGGGCAGCCAGATCAGGGTCGGACGACTCAAAGCTTACAGAAATCATGTTGGTCTTACGCAGGGGTTCCGCATTCAACCTGCTCGCTAGTTGGCGCACGGCTCTTGCGATTCCGACTTCCTCGCTCGATTTCCCAAACCAGGTTCGCCAGGAGCTCTCCTTTGATTGCAGGCTGTTCCCAATCACGACCTTTCGCAGAAGGTCCTGACTGTTCAATAGCTCGACCTCAGAATTCAGCTCCGACTCCGTAATTTCCTCCTGGACCACTTGAGCCGGGGCGTTTGGTTGGGACGTCACCATGGGGTCCACGCGCTCACGCCGGACTAAAATCTTCATCTCCGCCTTGTATGTGGGGGTCAGCGTTCCCGACACCACAACCACAAGCAAGATGAGGACGAACGAAATCAGTAAGATGCGTCTCTGACGAAAGACGACGGCCAGCAGATCACGCACTGTCAGCGTGACAGGTCGGTGATGATCGACCACTAAGTCGGTTGGTTCTCGTTGCATGGTCAGCCTCATCCAGTGGCCCTCAGAACATAGTGGGGCTCGCATACATGCCCATGCTGGTTGTCGGCAGGTAGCGCTGTATCTTCGAAATCTTGTTTTGTGGCACGAACAGCATGTCACCGGGCAACAGATGTGGGTCTTCCTGCAAGTTACGCGAAGCTAACATCTGCTTCACGTTGAACACCCGGGCTTCGACCGTCTCATTGGAAACGTGGCGGAACAGCACGACCTGGGAGTGCTTTGCTGCCGTTGTAATGTCACCGGCTATGGCCAACGCTTCCACTAGAGTCGTGTCGCTGCGCAATTCGTATTTGCCCGGGTGTCCGACCTGGCCAGCAGCAATGAAGAAAGGTTTATCAAAATCCTTGAGCGAGACCGTGACGATTGGCTCATGGAGAATGCCCTGATACGCGCGCCGAATGGCCTCCGTGAGCTCGGGGAGAGTCTTATCCTCCACCTTGAGATCGCCCACCTCGTTGAGAGTCACGAAACCGTCAGGCTGGACCGTAATTGTCTGATCAAACTCCGGCGAGAACTTGAACTTCACCTCGACGACATCACTCTTCCGCAAGCGGTAGCGCGGGTCCCGCTCACTGAATCGCATCTCTGTCGAATTCGTCTGTGGCGGCAGATCTGCCCGTTCCGCTCGCACGGAGGCGCCGTAAGTTTGCGATGCTTGTGCCGTCTGTGCTCCCGAGGAGGCACTCAGCCCCAGAAGGACGACAAAAAGTGAGGTAATGCAGCTCCGAAACATTTTCAAACTCCATTCATGCATTCAGCTGTGCGTCTCAACTCGGTTTTCCATTCGGTGTGCACGCTGCCGCCATAACCCCCGACAGGCTCCACATCGAAGTTGTACACGCTCACCGCCAGGGAACGCTGAATCAGCTCGATCGAGATCACAAGTTTGGAGGCAGAGTCGCGTCCGACAAGAATCCCCTCCACGCCGTCAAGCGAGCTCCCACGGATTCTCACACGCTCCCCCAGTTGCAGGAACGGATAGGGGGAGCAGTTAACTTTCTCCTGGAGTACGGCATAAACGGTGGCGATTTCTTTATCTGGGATGGGAACCGCACCTTGCCGGTTTCCGACAAACTGCGCTACGCCGCTGGTCTTGAGCACGCGGAGCTGCGCCTCAGCCGAGTTCGGAATTTGGACAAACACGTACCCTGGAAGCAGGGGCACGTCCACTGACTTGCGTCGGTCGCTCCAACGATGCATCTCCCTCACCAGGGGAAGGAAGGTTGTGACACCCACGTTGGTGAGGGCGCTGGCCACCAACTTTTCATGGCGTGACCGACTCCAGACGGCATACCAGCGCAGCGCGTTCGCCGTTTCATTCTCAGATCCGATAAGCCTATGCACAGCTCCGCCCTTTCACTCCCATTTCTGGCGAATACATGGTCATCGACATCAGCGAAGAACACTACTGCCGGGTCAACAAACTGGCAGCCACTTCTTCGATGTCGTAGCCCAGTTGCCCACCTTCTAGTCCACCTTCTAAACGACCAGCCACCGCAAACCCGGCGACCTTATAGCAGGTTTCCACTCTGGTCACTTGCCCGATGCAGCGAAACCGAACTTGGTGCGGGACCAGATCGAAGGCCGGGATGACGAACTCCAGCTCAACTTGCGTGCCGAGGGGCGGGTATTTCGAGGTGAAGATGAACATGCCACCCATTCCCACGTTCCCGGAGTTACCAACATCGTAGTGTTCTGCGCTGTCGGCCCAGCGGAACAAGACGGGCACCAAAAATCGAAACCGGCGAAAGATCCTGCGATCGATGGAACGCTGCACGTGATTTGTGGCTTTCGCAACTCGTGCCACCATAGCCAGCGCGCTCACGCGGTACAAGCGGGCGATAGTCCATGTCGATCAAGACGAATGCCCTGCCTGATGTTGTGGCGATCTTTCCTGTCTGTTGTGGATCGGAAGTTTCTCAGAGAGGGGTTAACATCCCCCAGCAACGAAGTGAGTAGTTCGTACCCATGATTGGAGAATAGTGCCCTACGAACAATGAGGAGAAATCTTCTCGCGCTACTTCAAGGATGGGACAGTATCACATTGTCAGTAAACCGAAACGTCGCTCCACAAGCGTCTTCATGTCCAAGTGATTTGCCGAATTGATTTTTTGCTCTTGTCCTGCTCCGTGTCATATGTTAAGACTGCGTCCTCGCAAACATTGTGGTGTGTCTCCTGGTTTTTGCCTTTGCCTCCCCCGAAGGCCGAGGGCTCGCCGCCCGGTTCGCCCCTTATGTTCAAAGAGGCCCCGAGTGTCCAGCTCGGGGTGGTGCACTACAATGCCGTTACATTCAGCAGCAGGTCCTAAGCAAGCACAACCCATTCGCATTTTGGTTGCGGATCGCAACCGTATGGCCAGCCAACTCCTGGCGGAATCGCTCGGGCGAGACCCAAGCTTCGAAATACTCGGTGTAGCCGGAGCAGCTGACATCTTTCCTATTGCTGCCCGCGAACCCGACGTCTCGCTGATCAGCATGGAATTTGATGCCTGCCCCAAGAAGGGACTGGCGATCGCAAGAGGCCTGAACGCGGTTCACCGTGGTATTCAGATCGTGATTCTGCTTGAAGAGAACAGGCGAGAATCGGTCATCGCCTCTTTTCGCTGTGGTGCAACCGGTGTGTTCTGCCGAACCGAGCCGATCTCGGAACTCCACAGCTGCATTGAGCACGTCAACCGGGGGGAGATATGGGCTGGACGCGACCAGGCTCAGTACGTGCTTGAGGCGCTCCGGAACACGCCATCCTGCGACGGCATCGAGGACGATAAGCTCTGCTTGCTGTCGAAGCGGGAACTGGAGGTGGCCGAACACGCCGCGCAAGGACAAAGCAACAAGCAGATCGCGGATGAACTGAAGCTCAGCGAACATACCGTCAAGAATTATCTTTTCCGCGTCTTTGAGAAACTGGGCGTGTCGAGCCGGTTCGAGTTGCTGTTTTTATTGTTCAACGAGCGCAATCGTCCCGCCCTCGGCCGAGCGGCAACCTTCGATGCAGCCGGGTTGAATCGCCCCATCGAGAGCTATCTGAGGGCGGCTGAAGAAGGATTCATTGCCGCTCAGTATCTGGTCGGGCTGGCCCATCTGGAGGGCTACGGCATGGAAAAGAACGGTCGCTCCGCCTACTACTGGCTGAGAATGGCGGAGGAAAATTCCCGTGAGCTCCGGCTGCGCACTCGTGCTCTGACCGAGGAACTGAAACCCCAGATGCGACCGGAAGAATTGGAGACTCTCGAGCGCAGCATTGCAACTGCGGTCGCACGCAACAAGCTGCTGACCGCCAAACGGCCCGTGGAACTCATCAAGTGGAACTCATCAAGCGGGGCACGCCTTCGCTCTTGCGGATAATGGGAGAACTCTCCAAGGTAATCCTCACGGGAGCAAGACGTTCACAGTTGATCCATGCACGGAGCGGGATACCAGGTTCGTGGAACTGGGGGAATGCCTGTGCGAACACGGGCTGGCCATTACTGGAGGTTGGAGAACCGGAAGTCGTTCGACGAGGATTGTGCAACTTGGCTGCACAAGGCGCGTGAAATGCCGAAGGAGCAGTTCAAGCGGGAAGTGGAGAAGGAACTAACCGGGAGAGAGACAGAACCGCATGAAATTATCTATTTCAAGATCTACAAGAGCCAGATCCCGGTCAACGAGCAGGCTCTGCTGCTGCAGTCAAGAGGCGTATAGTGAATCCATCGACTGCCAGGAGGGCTTTGGCCCGAGCGAGGTACCAGGCGCCGCGTTCGCAGCCAGCCGTATTGTCGGCGAAGCGGCGACGAACCCCTAGCGCCAGCAGAGCTGAGCGGCGACGGCGTGGTGTCCGCCATTTGCCGCCGCAGAGCAGGTCGCAATCGCAATCGGACGATTCACTGACGCCCTGACCTCGGGCCCGTTAGCGATGATCGTGCCCTGTAAGCTGCCACCAGGGGTTTCGACATTATGTTTGCTTGCTTCGACCGCAGCACTTGCGCGCAGAA
>DATMOO010000263.1:0-8231 GCA_035568275.1 Candidatus Sulfotelmatobacter sp.
CATCTTCCTGTCGGTCGTCGACTTGCAGGCAGCTATCAATCGCTTCGTCATCGAACACAACGCCGAACCGAAACCCTTCACATGGACTGCCGATCCCGACAAAATTATCCAAGCCGTCAGACGCGGGCACCAAGTGTTAGATTCCATCCACTAGAAAGGTCTAGGAATTTGGGGGATGTACAAAAGCGAACTTTTATAGTATAACTATAAGCAGTCGCGAGTATATTTCCTCATTTATTCTTTCTTTCATCAGGTCAGCGGCTGCTCAAACGGAGGCAGCCAATGACGAGCACCAAGACCAAGTCCAAGCCGGGCACCAAGCCCGGTACCCACCACCTCGACCGGCGCGCAGGGCGCATACTCACGGAGCACCTCTCCGAGGGTCCCGACGACGAGTTGTTAGACACTGCCGCTGTGGCTAGCTGGCTCGGCGTCTCGGTCCAGTGGCTGATCCTGCTGCGAGGCAAGGGCGAAGGCCCTCGCTACTCAAGGTTGTCCCCCAAGATCGTCAAATACAAGCGCGGCGAGATCAAGAAGTGGTTGCGCAGTCGCGAGCTCACCCACACGGGGGAGCGGTTGCGATGATCGACGTGCCCGAACTGATCGGCCAATTCCAGCGCGAGGCCGACGCGCTGCTGCGCGACCTGATCAAGACCGAGAGAGAGCAAGAGCCCCACCTGATGCAGGAGGACTTGGCGGAGTGCATCATCTTCCTGTGCACGCGCTATCGCTGCGCCCTGGATGAGCAGTGCGACAAATTACAGAGCGCCGACGATCTGATCGACAACTTCTTCGCCTACGCCACGGGCATGATCGAACCGCAGGTGGAGAGCTTGAGACGAGAGATCCGCGAACAGGAGATCGAGGACTCGCGACCAAGCTTGATCGTCATCAGGAAGCATGGGGATGAGTCATGACCCATCGCGAGCAACGCATTCAGGCATTCGTCGCTGGCGCGGTCGTCATCCTCGCCGTCGTCGTCGCCGCGGTCGTCGTAACGGGGAGACCGCAATGAAGGAAGTCATGAAGCAGCGACTGGAGCGAGCGCTGGTTCGCCGCCCCCACACGGAGGAGGAGCTCACCGAGATCGTCGCCGAGATCGACCGGTTAATTCACGATCTGGAAGAGCATCAAATCCAGCTGTGGCGGGAGTGGCTGCGGAAGCACCCGAGAGAACGGCAAGGAGGACATAATGAAAGGATCTGAGGGCATGACGCCGAACGAGCTCCGGCTGAGTCGAAGGCGACGTCAAGAAAAATCAGCGGCAATTCGGATTTTTTATTCGACGGGTTGGCACTTGTAAGTACGTTGGGCTCAACTACCTCGAACTGAACACCGAAATAGTCGGAGGAGTGACGGCGGGGCACCTTGACCGGACCAAAACAGGCTAACCCACCCGCAACACTGCTGGCCTAATGCGTGAACCGACTACAGCAAGGGACCTCACGCACGGGAAAACAGGAGGCACCGATGGGTGTATTCCTTCTTCTCGAAGCCAGTCGGCCGCACGGTAGAACATACCGTTTCGGCTTTGGATGGTCCTTCCATCCAACGCTCGCTTCGGTAATCGCCGCACTGTCGCGGTTGATCTAAGGAAGGGGCACCTCGGCGACGGGGTGCCTTTTTCTTTGTGGTCACCTCTAGAAACAGAAGAGCAGAAGCTCACGAGACGTGAACCTCTGCTCCCTGTTATCACATCAGCGCCTTGATGATTGCCGCTATGCCAAAAAGGCAGGCAGCGACATTAAGCTTGATGATGATAGTAACGTGCCGTTGGGTCTTCATTATTGAAAGCCCTCAGGCCACGCCGGCGCAGCCCATAGGGGTTGCGTGAAGCGCCCAGTATCAACGGCGATCAACCGGCCGTTCACTGGAGTAGCGGCCCAACATCGACGCTCGCGAAACCGTCTCCGATGGCCCCTCGTCGTCCCCGGGTATCCATTCGCTTGGTCGCCCTCTCAAGGGCGACGGGCGTTCGGGCCGGGCGAGGAGATCTGGCTTATCCTCCCGCTGGTTGTCCCGACGAAAGGACAGTGCGGGTCGGGGCCGGGGCGGACTGATGAGGTAGATTCGCTCCTTTGTCTAGTGCTCAATCGACCTATCACCATCCGCGAGATGCGTCTCTGCGGCTTGCCACGTTGATCCGCAAAAGAAAACCCGCCGCTGGGGTTTGCAACGGCGGGCAATTCTCACGGAGAGGCCCAGGGACAGCGAGACCTTGGACCCTATGCCCTTGTAGCACAACCAGGAATTGTGGGCCAGGGGGAAGGAACTTTTTTATGGACACTCCCACCAGGCCTGCCTAGGATTGGGACCTAGCCCGCCGGTGTAGGGTTTGCACATCGGGGATAACCAGGGCTCTATAGGAAATGAAGCGGTCTGCCCGCCGCGCTCAAGGGGCCGGATAATCGGAGCCGCCAAAGCGGCTCGATCTAGACAGCGACCAACCCTCCGGCTGTCCAACGGTGCCGCCATCAATTCTTGCTCGCGCACGAGCGCGCGGCCGATGGCGGTATTTGGTTTCTTGCATCCTCCATTCGGCCCCGACTCTTTCGCGAGCAGTCACGGAGGAGGATGCTATGGCCGAGTATGAGTACCACTACAGCAGATTTCCCGCGCTCAAGGCCTACATCGACCGCATCAATGCAGTGCAGAAGAACCACAAGAGGTTCGTGGTCGAGCAGCGGATTGAAAAATATCCGAAGACGTTGGCCACGATCCGGATCGTGGACAAGAAGATCGACTGCGCCGCGGAGGAGTACGCGCCCACTGCGGAAGAGAGGGCGGCCATCGAGCTGGAGCTCACTGCGGTGGAGTTTCCCAAGAGCGTTCGCGCCAGCAGAGCGCAGGTGGAGGACCTCATCAAGACTGGCAAAATCCTCGGCACCGCATACATCTTCTTCGACCGCTTGCGTCAGGAAGTGATCTTCGTCCAGGACAAGGTTAAGAAGCAGGACAGCGACAAATATTTTGTGGCTTGGACCCTGTTCATGGCTCCTGGAGGTCAGCCGACGTGGAAGCAGATGGAGCCGGACGGCGACTCGTTGCCCTTCTGGAAGCCTCCAGTCAATCGAAAGAAGCCGATCATGGTCCACGAGGGCGCAACGCCCGCGGCATTCCTCGATGATCTGATCAACAACCCCGATCCCGAGTGGAGGAGGCTGCGAGCAAGCCACCCATGGATCGAGCACCTAAATCTGTTCGAACACTGGGGCGCGCCGGGCGGCGCACTGGCGCTTCACCACCGCTGCGATCTGGATGAGTTGAGCACGGAGGACCATCTGGTGTTCGCCTGCGACAACGATCGCAACGGAGAGATCGCGGTCCAGCTATTCTCCAGGGCGTGGCGGAAGGAGCTGACCATGCTGCGGTGGGACAAGCGCTTCAAGGTCGGATGGGACTTGGCCAACGCGGTGCCTGAGCAAGTCGAGCGCATACCGATGTGGTCGTTCGCGGAGCCGGCGACCTGGGCGACCACGCAGATCGGAGAGACCAGCCACAAGCGACCTCTCTACGCGCTGTCCGAGGTCTTTGCAGAGCAGTGGGTCCACGTCACGGAGCCGGAGCTTTACATCAGCGTGCGCTTTCCTCGCAAGATATTCGCCCAGAGGGAGTTCGATCACCACTGCGCGGCCTTCTCCGACAAGGGAGTGAGGTTGTCGGAGCTGCTCAAGAGCGCCGTGGGCGGCGTGCGCACTGTCAACTATCGCCCCGACTTGGAGACCGGCAGGCACACCACCTTGGACGGAGAGAAGTTCTTCAACGTCCACGTGCCGCGGAAATGGGCGCCGTACAAGAAACTCCCGGACGTCAAGCCGTGGGAGGACATGCTTGACGCTGTGTTTCCAAATCCGCTCGACCGCCAACAACGTCGAGCGGTTCGCCGCTACGCTCATCGCCATGCAAGATGGAGTATGCTCTGTTGCTCGTCTCGGAGACCCAGGGGCAAGACCACGTTTGCGGACGTATTGAGGGACATCCTGGGCTCGTTCAACTGCACCTATGTCAACGAGCAGCAGATCATCGGCCGGTTCACCGGATGGATGGAGCACCGGCTGATCATCTGCGAGGAGATTTACGCCGGGCACAGCGCGGCCGCCTACGACAAGCTCAAGGCCGTGATAACAAACAAGACGGTCACGGTCGAGAAGAAGTTTCTCCACGAATATGACATCGACAACTTCGCCCACGTCATTGCGTGCAGCAACAGCCTCAAGGCGCTCAGGCTGGAGGACACCGACCGCAGGTGGTTCGTGCCAGAGGTGACGGAGCACAAGCGCACCAGAGCGGACTGGGATGCGTTCTTTGATTGGCGCGATCACCAGGATGGCCTTCGCAAGATCGTGGCCTGGGCCCTGGACTTCGCCAAGCGCAACGAGATTGTGCGGAGAGGAGAGCCGGCGCCGTGGACTGCGGCCAAGACCGCGGTCGTGGAGGCATTCCGCAGCGATGGTATGCAGCAGGCCCAGGCCGTCCTGCAGTTCATCAAGATGGTCTACGATGTGGAAGGCGACAGGGAGAGGTTTGGAATGAAGCTCGACTCCAACAAAGCGCACATCGCCCGGCTGATTGAGCTCGCCAGGCAGAACATCCCCTGCCTGTTCTTCGACGTGGATGTGATCGACACCATTCAATTCAAATTCAACGGAGACGCCAGGCCGCAACACCAAGACAAGCCCGTGGCAGTCCGCCAACTCGCAAAGAAGCTGGGCTTCGCGGTCGCGGATCGCGACCATGCGATCAGGCTTCCGAACTGGAGGAGCGTGAGAGCGCACGGCATCTCCACGGACCAAGCGACCGCAGATGGAGCCATGGAATTGCTGCGGGACAAGGACCCTCACAGCAGAACGGACAGGGTCGAGCAGTTGATCAGCTTTTCAGAGTTGGCCACGGAGCTTCTAGGATCTCCGACGATGTGATCCTTGCAAGAGAGGGGTGGGTTCCCCACTGTCCACTGTCCATTTTTCGCGCCATTTCCTGTCACTCCCCCAAATTATTTCTCTCTCTCCCCAATAAAATAATTCTGTAAGGTAGTAGGAAAACAGCAAAAAAATGGACAGTGGACAGTGGGGAACCTGACCCTAGCTTCGCAGCCGGGGAGCGGCGCTATAGGCGGCCCGCCTGGTAAGGGCCATCCTGAAAAATGACCATGGAGAGGGGTTTAGCAGGGGGGTACTCTACTCCCTAACCCTGCCTGAACACCCACCAGCCGCGCCCCTCCAGCCTGGAACTTTGCCCCGCAGGGAGGTTTGCCAAGGGTTTACCGCGAGTTCAACTATGTCTGATTTCCCGCGCCGCCGCGGTCCAAAACTTTCGCGGAACTATTTTTCGCTAGTCCCCACTCCCCGAGAACGACATGCCAATCTTCTTCAAAAACCGCTTGCATCTAGCGGGTGTCCACAGATGGGTACACCCCCTGCCTGCCAGGGAGGGACGTCGGATGCTGCCATCTGTCCGGCCTCTGATTGCAGCGATGGAGCTGCGGGCCCGTATGGGAGTTCGCGGACCGGAACCAAATCATAAATGCGTGCTCCAGGCACGATGAGTACATCTGGTTCTTCCAGCCCCGTCTCGCCGATTGTTGCGCTCCTCAGCCCCGCCAGGCTAACGCCTTGGCCGCGAACGGAGCTCTGTAGTTTTCCTGCTTTACAAGTAACGCCCAGATGATCCGCGCCATTTTGTTGGCGAGCGCGACGGTTACCAACATGTGCGGTTTGCGAGCCAGCATCTGTTCGAGCCACGATCCCTTTGGCTGCTGCCGATGATGAGTAGGCGCCTCCAGGCGAGCCTCCTCGATCTGGCGGATCTGATCACTGACTAGCCGCCGGCGCTCCATGTCGCGACGCAGCTCAGCCAACGTATTGCGCGGTATTGGCCTCAGGTGTGCGCAAATCTTCAAGGCGTCCGGCGGCCTTCTTTAGCTTGGGATTGGTCAACCTTGTCGAAAAAGGATTGAACGTCGCAATCGAGTACCCAGTTGATCCGCCGATGCGCTCGCGTTCGGGATCGGGAAGCGCTCACCTCTTCGACCGGACGACGCTCCGCTGTGTTGGGTCCGTATTGGTCGGATATTGGTCTCAGGGTCTCGCCAAGTGTCTGAGATTGCTGGCGTGTGTTGCTGTGTTGACCTCTCCGCAATATTCGCCCCATGCTTTCTCGAATTGCGATCGGAAGTAGCCTCGCCCGCTCTTGCTGCTGGCGGTCCGGAAGCGAGGCCAGATCGTTTTGGTCCGAATCCCGAATGGCGAGAGCATTTTCGATAGTCCGGAACGGGTGAGCGGCTTCGGTTCCGCCCAATTGCCATCGTCCGTCGCGTGCAAATACTGCAAAAGCGTCTCGGTGAACATCCGATCATCGGCGTGCATGGCAAAGGCCGTATAAATGTCGCCGAGCAGCGTGACCTTCAGATCCTCATCTTGGCGTTCGGCACCCAAAATCTTCGCAGCGTCGCGAGCCTGCTTGCCCCGTCCGACGGTGTCCGCAATCGAGAACAGCGCTCGCCAACGATCGGCGGTGCGGCCGTAGAAACCTTTCGGCATTTCCGGATCGGTGTTGAGTTGCGAGTGAGCCTGTTGCGCCCAATCGAATACGTGTCGGTAGACCACATCGAGTTCTTCAATCAATACGAGGTTCTTGAAATCGAGGCGCTCGATCTTGGCGGTCCGTGGTGCGCGATGCATGTTGATGATGATCGAGCGTGACATAAGCGGCAGCGGCAGTCGGCCGATCGCACCGAATGCGACCGGGCTATAGAGGTTGAAATCTGTAGGTTGTCCCTGCATCAAAATCGATCGTCGGCCACCTTCGTAAAATCCATCGTTCAGGACCGAGCGCAAGATCTTGTCACCTTCAAAGTCGAGATTGTCAGCTTCGTCGAGCAGCAAGATCGGCTGCTCGCGGTCGATCAAGCGGGGTAGCGTGGCAGTCGAGATGTGTCCGGACTTGCGAGCGCGAGGGCAGAGCTTGTTGCAGACGTCGAGCAAGGTGCTCTTGCCACATGCTCGCACCGGGCTCAGCGCCGCTAACCGCGGTGAATGCGAGAACTGGCGAAAGACGTGCGTGTGCAAAATCCACAGCGTCAGCGCCGTATGCTGGTGGTGATCGAGGTAGAGGAAGCGTCGCGAAACCCAGTCGACGAGTTCGAAAGCGCTCGGGATCGGACGCTGCGGCGGCGTTGTCTCGTCTTCATCGTCCGCCGATTGCTGCTGCTTCTCGTCGGCCTCTTCCCTTTCGTCCTCGATCGCGCGATGCACCATTCGCTCGATGTCGATCCGCGTCAACTTGTGCCTGCTGAGGACTGCATCAAGGCGCTCTTCTGCGGCTTGGCGTTCCTGGCCAGTGCCGGCCATCATACGATTGAGGAGCTTCCGGACGGTCTTAGCGAGCTTCGAAAGCGCGAGTTCTTCAGGCGATTTCTCGGGCATTATGCACACTCCGCAAACTCCGCCACAGCAACACAGCCGAGCAAACACAACGGCTTAGCTCGGAGCCAGGTCGTCACAGGGCGCGACAAACGAGCGCCACACAACGGCACTGGCCAGCGTTGGTTCGGGAGGGCAGGCTGCGAGACAGCTCGCGCCTTGTTGCTTCCGACACAAGGCTCTGGTTAGGGACTCGACTGATGTTGGACGCATCAGTCGATTCCGAATCTTTAGTCCCGCGATCATCGCGTTCAAGGAAGCGCGCGGATTGTTACCGATTTCCCCAGCGTTGAAGAGCTTTAATGCTGCTGCCGCAAGGCGCACCCGTGACGTTGATCGACGATGTTGGAAAAATGGTCGTGGCCCTTCTTTTTACTGGCGCTGGATGCTGGACGCTGGCCCAAAGGCGCTGGTCTCTGATCTCTGGCTCTCGATGGCGAGGGATGCCGCCACGCACGACCGGGATGGATGTTATGCCGGGTGCCACAAAAAGCAAGTGGTCAGCTCAACGTCACACCCACGCATCTCCGCCGCGCTCGTTTCAACTTGATTTGTCCGCATTGCAAGGTGCGCCGGAGGACAGCGGGTTCCGCTGCTTGCAAACATGCGCTCGATTCCGAACGCGCGCCGTTCCGCTGAGCGCGCCGGCGCAAAGGTGGCAGTCCTGCAAGGGGCGGGGCATTGGTGGATGTGCCAGCAACCAAAACAAGGGGCTGACGCGATCAACGCGTTCTTGGCAAATCTGAGCTAGGTCAGGACTTTTTAGTGATCTCTGCTTCCACTAGCAACTCACCATGTCCGAGTTGGGTC
>DATMOO010000264.1:0-4154 GCA_035568275.1 Candidatus Sulfotelmatobacter sp.
GCTTAGTTCCGCGGTTCCGTTCGTACAGATCGCGACCGATGGCGGCTTGATCGCGCGACCGGTCGAAGTACCGAGCATCCCGATGGCGATGGCGGAGCGTGTCGAGGTTGTGATTGATTTCTCGGCATACGCTGCGGGCGATTCAGTTGTCCTTCGAAACACAGAGAAACAAGGACCGCTTGGAGAGATCATGCGTTTTGACGTCACCGGTCCAACCGTTTCGGATCATGGCCAAGTGCCGGACCGCCTGAACGCGATCGAAACCCTAACGCCCGAGCTGGCTGTCCGGACGCGGACGTTCACCTTCGGTCCCCGCCCGGAGTTGAAGAGCCATTTTCCACCGATCTACTGGGCGATCAACGGCAGCAGATTCGATCCGGAGCACGCGCAGGCGACTCCGCGCCTCGGGGATGTCGAGATCTGGCGCTTCGTCTATGAGAAAAGCCCGTGGAGGCAGACGCATCCGCCTCATATCCATCTGGTGAACTTCCAGATACTCGACCGCAACGGTCAGGCGCCCCGCGACTATGAGCGCGGCTGGAAGGACACCATGCGGCTCGACTCAGGCGACGAGGTCCGCGTCATCATGCGATTCGACGGCTATCGGGGACGTTATTTGATGCACTGCCACAACCTTGAGCATGAAGACCACGACATGATGATGCGCTTCGATGTTGTCTAAGTTCGTGCATCGGTCCGTTCGGGCACCAGATTCGCGGATCAAACGGGTCTTCGCAGTTGGAGAGCTTTAGGAGACTGTCAATTATGACAATGCTGCACACTTTACGAGCGAATTACACGTTGCTTGCATTGGTCGCCTTCTGCGTACCGTCGGTGCTCCCTCGGCTCTCGGCCCAAACTCCGAAAGAGTTAATGACGGCCGCATGTGACAACGAAATCCGCCAGCGCAAACAAAATGCGTTATGGGCCAGCCAGGTGGAACGTCGTATTGCCGGGCACCTTTATCGCGAACGGGAGATTGACACCGTGGACGGCCCAGTCCATCGCCTGCTTTCGGTAGATGGTCATGCCCCGTCACCGTCGGAGCTGAAACAAGACAACGATCGACTGCGTGATCTGAGGGAGAATCCGAAGGCACGACTGACATTGAACAAGAATCGGAAAGCGGAGGAAAAGAAGGTTGACGATCTTCTTCACGTGATCCCGGATATTTTTCTCTTCGAGGATCAAGGCCCGCAGGGAGGCTTGGAAAGGCTCACGTTTGTTCCCAATCCAGCGTACAGACCCGAGACTTATGAGGAGACAGCACTTCACGCAATGAGTGGCCTGGTCCTAATCGATCTTCGGGAGAAACGACTTGCTCGATTTTCAGGGACCTTAACGCAACAAGTGAATTTTGGCCATGGGCTACTGGGTCACATCAACAAGGGAGGCACGATCGAAGTCAACCGGGTCCGCCTCTCTCCTGCCCTATGGGGGACGAGTCTATTTCGGACTGATTTCGATGGCCGCTTCGCGATCTTTAAGAACATCAGTAAACACCTGGACGAAACTCGTAACGACTTCGAACCAGTGCCTCCCGATACTGACATCCAGCGTGCACTGGAACAGATTGCGCATAAATCAGCAATCTTCTCTCAGAAGACAGGAGATATCGAGCAATCCCATGAATCGGAAAAGGCATTTTGAAGAAACTCTTGAGATGTTTGCTGAATACACCACCGCAGCGGACACAACTGCTCATGCAAGTCGAAACAGGCTAGCGATGACCAATATCCGTAAGATATTCCTCACGTTTGCTATCACATTGATGGGTCTCGCAGCCGTAGTGTTCGTTTATCTAGTCTATCCGGGCACACCAAGTAAATCGAAGGTGATGACTTTCGAGGGTTTCATTGAGCTTCCGAGAGGCGGTCTGCTCACAGTTCTCGATTACCTGACGGTAAGCGATCACACTCTGTTTGTTACAAGTGAGTCGTCCGGCGCCTTGTTGAAAATCGCATTCGACCCCGGCGACCTCAAAGCAAGCACTGTATCAGAAATGCCTGGAGCCGGCGCTGCGCACGGCGTCGCTGTACTGCCCGATGTGCATGTCGCCTTCATCACGCGAAGCGAAGCGAATACGGTGGATGTCTTCGATCCGACGTCTCTTCACCAGCTTGCCAGCATCCCGGTTGCAGATGACCCAGATGCCATCCTTTACATCCCGTCGGCCAACCTCATTTATGTAGCCCATGGAGACCCGAGCATGGCGACCCTAATCGATCCTCAGATGCGCACGACGGTCGGAACCATCCAGCTTTCTGGCAAGCCAGAGTTTTCTGCCATGGACTCCGGGAGCGGATTGCTCTTACAGAATCTAAAAGACACAAACGAGGTAGCTGCAATCGATGTTGGCAAGCGGTCGGTAGTTGGGCAATGGCCTCTTGCACCGTGCGTTGGACCATCTGGCATGGCAATTGATGCCGAGCAGAGACGGCTCTTTGCGGTCTGTAGCGGAAATGCCAAATTGGTGGTGTTTGACCTGGAGAGCGATCGAGTAATTACGACGCTCGGGGTCGGCGGCGGGCCTGACTCGGTCGCATTCGACCGAACTCTTCATCGAATTTACGTAGCCGGGAAAGCCGGACAATTGACGGTGATCCAGCAGGACGGACCTGACAATTATCGAGCCTTGGATGAGATCCGCACTCACTACGGTGCTCATACCTTGACGGTAGATCCGGTGTCGCACAAGGTTTTCGTGGCATATGCCAGCCTTATCACGCATCCCAGAATTGCTATTTTCTCCCCAACGCGGTGAGGATCGTAGGGCGTTCGAAGTCGAGATCTCCTAACGATCACGTTTCGCCGTAGGTCATACAACGCTGCCATTCCGACAGCGGCGTCCGGTACTCATCAGGAAACTTGAGGCGTATGGTGTCGAAAATCTTCGTGTGCCCAGACGGCTCGATCCCGCCGCAGATAGCGACCGGAAATACCATGGCTCCTTGCGTCATCATAAGCGAGCGCGCGGCGAGATCGGCCCCGAGCTGGCGTCAAACAGAACATTTGGAGAGTAAACCGTGAATGAGGTTCGTGATGTCGTTACCCTTGCTTACGAGTATCAAACGTGTACGCCCCGCCGTATTCGGAAAGACTTAGGGTTGTTGTTTCGATCCACTGGTATTGATGCAAGAGTTTCTCATTTTCAGCGGCGGCTTCCTGCAGCGCCTGAATCCTCTGCTGCGAACCAACAGGTGCTGGCGCTGTTTGAGAAATGCAGGGATTGGGCAGGACAAGTGCCACGATGACCGAGAGGGACCCGATAGGGGATTTAAACTGGTCTCATCTGTTTCTCCACAAATAAGAATTGCGGCCCACACGAAACGGCTGGCACTGATGTGAGACTTGCCTTGGTTTGGATCCTCGTGAGCGACAGCCGAGGTTTCAGTCCCCATCTGGATCGCGTGGCCTTATGCATCCTTCCAAAAATTCTCGGGATCAGGTGCTTAATGCGCGTAGTGCGGAATTGGGCGTATCAACGCAGGTCTATGAGCCCACACTTCATGCGACCACACCGAAATGGAGGCTGGGAGAAAAGCGTCTTGAACCGCATCTTCTGCGTCGGCAACGTTGCCCAAACGCACCAGGCTGGCTACATCTGGATTACTTCCGCGTCGCTACGATTCGGACGGAGCAGCTGGGGGAAAACATCCGCAAGGCCACGGAGCTAATCTGCCGCCCGTGATACGAAGGCATCAAGTCGTGGGCATCGTGCCACCGTCGATAATGTAATCAGCCCCGCTGATAAACGCGCCTCGGTCTGAGGCCAGGAAGGCTACCAGTTCCGCCACCTCCTCGGGTCGGCCTGTGCGGCCCATGGGAATGCCTCCAAGCATGTCCATAATCCGTTGCCGTGCAGCGTCCCCGCTGATGCCGCTGCCTCTGGAAATGTCGGCGATCATTCCCTTTGCGCCTGAAGTCTCGATGAAGCCGGGAGAAATCATCGTCACTCGCACACCTTTCGGAGCGACACCCTTGGCCAGCCCCTTGCTGTAAGTAGCCAATGCCCCCTTGGCCGCCGCGTAGGCGAGTGTCGAATTGGAGAATGGCAGACGATGCGCGACAGACGAGATATGAATGACGACTCCTGACTTGCGTTCGATCATGCCGGGAAGGAAAGCGCGGTCCAGGCGGACGGCGGCGAGCAG
>DATMOO010000265.1:0-2638 GCA_035568275.1 Candidatus Sulfotelmatobacter sp.
GATTGCGCAGAGGCAAAAGACCAGGTCGAAGAATTTGGCGCGGCGCGCGAACACTACGTTGCGGAAGAAGAAATCCGCGCACTCCGCGGGAGCCAGATCGACTATGCGTGTCCTCACGGTCGGAAAAATCAAGAGGTTTAGGCACGTTGTGTCACCCATGCGCCCGGGCTGGACCTCCGGGCCGGACCGGTGATTTATGGTGGGCACGATTTGCTGGTCACTGCACGAAACATCAATCCTAAGTAGGCGCCCGCAGGCGGGCAGAGATTGGCCGCTAATGCCGACCACACGTGAGTTACCTCTCGTAGCGAAGCCCTGCTGTCCTCTAGCCGGTGTATGATGATCATGTCCCGTGAAGTCTCGAACCAGTGGCCGGTTCCTTCCGTTGCTCTCTTCCGCCACTGGTGCCCGAGCACCGAGTCGCGGCAAATCCCGTCATAGCTAACAGCCGAGCTCAATCTGATGAAAGGAGAATGCCATGGATTCAGCCAATAATCGTTTCAATGTTCGGGGAGAAGCTTCCTCTGAAACCGACCAACCCATTCGGCTCGCCGGCTCTGTCCTCGGCGCAAAACGGCACGTCTGCGCCTTCTTTCACAGTCCTGACGAGGAGTATCGCGTGCTGCTTCCGTTTATCAAGGAAGGTTTTGACCGTGGCGAAAAGGCCTTCCATATTGTCGATCCGAAGCTGCGTGAGAACCATTTACAACGGCTGAGGTCTGCGGGAATCGATGTCGCCGCTGCAGAACATTCCGGCCGCTTCGAGCTGCGAAATTGGGGTGATGCCTACCTGCGCGACGGCCATTTCGATGAGGACAGGATGCTCGCTTTGATTCAAGAGGTGCTCGAGGGCGGCGCCCAGCAAGGCTTCGCGTTGACTCGGCTGGTTGCCCACATGGAATGGGCTCTGGAAGATTTTCCGGGAGTTGATGATCTCGTCGAGTACGAAACACGCTTGAACTACATCTTGCCACGCTATAAAGACCCAGTCATATGAACGTACGACCTCGCCAAGTTTGGCGGGAACATCGTTATCGACATTATGCGCACGCACCCAATGATCATCGTTGGAGGAATTCTCCAGGAGAATTCATTCTTCGTTCCGCCGGATGAGTTCCTACGGCAGTTGCGGGGGCGTCGCGCCGCGCAGCGTGCATCGGGAGCGTAGCCATTGGACCAAGGAATTGGAGACGGAGCACACAACCGACGAAGTAAAGCGGCTCAGGGCTTGTATCAATGATTTAGTCAGCATTTTGGCCCTGCCCGCCATCTGGAGTGGTTATGAGCCATCGCAGATTGGCCGGACGCTGCTCGATGCGCTGGTAGGCATGCTGCGCGTGGATTTTGCCTATCTCCGGGTGGTTGATTCCCTTGACGGCACGCCCATCGAGATGTTCCAGGTCGCTCAGTTCCGCCGAAATTTGCAGGTCCGGCCGGACGAGCTTGGTCGGCTCCTCAGCCCTTGCTTCACGGGCCAGTCACCCACCTCTTCTTTTCTGATCCCGAATCCTGTGGGAGAAGGAAACGTGTCGATCGCCCACCGGTGCCTTGGGTTGCAGAATGAAATGGGGATCTTGATAGCGGGTTCCGCGCGGACGGATTTCCCAACAGAGACAGAGAGGCTCCTGCTTGACGTTGCGGCAAACCAGGCGGTGATCGGGCTGCAAGAGGCGCGCCGCTCGATCGAGCAGAAGCGCATCGCGCAGGAGCTCGACCATCGCGTCGCAGAAAGAACCAGAGAACTCCACGAGCGCGAAGCGCGCATCCGCCGACTGGTCGAAGCCAACGTCATCGGTATCAGCATGTGGAATCTGAACGGCCCGATTCTCGAAGCCAATGAAGAATTTCTCCGCATGATTCAATACACCCGCGAAGACCTCGTCTCGGGTCACATGCGCTGGACGGACATGACTCCTCCGGAATGGCGCGACCGGAGCGAACTGGCCATCGCGGAGATGAAGGCGACGGGTATGGTTCAACCGTACGAGACGGAGTTCTTCTGCAAAGATGGTACCCGCGCGCCCGTGCTGGTCGGCAGCGCTCTGTTTGAAGAAGGCGGCAATGAGGGCGTCTCTTTCATAATGGATATCGCCGAGCGCAAGCGGGCTGAAGACGAACGCGAGAGGCTGCGTCAAGCGCTGGCGGACCTAGCGCATATCAGTCGCGTGACCACTATGGGCGAGTTGACCGCCTCCCTGGCCCACGAAATCAAGCAGCCCATAGCTGCCGCTGTAATCAACGCAAAGACCTGCTTCCGATGGCTTTCTCGTGATGACCCCGACCTGCCAGAGGCCCGCGAAGCCGCGGCGAGAATCATCAAAGATGTCCTTCGAGCATCTGACATTATCAGCCGCATCGGCTCGCTGTTTAAGAAGGGAGCTGCCCAACGGGAGTTGCTGGACGTGAATGAAATCATTCACGAGATGATCGTCCTGCTGCGCAATGAGGCGAGCCGGTATTCGATTTCGATCCGCAGCGAACTCGCCGACGATCTTCCCAAGGCCATGGCCGACCGTGTGCAACTGCAGCAGGTCTTTATGAACCTCATGCTCAACGGCATCGAAGCGATGAAGGACGCGGCTGGCGAACTTACGATCAAGTCGGGCCAGACTGAGGATGGTCAACTGCGGATCTCGAT
>DATMOO010000266.1:0-25670 GCA_035568275.1 Candidatus Sulfotelmatobacter sp.
TAGCTCATGGACTGGCGATCGCTTTTCTGATCGTCGGCCTGGGAGCGGCTCAGGGACCGAACATCTCGGAGGCGAAACCGGCTCCAGTTAGTTCTGTTCAAGCGAAGTCCGAAGTCCGCAAACAGGTCGACAAGACCAAACCGTATCAAGTTGGAACGGCGTCTTGGTACGGGCAGAACTTCGAAGGCAAACCGACGGCCAGCGGCGAACCGTACGATATGTACGACATGACCGCCGCGCACCTGACGCTTCCCATGGGAAGCTACGTAAGGGTAACGAACCTGCGTAACGGGAAGGCTGTCATCGTCCGGGTCAACGATCGTGGACCGATCGTGCCGGGCCGGATCATCGACCTTTCTTATGGGGCCGCCCAAGCCCTTCAGATGAAGGCTCATGGGCTGCAACGCGTACGTCTGGATCTGGTTCAATCGAGCAGTGTCGCCAAATCCCGGCCACAACAGAAGCCGGATTACCAGACGGTTGCCGTTAACCATCCCCCTGTAGCGAAACTCCCGTAAAAACCCGTACACTAGGCGGGATGACGGCTGCTCTGCCCGACCGCATCCCGACCGATAGCTTGAGCTATCGAAGTGATGATCCGCGTCAGCGGCTCATCGTTGCGCTCGACGTTTCGTCCGCCGCCGCCGCACAGAAGATTGTGGCGGCGGTGGGAGAGTCCGCCTTGACCTACAAGGTGGGGATGCAACTCTACACCGCCGTGGGACCGCAGATCGTGCGCGATCTCGTAGCATCCGGACGGCAAGTGTTTCTCGATCTGAAGTATCACGACATTCCGAACACCGTAGGAGCAGCCGTCGCCGAGGCTGAGAAGCTTGGCGTGAGCATGCTAACGATACACGCTGCGGGAAGCACGAAGATGGTGCGCGCCGCGGTGGAGGCGGCGAAGGTGCGACCCGATTTGATGGTGCTGGCAGTCACCGTCCTCACCAGCATGGATGGACACGATCTGGAGACGATTGGGATTCGCGGATCGATGGAAGACAGCGTGGTGCGGCTGGCTACGATCGCACTCCGGCAAGGCTGCCAGGGCGTGGTCACTTCAGCGCGGGAGGCTTTCACACTGCGCGCGGAGCTCGGCGACCGGTTCGCGATTGTCACTCCAGGAGTGCGTCCGGCGGGAAGCGGCATTGCGGATCAAGTTCGTGTGGTAACGCCAGCAGAGGCTATCGCATCAGGTGCGAGCCATATCGTGGTAGGCAGACCGATCACAGAGGCCGCCGATCCCGCGGCCGAAGCAAGGGCCATTCTGGGGCAGATTCGCGGATAGAACCGCATTTGCTTGTCTCCCAAAACAGCAGTGCCCTTATTCCGGAGGTGCTTTCGTAGGTAGCATATTGGTAGTATATTGGTAGTATGAAAGAGAAGACATCTATCACACTCTCGCACGAGGTCCTAGCGGGGATTGATCGGATCGCAGGATCGAAGCAGTCGCGCTCCGCTTTCATAGAGAGCGTCTTGCGCGAGCACCTGCGGGCAAGAGAGAGGGCGGCACGCGACGCCCGGGATCTTGAAATCATTAATCGGAACGCGAGTCGGCTCAACCGAGAAGCTGAAGACGGTCTTGAGCTGCAGGCTCCAGTAGGGGATCGTCCGGAAGAATGACAAGGGGCGATGAGGCGCGGAGACATCTATCGTGTGCAGAAACCGGAGGGCGATCCGAAACGCCACCGTAGCTTCGTCATCGTCAGCAGGCAGCGTTTGATTGACTCTGCTTATTCGACGGTGATCGCCGCACCTATCTTTACAGAGGGTGATGGACTCTCCACGCAAGTTGCGGTCGGTCCGGAAGAAGGATTGAAGCACCATAGTTGGATTGTCTGCGACAACCTCAGAAGCCTGCGAAAAGCTGACCTCACCCAGTTTGTTGGCTCGCTTTCTTGGAGCAAGCTCAAGGAGTTGGATGAAGCACTCCGGGTAGCCTTAGATCTGGATTGAAGCAAGTCCCGGAAGCCCAACGCCGATTACTTCAACTTGCAGGTTCTCGTTCCATTGGTGCCCGCCTCAAGCTTCTGACGGGCATCTTCCGTGGCACTGCGATATAATCCGCGCCAAAACCCCTGGGGCAAAACGGCAGAGAGAAAGCAGCTCGGGCCGCTAATTACAGCGAATTCTGATGATAGCCGCCTCCAATTCAACTACGACCACACACGATCAAAAACTGTGCACCGCGTGCAAAGAGCCGATTCCTATCGACGCAGCGGTCTGCTTTCATTGCAGAACCCCGCAGGTGCCAGAACCAGTAGCCAGGGAACCGGAATCCAAGCGGCTATTGGCATGGATTGGCGTCGTCACCGCAGTGATCGGGCTCATCACCGGCCTAAGCGGGCTAGTGGGACCACTAAAGGGCTGGTGGAAGACGGGGCGCCAGTCGCACGCAATGCTCGCCAGCGCCCAAAGACAGGAGGAACTCGGCGAATACTCCGCTGCCATGGATACCTTGGCCGAGATCCTGAAGGCCAAGCCCTCGGACACGCAGGCTCTGCATACTCGACTCGATGTTGCGATGGTGTGGATTGAAGAGATCCGGAACTCCGAGGCACAACGTGGATGACGTCGCGCCGCAAGCGCGGACGATTTTTGACCGCCTCACTCCCATTCTCGAGGGTGGACTCAGCACGGCAAAAGGTTATCGCGCGGCTGATCTGGTGGCGCACCTTGGCTGGCTCAACTTCTTGAAGGGGAATATCACGGGACAAGGCGGGATCGTCGAATCACATCTTCGCGAGGCACTGCGGATCCGGCGAACGTCTATGCGAACGCCATGATCGGCGAGTGGCTCCTTCTGCCTCCCGCAAACCTCGAAGAAGCGAAAACGCACTTCGCGACAGCGCTGAAAGGCGGCAAGGCTAAACCGTTTGTGCGCGGATGACTACTCGAAGGCATGATTTACAACGAGGAGCCGGGCGTGCGAGCCGAACTGATTCGGGTGGCCAATCAGATGAGGAAGGACAATGACCCGATCAGCGACGACGACAAAGGAAGAATCCACTCATATTTCAGCACGACCGTTGGAACCGATGCTGAATTGCGGGAAGTGGTGTCTGCTGCACCGCCGGATGAGGTCTGGGCCACCTATGAGTGGGTCAGTCCCCCGGCCTCCGAGGCATCGGACCTCAACAAGATGGAAGCGCGCTTTATTCAGGCCAGCATCGACGAGGTCTCCGGCAAAAGGGAGGACGCTCTCCAGATTTACCGGAGTCTGGACCAGGAACTGAAGCAAAGGAAGGATTCAGGTCCTCGCATTTCGCAGCGCGTACGAGATGCGGTGCAACGGCTCAGCCACTGAGTGGTTAGAGCTTCTCGAAGAACTCACACCCCGAGCACGAGATGTAGATCCCACCTGGGACACCGCGTTCGCGGTCTTTCACGCGCTTTACGATGCGCGTCGCTTTGCCGCACTTGGGGCAATCGGTACTCTTGGTGGTATCCATAACCTTCTTGCGGTCGGCTGTTTTTGCGATCTTGGCGCCTACTGCCATGATGAATCTCTCCTGATGTTTCGAATGTGTGCGCAGCGTTCCGCGTCAACCACGCGGATGCACGTGGATGGAATTGTCTGGATCCACTCGGGAAGAATCTGCAGCTGCGTCTTTGTGCTCTTCCGCCGACATTTATTTTACAGTAACGTTGTGCCGGCTGTCTTGCCGCTACCGACCGCCGGAAATACTATGCCGCGTAGATTCTGGCCGCTTCTGAATACGCTCCTGTTCACGATCTTCGTGCCGGGCACGGTCGCGATCCTGATACCGCGCTGGCTGCTGGGCGGATTCACGAGGCCGCCGGGCGGTGTCGTGACCTGGATCGGTGTGATCACCTTCCTGATCGGGGCCGCTATCTACTTCCGTTGCGCTTGGGAATTCGCCGTGCAGGGGTTGGGAACTCCCGCGCCTATCGCGCCCACGAAATTTCTAGTTACGACCGCCCTGCATCGATACATCCGCAACCCGATGTATATCGGTGTGGCACTGGCCATTCTCGGAGAAGCCGTTATATTTAGATCCCATCACGTCGCAGAGTACGCGGGCGTGATGTTGCTGATCGCTCACTCCTTCGTGGTCTTGTACGAGGAACCAACCTTGCAGCGCCAATTTGGCGAGTCCTACGAAGAATACAAGAGAACTGTGCCGCGCTGGTTGCCGCGAATTGGCGCGCGCCCGTGGGATCCATAGCTGCGAAGGCCCTAGCAGCTGGTTCGGTCAGTGTCCTTCCTCGAAATGTCGCCCCGGACGCCTCGTCCGGGGTTGCGCGAAGCGCAATCAACGCGGTTGGTACTGTGTCAGCTTTCCGGGACTACCCATGGCCCCGGCACGCTCCCTTCGCTGCGCTCAGGGTCGCGGGGCGGACGAGGGCGTCCGCCCCTACACGAACTTCACGGATTGGCAGCCCGCATCTGCGGCGAACTGAAATTCCCGAACTCGAGTTCCGAAACGATACCTGACGGTGCACCCGGCGCGGTCTCGATCCATTGCACCCAGCGGGAAAACGGCCGATTTTCTCCAAGGCGGTACTTGTCCTTCACCTTAACCCGTATCGCGGTACCAGCGAGGAGTTGCTCGGCCCACTGCGATTCAAGATCGTGGTAACTGCCCCCGGGGCCCTGGAATGCCTCCTGCAGGGCCTTGGGCGCAAAGGTATTCATGTTGGGGTTTTGCAAGCCCAGGTTGCGGATGTCCCCAGGCGCTCCGAACTGTATGCCGATCAAATGTCCGGCATGTTCGCCAGTCCCACCCGACATGGCACGCTGGGCAGAAACAATGCGGTGGGTCGCGACTTTGCCGGGAACGCCGAGTTCCCCTGAGGCTTCTTTGTAGGAGTACTTTCCCTGGGTCCACTGACGAAAAACGAATTGCGCGCTGATATCAGGTAATGCCATACGACTCTCCCGAATAGCGCGGAATGGTAGCACGAAGTGGGATCGCGGGCGAGGGAGTTCAGTTCTCAGTTCTCAGTTCTCAGTTCTCAGTTCTCAGTTCTCAGAAACGCTACTCTTCCGGAGCACGAGATCAAGTACCTGATTTGGGCGACAGCCACATTAATCTTTACGGGCTGACATGGCCACGCAAAACGGTAATTGAGGCCTTAGGCAGCTGGTAAAGCATGTCGGCGCCCCCCTGCACGGTCGACCTTGAGGGCGGTCCGTCGGGATCTGCGTGGCTGCTCTGGCCTTGCTGATGCCATTGATATTCATTCGAGCCGAAAGTGATGCGATCGACCTGGCCGGTGAAGTGGCGCTCTCTTTTTGCTGTGTCGAACGCGATTTTCACGGCATGATCGTTGGACTGATCGCGGTTGACCAGCATCACCGACCACTGGCCATCCGGACGCTCCACCGCATAAGCAGTGACCAGAACATGTCCGGCAGCATCGCTGACATCGCTGGCGGCTTTGAACTGCCTGTGTGGCGCGTCGATCGGCTGCACCCATTCTTTCGTGATCACTTGCGCGGCAATATACTGCGGCGGATAACCCACCACTCTGTAGTTCTGATCGATCAACAGGAAGTTTCCAAAGCCCGAAGAGTTTTGGGGATAGGGCATGTAGTGGAAGTAATAAGTCGCGCCCGCGCCCTCCGCCATCATGCTTCCAACGTAGTCAGCGAGCCACAAGCCGCTTTTCACGGTTGAGGGGGGAGCACCGCCTCCAATGTTGCCTTCGGTCATGAAGAACGGAATGTTCGACGGCACACCGTTGTCTTTCCAGACTTGCACGATGTGGTGAACAAATTCCGGCTCGGGATAGAGATCGGCCCACGAATAACTCGGACGGTCCTGGTACGGGTAATGCTCGAAGGAAAAGAAGGTGAAATCATTGAGCCGGTTGTGGGCTTTCAAGTAATCGACAAAACGCCCAATCCACGAGACTTTCCCGTTGGCGTCAGGCCAGACCTCGACGTCGCCGAATGTGCCCTCAAATGGGGGGCCTCCGAGCTTCGCCTCGGGCACAAGTTTGTGGATCGCTGTCGCGAACTGTAGATACAAAGCACCGTAGTCCTCGGGCAGCATGTGCTGGCCATCGGCCTCTTCTCCCATCTCAACATACGAAATCGGATAGTGCCGCTTATACAAGTATGCGATTTCGTTCGCCGCATCTTCCGGCGTGGCGTAGAGCATCGCGATCGGGACCATCGTCGGCAGGCCGCGCGTCACGCCGGAGTTGAAGAAAAAGTCGAAGCCCACTTGATCGCCGCGGCTGTGGTCTTCATCAGACGCAGCATGCCAGGGATCGACCGAGGACGGCCATGTAATCGTCTGATCACGGCTGGGAAAGTGTGTGACGTAGTCGTTGAAGGCGCCATCCTCGGATAGCGCGCCCACATAGAGTTCGTTAATCGTATAGCCAACACAGTTGCGCTTGTCGGCTGAGCCATGTGTGTCGCAAGTATTGGAAGACTCCGTCATCCAAATACGGAGGTAGCGCACGGGAATCATCCAATCGACCAACTTCAGCGTGACAGTGCCACCCTTGCCTTCTGTAACGCTGCCCAACGGATACGTCTGCCATGTGCCCTTCATCGTGCCCTCGTAAAAGGGTTCAAGTTCTCCCGTCCAGAATTGCACTGCATATTTTTTTGCGTAGGGATCGGCCCAGGCGATGCGGATGGCGTTCACATCAATCTTCGTGCCGAGGTCGACCATCACCCACTGGGGATGAAGGGAGTCGTCCTCACCGGTGAAGGCTTTGGTGAGATAAGGATTGCTCTTCCAGTACGAGTGAATATCGCCGTCCGTGAGGCGTGACCATCCGTTGCCGTCGCCTCGGCTGAATCCGCGATGCGGCAGAGGAGAAGCCCAGGAGCTGTGAATTTCTTCTCCAGGCTCGGCATTGCCGACGAAATAGCCTTCCTGCTTCTCGGGATTGCTCCACTTCCCTGCCGGATTCCAGTGCCAGGCTTCCACCATCAACTCGGTGTTTTGCCGGTAGGTGACCGTTTGCCATCCCGCGCCGAGAATCTCTTTCAAGAGCGGATCTTTGAGCAGGTGATCGGGAGCACCGGTACGTAAGCGGTCGATAGCGGCCCCCAGGGAGTGGACGGGGCTGAATGTGTTGGCGACGTGTGCCGGGTCGGAATCAACCGTGACCTTCTGGGCCGCCATGGAAATGGAAAGCGCCATCACAACAGTCGCTAAAGCCAGAACTGGAAGAGAACGTTTTTCGAGACGCAAGCTACCCTCCGCACTCGCAAGCAGAACCATTCGCATAAACGCGATCCTTCTATTGAAACGATTCAACAGCCCGGAAAATCGCAAACAGAATACCACCGAAATCCTACCAGCGTTCAAACGCTAGGCCGTCCGGCGATTATTCCAGCCGCTTTGGTTTGGGATCTTCCACAACGAATACAGTTCTTGACAAAAGGAAATAACAAAATCGGGTTACAATGCTGACCGCTCTTGACCGAGAGGAAGCGTTCTGCTTGGGGATCCAGCCGCAAAGGGTAATCTGATCGACCACCTCACGCCCGCAGAACAACCTTCTCGTCACATGATGTCAAAAGATCGTCGGAGAATTCCTATGACAAACTTGCGCACTCTCCTCGTTTCAGTCGGCCTGGTGTTGGCGACAATTCAATTCTCAACCGCACAACATTGGGTTCCCCTCGCGAATCAGCCCAACGCGAACCTCGGACTGGGCAACCCTCTCTTGCTCACAGACGGTACAGTCATCCTTCACCAAGCCTGCGGTCCGCAATGGTGGCGTCTGGTTCCGGATGCATTCGGAAGCTACGTCAACGGAACATGGAAAAGGATCGCCTCGCTGCCGTCAGGATACGCTCCTCTCTACTTCGGATCTGCGGTATTGCCGGACGGCCGCGTCATGATGGCCGGCGGAGAATACAATGCGACCAAAGGAAACTGCCAGCCGGTCTGGACCAACCAGGGCGCGATCTATGACCCGAAAACCAACAAGTGGAGGATGGTAGCTCCTCCAGCAGGCTGGCAATCAATCGGCGACGCCCAGAGCGTAGTTTTGGCTAATGGCACCTACATGCAAGCGAACTGCTGCAGCAAGGAGAGCGCTCTGCTCGATCCGTCCAAATTGACCTGGACGACCACGGGCACAAATAAGAAGGATATCTACGACGAAGAGGGTTGGACACTTCTGCCGGACGGCACAGTGCTGACCGTGGATGCCTACGTGGGCGCCTACGCCAAGAATGGCAAGCGCTATGAGATCTATCATCCGTCAACCGGCAAGTGGACAAGCCCTGGAAACACGCCTGTGCAACTTTGGGATTCCTATCCCGACGCAAATCATGCATCGTATGAACTCGGCCCGGGCGTTCTGAGACCGGACGGGACCGTCTTCTACGTGGGCGCAAATGGCGCTCCGGGACAAGCCGGACACACTGCCACATACGATACCAATACGAAAATATGGACTGCCGGACCTGACATCCCGGATGGAACGGATGCCGCCGATGGCCCCGCCGCGTTGCTTCCGGGCGGGAGCGTGCTGTTTCAGGCCAGTCCCGGTATCTTCAACACAGGCTCTAAGTTTTTCACCTGGGATGGAACCCAGTATCGAGACGTCACATCGAGCAACACGGATGCGCCGAACATTTCGTCGTACTACGGAAATATGCTGTTGCTACCCACGGGCGAGGTCCTATACACCGACTTCGCCAATGTATGGATCTTCCAGCACGGCGGAAATCCCAAGAGCGCCTGGCTCCCGCAGATTCTCTCGGCTCCCTCGACCGTGAAGCCCGGGCAGACCTATGTTGTGTCGGGCCTGAACTTCAACGGATTCTCGCAAGGCGCCGCATACGGTGATGACATCCAGGGAGCCACGAACTATCCGCTGGTGCAAATCACCAACCGGGTGAGCGGCCAGGTGTCGTACGCTCGGACGCATGACCACAGCACGATGGGCATTGCCTACACTACGCCCGCCTCGACCAGTTTCGACGTGACCAGCAAAATCCCAACCGGCTTGAGCGACTTACGGGTGGTGTGCAATGGCATTGCGTCTCTTCCCGTAACCGTGAACGTTGAATAGAACGAGAACATGCGGCTCTCATAGCGCAACCCGAATGCTTTCGATCATCTCGCTGATAGCGTCCTGAGTCTTGGTTTCGACTCAGGACGCTGTCAGTCCCTTCGCCGCGTTGACCCGTATCCCCGCATCCTGCTACCGTCATTAGTTTGCCCTCTCGCGTGCGGACGACTCTAGTTGTGTGGCGCGGGCACTCTTGCCCGCGCACACTCGAAGGCGCATCGTCGCCGGATCGCGGGGGCAACCGTGATGTGGTCGCGCGCCGGGGTTCAAAGTTCATAACTACGGAGACTCTCCATGTCTGCCATTAAATTTCGTGGTGTCGATTTCATTCAATACGATTCCCTGCTCACCGACGAAGAGAAGCTTGTACGCGACACCACCCGCCAGTTCATCGAAGACAATCTGATTCCCATCATCGAGGAATGCAACCGCGCGGGCCGCTTTCCGCGCGAACTGGTCAAGCCGATGGCCGAACTCGGCTTCTTTGGCGCATCGCTCAAGGGATACGGCTGCGCCGGCATGGGCAACGTGGAATACGGCCTGATGACGCAGGAACTCGAACGCGGAGACTCAGGAGTGCGCAGTTTTGTAAGCGTACAGTCGGGGCTCTGCATGTATCCGATCTATGAATTCGGCAGCGACGAGCAGAAAAACGCTTGGCTTCCCGCCATGCAGAAAGGCGAAAAGCTGGGATGCTTCGGCCTGACCGAGCCGGATTTCGGATCGAACCCCGGCGGTATGCGCACGCGGGCACGCAAGGTTGGGAACGAATACGTCATCAACGGCGAGAAGATGTGGATCACCTCGGGGACGATCGCCGATGTGGCCATCATCTGGGCCAAGGTGGAGAACGAGAATGACCGCATCCGCGGGTTTCTGGTGGAGACGAACCGTCCGGGATTCAAGGCTGACGACATCCACGGAAAATGGTCGCTACGCGCTTCGGTGACGTCTGGGCTATCGCTGCAGGATGTGCACGTGCCCGAGTCGAACCTTCTCCCCAAAACCGGCGGCCTGCGGTCTCCGCTGATGTGCCTCAACCAGGCGCGCTACGGCATTGCCTGGGGAGCGATTGGCGCAGCGATGTCTTGCTACGACTGCGCGCTGCAATATTCCCTGCTCCGCAAGCAATGGCGCGACCAGCCCATCGCCTCGCACCAACTCGTGCAAGACAAGCTGACGTGGATGATCAGCGAGATCACGAAGGCGCAATTGCTGGTGCTGCAGGTAGGACGTTTGAAAGACGCGGGAAAGGTTGAACCGCACCACGTCTCGATGGCCAAGCGCAATAACGTTTGGATGGCACTCGAGTGCGCCCGGCTCTCGCGTGACATTCTCGGCGCGAACGGAGTGGCGGACGATTACCCGATCATGCGCCACCTGATGAACCTGGAGTCGGTGAAGACCTACGAAGGCACGCACGACGTGCACTCGCTGATCATCGGCCAGAGCGTGACGGGAATCGACGCGTTCTAGCTTGCTGGGTTTATTTCGATAGAATTGGAATTCTTCGAAAGGACGGCTTGGCCGACAGAAATGTGCCGGAGGGAGGGAGGGATTGTCCCTTACGGCGCTTCTTAGTGCTGTCGCCAATGCGTCATTAGCCCGGAATCCGAGAACGACACCCTTTATTGAATCGGCTGGCACATCGAACAGGTAGATATCGCCCAATCGCGAACTGCTCTCTGCGAGCGGACGAATGATTCTCCACTCCCTTTCATATTTCCACTCCGAGAGCTTGCTGTAAAACAGCTCTTGCGCCCCCACATCGGCCAGGTAACCAGGCCTGGACATCTCCAAGTAAGTTACTTTCCTGATGTGCCGAAATTCATCTAAATCCCCTTTCTTCGCGCAGAACCATGGGCTTCGTTCGTCAAACACAATCAAGAAACCTGAGTGATCCGCAGCGTAGTGCGCACATGACAGGGCTTGACGGTGTCTCGCTGAGCGAGAGGATTCCCAGTTTCGTCCCCGAACTCTCAAGCACCAACTCGACCATCGACGGTGAGAACTGATTAAAGATGCCGATAGCTCCTGCAACGACATTCGCTTTTAGTCCGTCCTTGAGTTCTGGAACAGCCAGGTTCAACTGATGCGCGAATCTCTGGAATTCTTCAGGAAGATCCGCCCGGTCGTATTGATCAGAAAGCAGCTGCGTTGTGCTAGCAATATCCTTTAAGCCCCGAACGACGGGACGAAGTTCGAAGGGATCGTTTAGCGCGCGGTCGGTTGGGTAACCCGGATTCGTAGGTGGCCCAGAATGTCCAATCGTTGCGGAACTAAATACTTGTACAAACTCATGCTTGGAGACCATGAGGAGTTCTAAGTTCTAGCCGTACAACTCCTCCAGCAACTCGTACGCTCTCCGCAGATGCGGGATCACGATGCTGCCGCCCACGACCATCGCTACATTCAGCGATTCTTCCTGCTCCACCCGGGGCACTCCGAGCCGATATGCCTGGATCGCATGATAGAAAATGCAGTCATCACAACGCAGGCAGGCTGAGGCAACCAATCCCATCAACTCCTTCGTCTTAGCCGACAGGGCACCTTCCAGATAAGTGTTGCGATCAATGTTGTAAAAGCGCTTCACCAGAAAGTTATTCGCCTTGTCGACGTTTGCGTTCAGCCGGGCGCGCGTCTCGATAAAGCGGCGGGCGAGTTCGCTTTTGTCGGCTACGTATTTCTCGGTGAATAGGAAAGTCGGCTCTTTGCGTTCCGATGCTGGCCGCTCGGGACGTTCTGTCGCAGATTGTTCTGTCGCTGGACTCATGGGCAAATATTAGCAGAGAATTCGCGCGACACAGCCCAATCACATCGATACGATCCGCGGAGACTTCTTCAATCTCTTGAACCATCCGCTTATTACGAGGTCGGCTTGTCTCTCAGTGGTTCGACGGCCATAAATTCTTCCGCGAAACGGCGGGCATAGTCTTCGAGCAGGCCGGGAATCCGGTATGGGTCGGACGACTTCAGCACCAACCCGGCGTGATGGTGCTTCTTGATGCGCAGGTGCACCTCAGGATCGTTGTAGGCGGAGGTATCAGGATTCTCCTGGCGCGCGAGGGAGAGGATCACTCCCGCATAATCCGCGCGAGCCGGCGGAAGCTTGTAGCTGCCGTCCTCGCCGGCAACTTCGATGCGCGCCCACTCGCGCCATAGATTGATCCCAGTCGCAGTCTCGACCATCTCGTTGATGTAAGCGCCGCCGACACGCGCCGCACATTCCAGAAAATAAAACCCGCCGTCGGCCTGCGCTTTGATGAACTCCGCGTGCGCCACCCCGCGCAGCAGTCCGAGCGCAGCAATCAGGTCAAGATTGATGGCACGAAGAGCCGAATCGTCTTCGCTTCCGCGCTCCTCAGTGAAGGTCGTGAACACTCCGCCGTGAGCCACGTTCATCGGCGGCTTGCCGTACTTGCTGACGTTCGAGAACACCACCTCGTTTTCCGAAACTACCGAGTCGACGTGGTACACATTTCCCGGAACAAATTTTTCCAGCAGATATGCCGACTGCTTGTCGCCGAGCTGATCGAGCACCGGCCACAATTCTTCCCCGGCATGGATCTTCTTTATGCCGATTGCGGACGCCTCTTGCCTCGGCTTCAATACCCAAGGTCCGGGCACATGATCCAGGTAGTACTGAATATCTCCGTGGTTCACAACCGGAACGAAGTCAGGCACGCGGATGTTGCGATCCAGGGCCCGCATTCGCATCGCCAGCTTGTCGCGAAAGTACCGCATGGTGGTGAGACCCATCCCCGGGATGCGCAGATGCTCCCGCAAGGTCGCAGCCGTTTCCATATCGAATTCGTCAAGCGCGACAATTCGGTCCAGCTTTTGGTTGCGCGCGAGATGCGTCACCGCCTTCACAATGTCGGCCAGCGGGATTTCATCGGGAAGATAGTAAGTATCGTCGAGACTTTCGCGAGGCCAGTCTGCGTTACGCAGTTTCTCGGCCGTTAGCAGGAGCACCCGGCATCCCTGGCGCTTGCACTCGCGCATGAACTCCTGCCCTTTTTCGTAGGTCGTGATGCAGAGGAAAGTTAGCGGACGCTTCTCGGGCATAAGAGCGACTTCGGATCAGGGATAGGAGGATACCATGCTCACCGATGGCGAACGCATTCGATCTTTCGGCGGACAAAAACGATTGGGTGAATCCTGTATTTTCATTCTATTCGCGAGTGCGATATAGTCTCACCCCGGCGCGTAACATTTCTGGAGCGCCCGGAGAGATCGCATGGCAACCCAGACCCGGCCGGAAGGAAAAGCCCGCACCTACGGAGAAAATATTGAAAGTGACCTCGCGGCGCGATTCCTGCGCGTGGTCGAAGTCGCAGCCATTGCATCGGCCCACACCATGGGGCAAGGCGAGCGCAAGCTGAGCGATCAGGTGGCCACCGAAGCCATGCGAAAGACCATGGATTCGATTCCCATGCACGGTACGATTGTCATCGGCGAAGGCGAGCGCGATGAAGCCCCCATGCTCTATATCGGGGAGAAGGTGGGAGCCGAATTCCCCGACGGCACCGAAGTTCCCGAAGTTGATATCGCCGTCGATCCGCTGGAAGGGACGAACCTCTGCGCCACCGGAGCTCCCGGAGCGATTACAGTGCTGGCTGCGTCAGAGCGCGGAGGCTTGCTCAACGCGCCCGATTGCTACATGGAAAAAATCGTCGTCGGGCCATCGTGCAAAGATGCCGTGTATCTTGACGCTCCCGTTTCCCACAATCTCAAGAACATCGCGCGCCGGCTGGATCGCGATGTCGAAGATCTGGTGGTGATGGTGCTCGACCGCCCGCGCCACGAAAAGCTGGTCGCGGATATCCGCGCGGCAGGCGCTCGCATTCGCCTGATTGGTGATGGCGATCTCTCGGCCGGAATCGCGGCCGCTGTCATCGGAACCGGCGTACACGCGGTGATGGGATCCGGTGGCGCGCCGGAAGGAGTGATTACCGCAGCGGCGGTCCGCTGTCTCAACGGCTATATGCTGGGCCGCTTAGTCGTGAAGCCCGAGCAGGAAGAGCGCCTGGAACGCATGGGAATCAAAGACAAGAACCGCATCTATGAAGCCGAGGACCTCGCGCCGGGCAAACAACTGATCTTTGCCGCGACCGGCGTGACCGACGGCGCGCTGATGAAGGGCGTGCGATTCTTCGGCGAGGGAACACGGACATCTTCGGTGATCATGACTCTGCGCACCGGGAAAGTACGGTTCGTCGACAGCATCCATCTGGAAAAGAATCCAGACTTCAAGGTCAGATTCTCGTAGGACAGTCGTTCGCCGTTGTCGTTGGCAACTACTTCAGATACACCGAATCCTTCTTCAGTTCCTCCGGAATTGTTGGGAATGGCGGCCATTCCTGCGAAAACCCCTTTAGAAGAGGCGTTGCCACTTCCGACCGCAATGTTCCGTCATGTACCGCGAACTTATGCGGATTGCCGGCCGAATATCCCTCCCACAGGCTCACACTGGCGTAGGCGCCGTCTTTGCGCAGGACGTAATAAATCATGTCCATGAAGCGCAGCTTGTTCATGTCACCGTTGTAATTGCGTACGATGCGCTTGAGCGCATCGATCCCGGCTTCCTGCGGAGACATGCCGCGCCGCATATTCTCCACGATCGTGTGCGCGCCCGCGACTTTGATGTTCTCTTCCCCACTGCCTGTCGCCCCGGCGGAGCCGACGTCCTGGTCGGTGTAACAGCCAGCGCCGATGATTGGCGAATCTCCACAACGGCCGGGCAGTTTGAAAGCAAGCCCGCTGGTCGTAGTGATGCCGGACATTTCTCCCTTTTCATTCAACACAGAACAGTGGATCGTGCCGGTCGGCGGGAACAGCACACGGCGCACAGCAGAGAGCAGGAATTCCTGTTCGATGCCTAGATCGGCGGCGCGCTGCTTCAGCTCATCGATGCGGTCACGAAGCAAGTCCGCCCGTGGCCTGGAACCCGGATTGGGCGCTTGCCAATGGGGATCGGCGATGCCTGGGCCCCACCAGTCACGATCAGAATTGAACTCCTTCCACAACATCCAGATTTTGCGGGAGCGGTCGGTCAGCAGGTTCTCGCGCGGGAAGCCCATGGCCACGGCAAATCGTTCTGCGCCCTCGCCCACGAGCATGACGTGCCCGGTGTGTTCCATGACGGCTTTGGCAACCATCGAAACATTCTTGATGTTGCGAACGCCACCCACGGAACCAGCCCGGCGAGTAGGCCCGTGCATGCAGCAGGAGTCAAGTTCGACGACACCCTCTTCATTGGGCAGGCCGCCCAGACCGACGGAATCATCGTTGGGATCGTCCTCGGGTCCCTTCACCACGCGGACTCCCGCCTCGAGCGTGTCTCCGCCACTTTTGAGAAAAGCGTACGCCGCTTCCACGTAAGCGTGGCCGTTATGGGCGCAGATGATGATGGGCCGCTTCGCCGAATCGTTTTCGGAGGCATGTCCCTGCCGAGTGGGTTGCGCGACGCTTGAAATTGCCCGGCCTGCAACACCTCCGGCAACGGCACCTAACACCGATGTTTTAACGAAATCACGGCGTGAGAAAGTCATGAGTTCTCCCCGGTCAATGAAACGCAGAAGGCGAAGAATACCACGGAGGACACCGTGCGCAGTCAGACAAGGAAACTTCTAGAGGACTCGTAATTCACTCGAGGGACGGGCTCGGCCCCCGTCCCGATTGGAAGCTGCACTGAAAATCCTAATTTACCTTCGGGCAAACCGGCGAAGCCTGCCTGGATATTCCGCCCCCTGTTGCTGCAGGCGCTCGGCGGCTGTCGAGCTGATGGGTTGTACCCTTTCTGTCCGGAACCGAAGCAGGGCAGCAATATTCCCTACTTTGTCGAACTCCGGATCATCCTTCACATAGAAGGTCTCGATATCGCGTCGGACCACCCACGGCAGGATCGCTTCGCCGACATCCACGATTTCCTGCGTAGCCCGCCCGCAGACAGGGCAGTAGCTGACCAGATGGGCGTCGATGTGGCCGCAACCGGTGCACTCAACGGCGTGGCCCTGCAGATTTTCTCCGACGAGAAGGGTTTGCACCTCTCCCAACTCCAGGGACCGCAAGACGCGCCGAAGACCGGTAACGCCCCGACCGTTGCTGCGCGCATGGCTGAGTGCCTGGTTGACCAGATCGCGACGGCGCTCGTTCTGCCATTGCTCGACAATCTGCTGCGCGTGGCTGCGGATTTCGTCTCGCGTTGCGCGCGCCAAATCGGCATGGAACCGCCCGATCAGCGCCTCACTTACATAAGGATGGAGCTGCGGCTCGAACAGCGGGCGGTGGGCGTCCTGGCAGGCCAGAATCCAATTCTCGAAAACACCCTTCTCCATCAACTCTTTCAAGTTTTCGGCGATGTGCTTGAAATGCTGGCGCACTTCATCTTCGACACGGCGCTGCGCATGGCCGCCCTCATATCCGGCGAAACCATCGCTGCGTCCTCGCCGCGGTAGCGGATGGAAGAGGTCCTCGCGTTCGGTAAGCTCGCCAAGGCGAAGATCGAAGATGCGGGCGCGATGTCTGTCTAGAAGAACAATGGCGAGAAGAGGTGACGCTCCGAGCAAATGCGCCAAAGGCTTCAAATGAAAATGGCGGTCGACAAAAAGCTGCGTGCCGCTCAGAGTCGGAGGCAACTCGTATTCCCGCCAGACATTTTGCGCCGCACACGCAAAAACCGCTTTCGCATGCGTGCCATTGCTGCGCAGTTCCCCGGAGAGCCGCACGACGCGGTCAATGTCGGCTCGTGCGCCGTCTTTTCTGCCTTTGCTCTCGAGCGCGCGCATCGCCTCGCGCCCCAGATCCTTGATGAGGATGGTGTCTTCTTTGTGTGCTTTATTGCGCGGTGTGGACGGTTGAAAATAAAAACTGACAGCGCAAGAATTCTCGTCTTGAAATTCAGCCAATTCACGGATTTGTTCGCGAGTCATGCTCATGGAATCTCCCCACAGATTGATAATTTGCATTAGGCTGCGCCAGTTGATGCGAACCGGCCTTCGAACTGCTTGGCCAGTGCCGGTGCGTTGCGCAGGTGTTCGCGCGCAGCGGAAACGAAGCCGAGCACCCGATCCGCCGGTTGGCCAGTGATGGCCACAATCTCTTCGACACTGAAGCCCTCGACCGCATGAAGGATGAACGCCTCGCGTGGTCCCGACCCCAGATCGCGCAGCGCGGACGCGATCAGCCGAAGCAGTTCATCCGAAGCCATGATTTGTTCCGGTGTGGCAATGCGAGAGTCCGCAATCACGGTTGCTCCCGTAATCGA
Source organism: Candidatus Sulfotelmatobacter sp. (assembly GCA_035568275.1). Taxonomy (GTDB): domain Bacteria; phylum Acidobacteriota; class Terriglobia; order Terriglobales; family Acidobacteriaceae; genus Sulfotelmatobacter. The sequence goes on from DATMOO010000266.1 coordinate 17,291, forward strand.
TTCATCGGGTTGATGGAACTGCAATTCCGGCTCGTCACTGCCCTTCACGTTCGGCCGCCGCGCCGATTCCTCCAGGTGCACAGCATTCCCATTGCTCTCATCGGTGCGCGACAGTTCGTCTAAAGCACGAAGAGCCAGGCGGTAGAGCCAGGGCTCCAGCGCCAGTTTTTCGGGTTTCTCCTGCCCATCGCCGAGGGCAACGGCGATGGCCTCGTCGATCACTTCTTCCTTGGAAATCGAGCCGGGCTCGATAGTCTCCTGCGCTTCACGGAAGTAGATCTCGTGCTCGACAAAGCGATCAAGGCGCGCCAGGTTCGCGTTTACGTACGACCGGACATCGTCCGCGGAAATCGTGGCGGGAAATACGACTGCCAGTGTCTCCTCAAATGGAACTTCCCGCACGGGGGGCGCAGAACGCGCGCTGTTGCCGCGGCGTCCGCGGTGCCATTTGTGCGATGCGCGCAGCAGATCCTTATGCTTATTGAGTTGTTGCAGCAGATCTTCGAACGCAGTCTTCACCGCTGCTGCCGCCGTCGGAGCCTTAGCCTGCACAGCCATCTGTCCCGAGGGCAATCGCAGGTTCAATGAAACACTGGTGCCCTCTTTGGGCGAGACGTCTTCCACAACGCCCCGAAGGTGCACTAATTCAGGCCGGAACACCTGCAGCCTCTTGTCTAGTTTTTCGATCTGGTGTTGAACATCTTTTTCTACGGCGGGAATTTTAGGAAGACGGTAACTGACGTGAACGTTCATGAGCGCCTCGGCCTTGCTGTACGAAGGTCGCGCAACCAAGTGCTTTCTTAAGCGAATTGTACACCCGGTGTGAAGAAGGCAAACGCAGAAATCGGGCAGACCAGACACAATAATTTAGTTAGGGATTGACTGGTAGAACTCCCAGTTTCGGTCAAAGGTTTGCAGCCTCTTCTTCCAGCCGTTTATGATGCCCTGCCATGATTCGCTACACAATTCTGTTGACCTGTCTCCTCGGCGCGGTGTCGATTGCTCAGACTCCGGCTTCCAAAGAAGTGGACACCGTTTATCCCGACGCTCACGCACTCTATCTCGATCTGCACGAGCATCCCGAATTGTCGAACCATGAGACGCAAACTGCCGAGAAGCTGGCCGCTCACCTGCGCAGCGCCTATGACGTCACCGAGCACGTTGGCGGGACTGGCGTCGTCGCTATTCTGAAAAATGGTTCCGGTCCAACCATCATGCTGCGCACCGAATTGGACGCGTTGCCTGTCGAGGAAAAAACTGGCCTGCCCTACGCCAGTAAAGTCCACATGAAAGATGACGCGGGACGCGACGTTCCCGTGATGCACGCCTGCGGCCACGATCTGCACATGGCAGCGATTCTGGGCACAGCCGAGATCATGGCACACAGCAAGAACACCTGGCACGGCACGCTCATGCTCGTTGGCCAGCCCGCCGAAGAAGGCTTCGGGGGAGCGAAGGTCATGATCAACGATGGCTTGTTCACGCGCTTTCCCAAACCGGATGTGGCCGTAGCTTTGCACGTCGGAAACACGTTTCCGGCGGGCATAGTAGGAGTTACGCCCGGCGTTTACAACACAAACGCTGACTCGATTCGGATCACGATCTACGGCAAGGGTGGGCACGGCGCGTCGCCCAACACGACGATAGATCCCATCGTGATTGCAGCGCGAACCATTCTCTCCCTGCAGTCGATCGTTTCCCGGGAGGTAAAGCCGGGCGAGATGGCGATTGTCACGGTCGGCTATATCCGAGCAGGAACGAAGAACAATATCATTCCCGACCAGGCGGAAATGGGGCTGACCGTGCGGACCTACAAACAGGACGTACGCAAGCAGATTCTTGCTGCCATCACACGCATCACAAAAGGCGAAGCCGCTGCAGCCGGCGCTCCCCGCGAACCTTTGATCGATCGCTACCAGGGTGACGACTCGGTGTATAACGATCCCGCGCTGGCCCAGCGATTAAGGGCGCCCCTTGAGGCGGCACTGGGTAAAGATAATGTTGTCATCGCCGAGCCCATCACAACTTCAGAAGATTTCTCCTACTACGTGGAGGAAGGCGTTCCAGGTTTCTATTTCAGCCTCGGAGGAGGCGATCCCGGGAAATTCGCCGAGGCCAAAGCCTCGGGAAATCCTTTGCCTTCGAATCACTCTCCTCTGTTTGCGCCCGACCTCGGTCCGGCGCTGCATACCGGCATCGCCGCCGAGGTCGCGGTGTTGCGCAATCTGCTGAACACCTCGGCCGACGAACTGCACAAATTGACTGCCGAGCGATCATCTCACTAAAACAATCTGGAGCCGCGCTCAGTGTTTCGCGCTTTCCGAAAGTCGGCGGGAAATCCTCTGTAAGCGCGGGTATAGCGGCAGCGCGCAAAAAGAAAAATGCGGAGGATGTGACGGAGGGTTCAGCGCGTGTGACCGGAATGGTTTGGCGTATAGCAGCTCGATGACTTCCCGTCCGGATCGTTGTATGTACAACTGTATTGACATAAGGCATTCTCTCGCTTAACATCGAGCTTGCAAGATTGGCGCCGCCATGCGCTTTGAATGGGACGAAACGAAGAATCAGCGAAACTTGGCGAAGCACAAAGTCCGTTTCGAAACCGCGGTCCTGGTATTCGATGACGCCAACTCATTGACGCAGCGCGACGAAACAACGGACGCGGAAGAGCGCTGGATTACGCTGGGATCGATCGCAACGGCTGCCGTACTTCTCGTCGTTTACACGTGCTTTGAGCGTGCTGGTGAAGAAGTCATAAGATTCATATCGGCGCGCGCAGCAACGCGGCATGAACGGAGAACCTATGAAGAAGCTAAGCAAGGAGCAAAAAAGAGACATCGCCGCCATCGCAGCCATGAAGGACGAGGACATTGATTTTTCGGATATCCCCGTCGTCTTGGACTGGAGCGGCGCGGAGGTCGGCAAGTTCTATCGCCCGCCAAAAAAAGCCATAACCATTCGACTGGACACCGACGTTCTTGCTTGGCTGAAGGGGTACGGCCGCGGTTACCAAACGCGGGTCAATCTGCTCTTGCGGCACGCCATGGCGAACTCCGCCGGAAGGAGTGCGAAGGGCAACCGAGTAACGAAACGAAGCCGCCGCGCTCACGCTACAAGTTGACGTAAAACGATTCAGACCGCAACTGTGACGGAGGTTTCAGTGCGTGTGACCGGCCGGGGTCCGCCGTTAATGGAGGGCGAAAAGCCGTACTGTTCCAGCCGAATTAATAGCTAGCAAGGTGCCGTCAGGAGAAAGAGCATACCCTGAGGAGTGACCCGCGGACAATCCCTTAAGGTCCCTTAAGGTCGTAGCTTTCTGTTACGAAAATCGCACGCCGCAGGTTAACGTCAAAAACCGTGAAGCGCTCCGCACACATGCTTGGCGGATCTCCTGGCCGCTCGAATTTCTGCGAAACCACAAATCGGCCCGCATTGCGTGAAGCAGCAACGATGTAGCTCGGCCCTCCCGCTAGACCCTCGGCAAAGATTTTGGTTCCGGAAACTGAGACTACCTCCACGCCGTCGCAGCCGAGAAGAGCAACCAGGTTCTCGGCAACGAATTGCGGACGTACGCACCACACTCACTTTGATACTCAGCAGAGCGCCGGCCGTCGTCGAATTCCACGATAGTTTTGCCCGAACGAGTTGCGGTGGCGGCGATGATATTGTCTCCGACTGACCAGGCGTACGTGTCGCGGATCTCAGTCCCAGTTGGCTTCAGGGTAGTTGCATCGAGGAAGTAAATTACTCCATGGCCTGGAATGGTTCTACTGAGCGCCAAGTAGCGACCGTCCGGCGAAGCCTTGTCGGCGGCAGCATCAGGAAACAGTGCCTCAGTCTTTTGGAGGCCAGATGCGAAGAGTTCCATCCCCTCGGTGGTAACGACTGCATATTCGCCCTTCGAAGTTGCAAATAAGAAAGGCCAGCTGTTTGATTCCCACTCCGCTTTGGCGACGACTTTCCCCTCCCTCGTGTTTAAAGCGAACGCGTGAACGTGGTTGGGCTTTGTAAAAGGGCCGCTGTCGCTTGCGACCACTAATTCGTCATTACTTCCAAAAGCGATCTGTCGAACGGCCTCGAACTCGGCAGGAGTGTGCCATTCCTCCCCCGCGAAGCCCACAGTTCTGAGATCGGTCGCCCATAGTGGCTTTTCGGTGATTGCCAAACCCGAGGTCGTTGAAGGTATGTGACAACACGATACAAGAGTCCAGGCGAGCAGGGATGCAAGGAGCCGAGGACACTTCCGCATACGCGGAGATTCTACGCCGAATGAATCACACGACCTACACCGCGACCGTAACCGATGTCTCCGTCCTCGTGACCGGGCGGTAGAGCGTGTCGCGCTCGATCGGGGCTCGCCCGGCCGCGCGGATCAGCCGCTCCAACTCTTCGCGTCGCATGCCCTGCGGAGTGGTCGCCCCGGCGTCGTGGTAGATCTTTTCCTCGATGACTGTGCCGTCCATGTCGTCGGCGCCGAAGCGCAACGAGATTTGCGCGATCTTGGAGGTCATCATCTGCCAATACGACTTGATGTGCGGGAAGTTGTCGAGCACCAGCCGGCCGACCGCGATCTGCTTGATATCGAGCATGCCGGTGGTCTTTGGCAGATGCTGCAACGGCGTGTTGTCAGGATGGAAGGCCAACGGAATAAACGTCTGGAAGCCGCCGGTTTCGTCTTGCAAGGCACGCAGCTTGAGCAGATGGTCAACGCGGTCTTCATCATTCTCCACGTGGCCGTAAAGCATAGTCGCGTTCGACTTCAGCCCGATCTGATGGGCAAGCTTCGCAGTCTCCAGCCACTGGTCGCCGTCAATCTTGTGGTCGCAGATGATATGCCGCACGCGATCCGCAAAAATCTCCGCGCCACCGCCCGGCAACGAATCTACGCCTGAGGCCTTGAGTTGCTCCAGGGTCTCACGAATCGACAGTTTTGCCCGCCGCGACAGATACGCAACTTCCACCATCGTGAATGCTTTGAGATGCACCTGCGGAAAACGTTGTTTCAGGCCAGCACAGAGATCCAGGAAATACTGAAACGGCAGGTCCGGATGGAGCCCACCGACAATGTGGAACTCCGTGACCGCCTCCGAATATCCCGAGGCCGCGGTCTCAAACGCTTCCTCCAGCGCCATGGTGTACGCACCGGGCGCGTCCTTCTTCCGTCCAAAGGCGCAGAGCCGGCAGGCGGCCACGCAAACATTCGTGGGGTTGATATGGCGGTTGACGTTAAAATACGTCTTGTCACCGTGCATGCGCTCGCGCACGGTGTTGGCCATCCAACCAACGGCAAGGATGTCGCCGGTACGGTAAAGCGCCAGAGCGTCATTGGCATTGAGACGTACACCGGCCAGCACCTTGTCGCAGATCGGTTGCAGGCGGGGATCATCTGTCTGGAAATCGTGCAAGGAACCCATCCGTTTGATGATACCAAGGAACGGGGTTTCCTTCGATTTTGAACATTGTTCATCTGAGCCAGGTTCATCCAACAACGTTCAGCGGCTCACCACCACCCGGTCCTGAATCTGGCTGTACTCGTCTTCGGAGAGGATGCTGCGGGTCACCAGTTGGTGGGGGCTCGCATAGGGACGCTCGGCAATAATTCGGTCGGCCTGTTGGGAAGTGATTCCGGGCAATGACGCCAGATCATCTTTTGAAGCCTTGTTCAGATCGACGGTCTTCTTGTTGCTGAGCCCTTCTTTTACGCCCTGGGCAACGGCTTTGGTGTCCCGCTTGATGGCAGCGGTTTCTTCGGCGGTCTTCTGCCGGATTTGGTCGGGATTTTGATTCGTGCAAGCGGCACCGAGGCTTAGCGAGAGCAGAAGGGCTGCAAAGAAGACACGTGAAATCATGGTATTCCGATGCCACAAAATGGAAGTCGGTTGTCGCCAGATGAGAATCACCGCCCATCCTGCGCAAGCAAAATGGCATCTATGTGAGTAATCCTTTGCGCGCCGATTCAACAGACGGAGGAAATCATCATGCGAAGCATTCTGGCAGCACTGTTTTCGGTGACCCTGCTGTGCGGAGCCGCGCTCACGCAGCAAACGCCGCCACCTAGCCCCGACACCCAAACTCCCCGCTCCGACGAACAACCCAACCAGCCCACGCAGCAGGGCCAATCTTCCGCCCAACCGACCGCGAATCAGCAGCAAACCTCGGGGGCCCTCAAGATTGCCCCGGGCAGCGTGATTCCAGTGCAGTTGTCCAAGACCGTCGATGCCAAGAAGGCGAAAACGGGTGACGAGGTAGTCGCCACGGTAACGCAGGACATGAAAACCAATAGCGGCGATGTGCTCGTGCCCAAAGACACGAAGGTGATCGGGCATGTCACCGAAGTCCAGGCGCGCAACAAGGAACAGAAGCAGTCCGAACTTGGCATCGCCTTCGATCACGCAGTGGTAAAGGGCGACCAGATGCAGTTGCCGATGTCGATTCAGGCCGTGATCGCCCCGCCTTCGAACAATTCAGGCGGCGCGGCGGCCCCGGATGCGCCACCTTCAGCCGCCGGTGGAGGCTCCGCAAGCTCTCCGATGGCTGGCTCGCGAGCGGGAGCCTCAGGAGCAAGCCCAAGCCCATCGTCTCAGCAGAACTATCCTCCAGGCGCCTCGTCCGAATCTTCGCCTCAGGGAGACGCGCGACCGCCGATCACCGGAAATACCCAGGGCGTCATTGGCATGTCTGACCTGAGGCTGGAATCAGGTTCGCAGAATTCACAGCAGGGATCGCTACTGACCTCGGAAAAAAACAACGTCAAGATCGAGAAAGGGACGATGATGCTGTTGCGGGTAAATCAGTAGAACCTGTTCGGCTCATGAGTTTTGGCGCATGCAATCAAGTTTGCTTGCGCCAATTTTTTTCGCATCGGAAATCGACTCGCGCTATTTCTTCCACAGCAGGTCGGCGGCCACAAAGACGAAGAACAGCACCGAGATCACACCGTTCATCGTGAAGAAGGCAGCGTTGAGTTTGGAAAGATCGTTGGCCTTCACCAGGGAGTGTTCGTATAGCAGGAGGAGAATCACGACTCCGACGCCGACCGCCGCAAGCTTCCCCATTCCGAAGACGATCAGAAGTGTGACGAGGAATCCCACCATAGCTACATGAAAGCCGCGGGCGACCCAGAGCGCCCCTCGAATACCGAGATACTGTGGAATGGAGTGCAATCCCGCCTGCTGATCGAATTCATAATCTTGACAGGCATAGAGCACGTCGAATCCCGCGACCCAGAATGTCACGGCGGCGGTCAGCAGCAAGATTCGGGGATCAAGCGATCCGCGCACCGCGATCCACGCCGCTGAGGGCGCGATACCAAGTGCAAATCCCAACACAATGTGAGACCAGCGAGTCACTCGCTTGGTGTAGGAATAGAGCAGCAACACGGCCAGTGCAGCGGGAGAAAGCATCAGAGCAAGACGATTGAGTTGGCTGGCCGCCAGCACAAAAACCAGGCTCGAAGCCACGACGAACGTAACCACAAAGCCCGGCGACAGATGCCCGGCCGGAAGGGCGCGCGTGCTGGTACGCGGATTCGCAGCATCAATCGCGGCATCGGCCCAGCGGTTGAACGCCATGGCAGCCGATCGCGCCGCGACCATGGCCACGACGATCCACAAAAGTTTGTGGACGGAAGGAAATCCTCCCGCCGCAAGCATGGCACCGCAGAGAGCAAACGGGAGCGCAAAGATGGAGTGCTCCCACTTGATCATCTGCAGCGTTACGCGCAGGTCATGCAGGACAGGCACGAGTCGATTGTAAAACAGAGGGGTCAGGGGTCAGGGGTCAGGGTCTTGGGTGTTAGGTTTTGGGCCTTTGCATCAACAGTTCTGGCAGAAGTGTTTGCCTGCGGAGCCGACCCCATAAGCGCCAACTTAAGGCACGATTCGTTTGCGGTAGGCGGTCAACCGATCCCGGCGGAAATCGGCAGGCCCTGACTGGAACGTCTGGCTTCCCACAAGCCGACGTGTGGCCCCTTGATTGTGCGTCGTTAAACTTCCGAGTTACTCGTCAAGCACTGACAGGGAGTGGAAGGGTACAGTCGCAAAGCCTAGTGGTCGCGAGCGAGGATGCACGCGAGACTCCTCGCGCGGCGTGAAAACGCAACGTGTCGGAATTGTGCCATACGGGCCACGAGCAGAAACAACGCGCAGGGCGATACAGCCTCATTCGCAATCCTTCTATAATTAGCCCGCAAATGCCTCTCGCCCCCAGCTCAAAGCTTGGCCCTTACGAGATCCTCGCCGCCCTCGGCGCGGGAGGCATGGGAGAAGTCTATCGCGCCCGCGATCCACGCCTGGGCCGCGAAGTGGCGATCAAGGTATTACCCGCCGGCTCGGCGGGCGATTCCGAGCGCATGCGTCGCTTCGAGCAGGAGGCGCGAGCC